>DAHXON010000170.1 GCA_027364875.1 Chloroflexota bacterium
GACGATGTTCGCGACGATTGCCCTGATCACTCCACCTGCACACCACGGCGACTACGGCACGTTCCGGGTGAATTCATTGCCCGGGTCTTCGTGCCGTGACTACCGCTCAGGCGGTTGGAGGAGTGGTCTCTTTGTGATCGGGGACGCTGGGTACTACCTGCCAATGCATGGTGGCGATCCGTACCCGTACACGTGGCCCGCGGGGACCTACGAGATGTACTCGATCTGCACCTCCGCAGGCGGCACGCAGGTGACGTCCCCTCACATCACGGTCGTCTGGCCCTAGACCCTCTCATCCACCCAGCTCAATCGGACCCCTCGGACGAATCGAGGGGTTCGTTGATTCAGGGCGGCATCAGGATTCCTCGCCACGCTCCGTGCCATTGGGGGATTGGCCGGGCGATGATCCGGGGTCCCTTCGGGGACGTATCCATGACGGGCACGGCCCGCGGCCCCGAGGTTGAGATGGCTACGCAGACGGCTCGAAGCTCCCGAAAGGCAAGGCGACGGACGATCTCGTCGACGCCCGCCTCGACCCCGGCCGAGCCGCCGGCAGGCATCGGACAGCCGGCACTGCCGGGCCCGGCAGCCGCGAGTAGATCGGCCGTGTCGCAAATCGCACTCGTCGTGGACGACGATCCAGCCGTCCGCCATCTGATCGGCATGATCCTCACCCGGCGTGGCTGGTCCGTCGTCGAAGCGCGCAACGCCGCCGAGGCCATCGAAGCGACCGCGGCACGCCAGCCCGACCTTGTCGTGACGGACTTCGAGATGCCATCACTCAACGGACTCGACCTTGCCCGGCGCCTTCGAGCCGTCGATGTCGGCCTGCCCATCCTGATGGTGTCCGGGCATCCGAACGCGGCGGCCGGCATCCTCGGTCTGCCCGGCGGCCGCACAGCCTTCGCCGTAAAGCCGTTCGCGCCCGACGAGCTGGTCGCTCGAGTCGAGGCGCTGATGAGCTGCGCCTAGCCGGCCGACTCGCCCGCCGGCCCCCCATTCGCCCGTTCGAGCGCCGTTCGACCGCCGACCCGCAGGCTCCCGATCAGCTCGCCGGTTCGACCGCGGCGTAGTAGCCGCCCACGTCGAAGATCACGCTGGCGCCGTAGCCGCCCAGCGCCGAGGCCACGTAGGTGACCGACATCATTCCGCCGTCGCCGAGGGCTACCGTCACGCCGTTGGCTCGGTCATCTCCGAGCGGGAAGTTGAGCGTGGAACTCGTTGGGATGTCCATCGGAACCGGACCCGCGAAGAGGTAGCCGCGGCACGCATGGGCCGTCACCGTCAGGTTGCCCGTGACCGCGACCGCGCCCGCCGGGACGCCGCCCTGGCCGGCGACCGCGAACGTTCTGGCCGTGCGACTGACGAACGACTCGGCGAGCCCGACGCCATGGCGGGTGTCGAGGATTCGAGCGGGCGTCAGGGCGTGGAAGGCGGCGCCCGTCATGTCCGACGTGAAGTAGCCGCTGACGTCGAAGATGACGTTGGCCGAATACGAGCCCAGCGCCGAGGAGATGTACGTCACCGAAAGGGTGCCGCCCGCGCCGAGCGCGACCGTCACGCCGTTGGCTCGGTCGTCGCCCACCGGGAAGTTGAGCGTCGAGCTGGTCGGGATGTTCATCGCGGCCGGACCCATGTAGAGGTAGCCACCGTAGCCCTGGCCCGTGACCGTCAGGTTGCCCGTGATCGCCGTGGCGCCCGCGGGAACGCCGCCCCGCCCGGACACCTGGAACGTCCGCGCCACGCGGTTCACGAACGCGCCGTCGAGGCCCAGTGCCCGTCGAGTATCGAGCAGGCGTGAGGGCGTGAGGGCGTGATACGTGGCGCCCTTGTCGTCGGCCGTGAAGTAGCCGCTGACGTCGAAGACGACATGGGCCGTGTAGTCGCCCAGGGCCGACGCGACGTACGTGATCGACAGCGTGCCGTCCGTCCCGAGCGCCACGGTGACGCCGTTTGCCCGATCGTCGCCGACGGGGAAGTTGAGGCTCGAGCTGGTCGGGATGTTCATCGCGACCGGACCGACGTACAAATAGCCGCGGGACGTCTGGCCCGTGACGGTCAGGTTGCCGGTGACGGCCGTGGCTCCGGCCGGAACCCCGCCCTGGCCAGTGACGGTGAAAGTCCGCGCGACGCGAGCCTGGAAGGCGCCCGCGAGGCCGATTCCCCGGCGGGTGTCGAGGATACGAGCGGGTGTCAGGGCATGGTAAGTGGAGGCGGGCGTTGGCGCGGAAATCGGCCCCGCGACGCCGACCTGGTCGGTCGTCAGCCCCGGCGCCACGACGAGCGATCGGTAGTAGGGATCGCCGTCGGGCTGGGGATGGGACAGATCCGGATCGATTGCCGAGGCGAAGCCGCTATTCCGCGAGCTGTCCCACGCCGTCACGTTGTTGTGGAAGTTGGGGGCCGTCCGCCAGACCGCGTCGATGGCCTGGTGAGCGGTGAAGATCGCGGTGATGTACGGGTCGATCTCGCCGACACCCTCGGCGATCACGGCGCGGGCGTTGCCGCGCAGGAACCCCGATGCATAGCCGTCCACCCGGGTCTGGGCCGTGGCAAGAGTAGGTTTGCCGTCTCCGGGCTCGCTGTTCCCTGAGGCGTAGCAGAGATGCCACAGGATGACGACCGCGTTGGGGGCCAGTCCGAGCTGGGCCATGTAGTTCTCGCCGTAATACTGCGTGTACGAGTCGCTGTTGGCCTGTGTTCCCGAGCTGTAGTTGAGGCCCATGCCGTTGTCGCCGTTGGGCTGAAGGTAGCCGACGTACGGGTTCGGATAGCCGCTGCCGTGCCCCAGGTAGACGAAGACTTTGGCGCCCTTCGCCGCCGCCTGGACGTTTGCCCAGGTCGCGTTGGGGGAGTAGATCTTGACGACGTTGCTCGTGTACTTCGCGAACGTCGCCGCGGCGTCGTCGCCATATGACTTGTACAAGGATGTGGTGCCCTGGACCGCGCCGACGACGATTACGACCTTGTCGTTGCCGACGGCCGCCTCCACGCGACCGGGACCGAGACCGAGCCCGCCGGACAGCAGCAGTCCGAAGGCGAGCGCGAAACCGAGCTTCCGCATTGCCGGGGCCTCCCTGACGTCGGGAGCGAGCTCAAGATGGGCCGCAGACCGGTCGTGGCCCGCGGGGGAT
>DAHXON010000171.1 GCA_027364875.1 Chloroflexota bacterium
CCCTCCGGGTGCAGGCGCTGCTTTTCCTGCTGCTCATGGGTATCAGCATCGTGCTGGCGATCCTGGCAGTTTGGGCTCGCATGACGCTCCAACGCAAATGGCGCGCGTGGCTGACGCGGCATCTGATCGACCGCTGGCTCGCGGACAATCTGATCCGTCAGTTGCATTACCTGAACAGCGAGGACCGCAATCCGGAGTTCCGGATCGCCGAGGATGCGCGTGTAGCAACGGAGTCGCCGGTCAGCATGGCTGTTGGCCTGCTCTCGGCGATGCTCAACGTTGTCATTTTCATCGGCATCCTTTGGGGCGTCGGTGGTGATCTCCCCGTCAGGGCCTTTGGTAACACTGTAACGGTGCCGGAATATCTTGTTATCGCCGTGGTGGCCTATTCCACGTTGGTCACTGCGGAATCCGAGCCAAGGCGGACAGTGATTCCGACGCAAGGCGGACACTGATTCCGAGGGAAGCCGGACAGTGATTCCGATTGATCCCGGACAGCCCTGAGGAGGGGCGTTCTGGGCCGACGTCGGCGATCCGATGACCGGTAGCGTGGTCCTCCGAGCAGGAGGAACACGATGCCAGCCGAGAGATTGTCGATGAGGAAAGTACGAGAGGTTCTGCGCCTGAGGCACGCAAGCGGCGCGAGCGTCCGGATGATCGCGCGCTCCGTTGGTGTCGGTCACACGACCGTGGCGGAATACTTGCGGCGGGCGGCGGTGCTCGGGATCACCTGGCCGGTGCCGGCGGAGCTCGACGACGCGGCGCTGGAGCGGCGGTTGTTCGCTCCCGCGGGCTTCCACCCGGTGCCGACGCGGGCGATGCCGGACTGGAACCACGTGCACGCCGAGCTGCGCCGCCGCGGCGTGACGCTGCTGCTGCTATGGGAGGAATACCGGGCCGAGGAGCCGGACGGCTACGGCTACAGCCGGTTCTGCGATCTCTACATCGACTGGCGGCGCGGCATCAGCGCGACGATGCGCCAGACCCATGTCGCCGGCGAGAAGCTGTTCGTCGACTACGCCGGCGACACGGTGCCGGTGTTCGATGGGGCGACCGGCGAGGAGCGGCCGGCGCATGTGTTCGTCGCCGTGCTCGGCGCCTCGAACTACACCTATGCCGAGGCGCGCTGGAGCGAGGGGCTGGCGGACTGGATCGGGGCGCACGTCAACGCGCTCGCGTTCCTCGGCGGGGTGCCGAAGCTGCTGGTGTGTGACAACCTGCGCGCCGGGGTGACGGCGGCGTGCCGCTACGAGCCCGGCATCAACCGCAGCTACGAGGAGATGGCGGCCCACTACGGCACCGCGGTGCTACCGACCCGGGTCCGCCATCCACGCGACAAGGCCAAGGTCGAGGTCGCGGTGCTGATCGTGGAGCGGTTCATCCTGGCGCGGTTGCGCAACCGGCGGTTCTTGTCGCTGGCTGAGTTGAACGAAGCAATCCGCGAGGTTCTGGGCGACCTCAACGCGCGGCTGATGCGCCGGCTCGACGCCAGCCGGCGCGAGTTCTTCGCGACGATCGACCGGCCGGCGCTGCTGCCTCTGCCGCCCGAGCCGTATGCCTATGCCGAGTGGCGGCGTTGCCGGGTGGCGCCTGACTATCACGTCGAGGTGCATGGGCATTTCTACTCGGTGCCGTCGCGGCTGATCCGCGAAGTGGTCGAGGCGCGCGTCACCGACACCACGGTCGAGATGTTCCATGCCGGCAAGCGAGTGGCGGGGCATCCGCGCTCGGCGATGAAGCATCGGCACACGACGGTCCCGGAGCACATGCCGAGCGCGCACCGCCGCTACGCCAGTTGGACGCCGGCGCGGCTGTTGTCCTTTGCCGCCGAGGTCGGCCCGGGCACGGCGGCCCTGGTGGAGACGATCCTGCGCACCAAGCCGCACCCTGAGCAGGGCTTCCGAGCCTGCCTGGGCATTCTGCGGCTGGCCAAGACCTACGGCGAGGCCCGGCTCGAGGCGGCCTGCCAACGCGGGCTGACGATCGGGGCGCGGAGCTACGGCTCGATCGCCTCGATCCTGCGTACCGGCCTGGACCGGGCCTTCCAGGAAGATCCCGCGCCCGACCCCGCTCCCCTGCTGCACGCGAACATCCGCGGCCGCGGCTACTACCACTGAAGGAGGAACCGATGCTCGCCCACCCCACCGAGGAACGCCTGCTTGCCCTTGGCCTGACCGGCATGGCTCGCGCGCTCGACGACCAGCGACGACATCCCGACATCGCGGCCTTGAGCTTCGAGGAACGGTTTGCGCTGCTGCTCGACCGGGAGACGACGGAGCGCGAAAATAAGAGGTTGGTCACGCGGCTGCGGTTCGCCGCCCTGCGCCAGCAAGCCGTCGTCGAGGATATCGACTTGCGAGCGGCCCGTGGTCTCGACCGCGCGCTGTTCCAGAAGCTGGCCGCCGGCGATTGGATCGACCGCAAACAGAACCTGCTGGTCATCGGCCCGACCGGGGTCGGCAAGTCCTGGATCGCCTGCGCGCTCGGCCACAAGGCCTGTCGCGACAACCGCTCGGTCGTCTATCACCGGGTGCCCCGGCTGCTCGAGGCATTGGCGCTGGCCCGTGGCGACGGGCGCCACGGGCGGCTGATGAAGACGCTCGGCCGCGTGCAGTTGCTGATCCTGGACGACTGGGGCCTGGCGCCGCTCACCGGCGAGCAGCGCCGCGATCTGCTGGAGATCATGGACGACCGCCACGAGCGCGGCTCTACCATCGTCACCAGCCAGGTGCCGGTCGATCATTGGCACGAGGTCATCGGCGACCCGACCATCGCCGACGCCGTGTTGGACCGGCTGGTTCACAACGCCCACCGCCTGGTGCTGAAGGGAGAATCACTGCGAAAGCGGGCCGCAAAGACGCTTACCCTTGACGCCGAAGCCACCGCCTGACCCCATAACCATGCCGACGACGACCCTGGCCGGGATCGGTTGGAACCCCTGTCCGCCTTGGATCGGAATCACTGTCCGGCTTCAATCGGAATCGCCGTCCGCCATCATCGGAATCCGCAGGAAGCGGGTAAAGGACGGCCACCGGCGCAGCATGTAGGTGAAGGCCTTGGCCAGATCGTGCCCGCGCGAGAGCGTGTCGCGCGTTGCGACCATCCAGCTT
>DAHXON010000172.1 GCA_027364875.1 Chloroflexota bacterium
CGCCTGCCTCGCGGCTTCCTTGTTCGCCAGCGTCAGGTTCATCACGGCGACCTGGCGGTGGCGCAGGAAGGCGGCCTCGGACATGCCGGCAGCTGCCGCTATCTTCGCCACGAGCTCTTCGCCGACGCGGCCGATGTCGATGGAGAGAGAACCGGAGGGCTTGGGGACGAAGTCGATCGCGCCGAACTCGAGGGCGTCGAGGGTGGTCCGGGCGTTCGCGGTGGTCTTGCTCGAAAGCATCACCACTCGCGCCGGCGCCTCCACCATCAACCGCTTGAGCATCCCCAGCCCGTCGAGGACGGGCATCTCGACGTCGAGGGTGATGACGTCGGGGCGAAGCTGCCGCGCCATGGCCAGCCCTTCTTCGCCGTTGCTCGCCGAGCCGACCACGTCTATGACGGGAGACTCACCGAGCAGGCGGCCGAGGGAGTGGCGCATGAAGGCCGAATCGTCAACGATCAGGACGCGGATCTTGGCCATCGACTGGCTCCGATTGAGACCGCCGGCACGGCTCGCCGGACTGCCCCTCCGCTTCGGGGCAGTCGGAGCCGGCTAGGCGGCGAGGAGCTTGTTGACTGCCGCGAGGACGCGGTCGGGAGCGAACGGCTTCACGACGAAGTCGCGGGCGCCGCGCTTGATCGCGTCCATGACGATCGCCTGCTGGCCCATCGCCGTCAGCATCGCGATCCGCGCGTGAGGGTCTTTGGCTCGTATCTCGGCCAGCGCCTCGAGGCCGTCCATCTCGGGCATGGTGATGTCCATGAGGACGCAATCGGGTCTCTCGCGCAGATACGTCTCGACTGCCAGTCGCCCGTTCTCGGCTTCGAGGACCTGATGGCCAGCCTCGACGAGCAACTTCGCCGCCCGCAGACGCATGAAGGCCGCGTCGTCTACGACGAGGATTTTTGCCATCGTCGGTGCTCCCTACTACTCGAACTACAGCTCAGTGACAGAAGACAAGCTCTTGATGAGAAATCGGCCGTCGGCCACTTCGAGTTGAACCGTCCTACCGGCAGTTCCTCCGAGAGCCGACGCCGTGAGATTGAGCCCCCGGTCCCTGAGCGCGGATTCGAGGGCTTCCGAATTGCGTTTGCCGATGGCCAGCCCGCCGCCCACGGTCAGCATGGCGGCGGCCCCGGCGGCCTTGACGCTGCAGCGCGACAGCATGGCCCCCCTGGCCTCGATCGCCTGAAGGAACAGGTCCAGGCCGGAGTCGATGAACTTGACCGGGCTCGAGCCGTTGGCCGGACCTGCCGGCAGCATGAAGTGGGCGAGTCCTCCGACCTTCGTGCGTGGATCCCAGACGGCCAGGGCGATGCACGAGCCGAGGCCATAGGCGACGAGGTGGGCGTCGGCGCTGGAACTCAGGACCATTTCCCCGATGCCTGCCACCATCAGGTTCGGGCTCTCGGCTACCGTCATATGCCTATCGCTCCGAGAGCGTCCAGGAGGACCCGGAGGCTATCGGGGCGAGGCAGCACGAACAGCGTCCCATCGATCGCGCGGCCGCCTTCGGAGAACGTCGTCTTCGCGGCGAGAACCTGGTCGGCTTCGCTCATGAGATCGAGCAGTACGGCGTCGAGGACCGCTCCGGCCATCTCGATGACCACCTGGGGCGGCGTCGGCTGGACGGGCTCGTGCAGATGCATGCCGAGCTCGTTGAGGAAGGCCGAGATCGTGACGTTGCCGGCCTCCTGGAGAGCGGACAGCTCCAGCTCGTCGTAATTGAGGATGTCGTTCGACTTCTCCATTGGCAGCTCGCCCGGGCCGAGCAGACCCGCCAGGAGGATCTGGGCGAGACGGTGCGCGTCGGCGGGGGAGAAGAGGAGAAGGGCGTGGCCCTGCATCGAGCCGGTGATGCCGACGTAGACCGCGAGGACCACCGATTCGGGTCCGCCGGCCATGACCAGGACGTCCGCCGCGCTGCAGCGCCGCAGCATGGGCGTCTGGACGTCGATGATCTGGCCGCTCATCGAGCCGAGAGCTTCGCCGGCGCGCTTCATGGCCCGGCCGAACGTTCCGGCGACGACGGTCTGGCCCGCTTCCGACAGAGTAAGGGTCATTTGAGGCTGATTCCTCGAGCGAGGTCGGCGGACCTGGGCCGGCCATCCCGCCACGCGACGCGCGAGGTGCGAAGACCGCTCTGGTCCTGCCGAGGAGTCGGCCGCACAGCCTCGATACTGAAGGCGTCAGCGGGTTGGTTCAGGTGCGCGGACGGCGGCAGTGAAAGAGGTGCCGCGGGGGTGGCGGCTGGCCAGGTGGAAGCCCGGGCGCTCGGAAGCATGGGTCGGGTGGCGCGGGTCGGGTGGCGCGGGTAGGTGGAGCGGCGAAGTGGGGATCCGAGCGCGAGCCCGTGCCGACGATCAACCTATGGCCGGTAGCGGCTCATCGACTCGATCATCTGCGCAACCGAGCGCGGCGGGATCACGCGGAGGACTTGCCCTTCCGCGTCCACGACCATCACCTGGAGCCGCTTGCTTTCGGGATCGATCTGGAACACCGCGTATGCCTCGGTCGGCCCGTTCGGCCCCTTGAAGGACACGTCGGGACCGGCCTGCCTGGCGAAGCGATCCTTCCCGCCCACCGCCTGAGGGACGAACTGGGGGACCACCGCCGGAGCAGTTCCGGTGGCGACGAGTGCCGTTGGGAGCAGGTCGTTGGTAGCCATCTGAGTATCTGAGGCTTCGGGAGGTCGGGCCGCGACTTGACCCTTTAGGGGTCATCCCTGACAGGGATTTCCCTGAAAGCGGTGACAGCCGCCAACAACGACTGGTCAACTCGCTGATGGGACTTATGCCGCGTCGCCTACTGCCCGCCCCAGCGCCCCCTCAACAAGGCCCGGGCGATGCAAGGCCACGTCGCCCCGCCGGCCCTTACCCAATAGCGCCCCGGGCGATGCAAGGCGACATCTCCCGGCCGGTCTCTTCCCAACAACGCCCCGGGCGATGCAAGGCCACGTCGCCCGGCCGGGCCTTACCCAACAACGCCCCGGGCGATGCAGGGTGGGTCTTTGTCCCGCC
>DAHXON010000173.1 GCA_027364875.1 Chloroflexota bacterium
GTGCAGGCTCGACGAGGTCGACCTCTCGGAGGCCGGGCTCGGATCGGTGACGTTCCGCGACTGCGCGCTTCCGCGGAGTGTCTGGGCGGACGCGAAGGTCCGGGACTCCGAGATGCGCGGCTGCGACATCTCAGGGGCGGTCCACCTCGAGCGCCTGCGCGGGCTGCGAATGCCGATGGCGGACGTCCTGGCGTCGGCCGCCGACCTCGCGACGGCCCTCGGCCTGGAGGTCGTGGACTAGATGTGGTCAGCCGGCCGCCGCGGCGCGATGCAGCGGCGACGAACAGGCGACCGGCGGCCAGGAGCGCGACCGATGCGACCGAGGCTGTCGCGGCGACTCCGGCCTCTCCACCCACGTAGCTCGCGGTAGCGGTCGGAGCAACGAGGATGAGAAACGCCGTCAGGCGGATCCACTTGCCGGTACCCATGCCGGAGTCGTCGGCGGCGACACGACCCTGATCATCAGGGTTTACTTGTAGGTGACGGCCGTCCCGATCGGAACGATCTGCATGAAGATCTCGCCGCGTACCAGCGGAATCAGCTTCCCCGAGCTGTCGTACAGCTGAGTAAGAGCCGCGTTGGAGGTCTTCTTCCAGGTGCCCACGATCGCCTGGCCCTCCTTGAACACGATCGCCTTGCCTGAACCCACGTTGGTCACCTGCGGCCGCATCTTGTCCAGGGACGGCACCACCGCGTACTTCTGGAACATCACCACGATGTTCCGAGCCGTGACCTGCTGGTTGTTAGCCGGGTCGATCTGGAGTTGGCCGTTGACCATGCGCAGGTACGAGTCGCTGACGGGGTCGAACCGGTAGCTGATCGTCTCGGCCGGGTACGGGATGTTGACGGTCTGCAGGGCGGGCCTGAGCTCGGCCGGCGTGTCGTCGACGAAGGTTCGAGTCGGCACGTTCTGGAAGGTGGCCGGGTAGTTGCGCTTGGGCAGGCAGCGGATCAGTTCCGAGGTGTTCGTGTAGGCGTTGTACGGCGCGGCGCGAGTGCTGATGCGGTGATAGGGACACGATCCGCCGTTGAGGTCGTCCATGTTGTAAATCTTCGCCGACATGGCGGGGATGACCTGCTGGAGCGCCAGGGCGTCTCCGCCGAAGTGGCCGTAGAGCGCCTTGTACTCGGCGGCCCAGTAGACGAAATACGGCCGGGAGCTGCGCACGGGGCCGATGTCCGTGGCCGTGCCCTCCTGGAAGACCATCATGTAGCGGTCGGAGCTGTCGTCGACCATGGCCTGGTAGACGATCGAGGCGGACGAGAAGCCCGATTGCGGACGGGCCTTCTTGTAGTCGTCGATCATGATCGCCAGCGGCAGGCGATGGGCCTTGTCAGCGGGCGCGGCCACTCCGTCGAGATCCGCGTAGGCCCAGCCGTCGGGGATCGCCGACGGCCCCAGCGATGGCTCGACCGTTGGCGAGGCCGTGGGCGTGGCGGTCGGCGTGGCGGTCGGCTCAGGCGTGGCCGAGGGCAGAGCCGCGACCGGCGAGGGAGTCGGTGCGGGTTTCGGCGCGGGCGCGGCCAGGACGAACACGGCGCTGCCCGCGAGGATCAGCACGGCCACGATCCCAACCACGATCGCAATGCGCTGGCGGTGGCCGTTCCATGCCCGGGCCAGAAGATGTCGAACTCGCACCATCAGGACGCCTCGTTACGGATCGCGGCCAGCATAGCCCTCGCGCCTCAGACGAGAAGGCCCGTCAATGGTGCCCCAACTCTCTGGCCAGTTGGTCCCACGCGTGACACGTCAGCTGCGGTGTCCTCCCTTGATGAGGTCGGTCAGGGCGCGATGCCAGGCGACGTCGCGCCACATTCCAACGAACTGCGGCTCGCAGAAGTTGCTCGTGGCGATGGCGGACCAGCGGCCGGCTTCGACGGCCGTCCGGACTCCGAGCTCGCAGAGCTCCTTTATCAAGGCCCAATCGAGGCCCGGGAGGTCGCGCCACTCGACCAGCGCCCAGCATTCCGTCGTCGCCACGCTCCGGTCCAGCTCGCGGCTGAGATCGGCGGTCTCGCGGATCAGCCGGACCAGCTCGGCTCGATAGTGGTCGCGATCGGCCTCGTACATCGGGTACGCCTGCTGCTGGAGCATGCGGTAGCTTCCGAGGCCCTGAGTCGCGTACTCGTAGCCCATCCGGTCGTAGTAGTCCGACGCCTGGGACATCCAGATGTGCGGCTCGAGGAAATCCATGAAGCTCAGGTCGCGGCGGGCCCAGCGCTTGTTCGGCAGGACCGAGAACGTCAGCGGCAGGCCGCGCGAAACAGGCCGGAAGGCCTCGATCGCCGCACGCATCCAGGCCATCGCCGGCTCGGTGCTCCAATCGTCGTGGCCGGCTCCGGCGGGCTGCTCGCGGAAGAACGGAGCCCAGTTGGGGTGCGGCCACTCGTTGCACAGGTCCACGTACAGGACGTTGTCGAGAAGGCCCTCCGCTTCGATGAGGTCCAGGGTCTTTGCCCAGACGGCGGCGTGGTCCGCGGGCGAGTGGATGCGCAGCCGTGCCTCGGTCGCGTCCTGGGGAAACCAGGTGGACAGGCCCACTGCCACGTCCCGGTCCCGGCAGCGGCGCATGAAGTCGGCGAGCGCCGGCCAGGGCCGCGCCCTCACTGGCAGGGGTGCGGCCCAGTCGTGGCAATCCGCGCCGGGGATGAACTCCCACTCCGCTTCCGGGTCCACAGCCAGCAGATGCGGGAAGGCCTCGAGCCGGACGGCGTCGTAGCCGCGCTCCACGAGCTCGTCGAGGGCCCGATCCCAGTCCTCGTACCCGGCTCCGGGCCAGCGGCGCAACAGCCACGAGATGTCCCACATGGTGATCGCGCGGGGATGCCGGAGATCCAGTGCGGCCATGGCTGCCTCCATTGCTGCCGGCGGGGTTCGGTTGCGGGCGCGGGCATGGCCGCGGCGTGGTTGGGGCGCGGTCCCGGCGCGGGCCGACGGTCCAGGCGAAATCTACCCGGGGACGGTTGAGTGTGCGTGGTGCGGCCGCGGCTGCGTGGCCGCGAGGCGTGGCCGGGGCG
>DAHXON010000174.1 GCA_027364875.1 Chloroflexota bacterium
GGGTTACGGAGCGTCGGTGCGGATCCGGCGGCAGTGAGCGAGACGCCATCGAAGGCCGCCGTGCTGGCGGACGTCATCGAATGCGAGGTCACGGCCATGCCCGCGAGGAGTGCCCCCGGAAGGCCGAGGGTCGTCGAGGCGCCGGGGATGATCGCCCAGGTCACGCCGTCGGCCGACATCGCGCCGTCGAACGTCGTGCCCGTTCTGGTGATCCGTAGCCAGGTTGGCGTCGTGCCCGTCACCGTGGCGAGCGTCAGCACCGACGCTCCGTAACCCTGCCGCTCCATGACCCAGACGCCTGATCCGGGGGTCACGACCACTGCGTAGAACGGCGAGGCGGGATCGACGCTCTGGCGGAACATCAGCCCCGACCGCGCCCGGCTGTTCGTGTTCGTCTGCGATACCACTCGTGCCGCGACCATCTCGTCACCGGCAATGGGCTGCGAGACGAAGTGGAACTGGTCGGACGTGCCACCGATGTCGCGGCCCGATCCGGTGATCGTCCAGACACCGTTCGCAGAGCTGTCCGAGCCCGCGATGGAAGGCGAGCCGATGTCCACTCCCGTCCAGGTCGCCGCGGTCGAGCCCCAATCGACCAGCGCTTGCGTCGAGAAGGAGCCGACGGTGGTGACCGTCGCGGCGACGACGTCCACGCCCGCGGAGCCACCGACGTAAGCGAACGTGGCCTGACCGCTCGAGTTGCTGATCGCGGATCCGGTCGCGCCGGCATCGGGACCGCTGACGACCGCGAAGTTGACCGTGGCGGCGGGAATGGGGCTACCGCCGCCATCGAGGAGCGTGGCGGTCTCGGCGATTTGCGTTCCGGGGACGGGCGCTTGCGACGCCGGTGCGAGGCTCAGAGATGCGGACGGGCTACCGCTGACGCCGATATGGCGCCACTGAATGGACTCGTTCTTGCCGTTTGGGCCGCCACAGAAGCCCCGGTCGATCCCGCCCGTGTCGAGGACATGCGTGGAGTCGACAAGCGTGGTTGCCTGGCCCCCGATGGTGATGGTCACCGTTGGGGCGACGGCGACAGGGGTGCAGTTGTTCGAGGGGAACCCGCTGGTATCGAAGTCGTTGTAGGTGTGGGGGTCACCGGGCGGGTTGGCCGTGAGGACGACCATCTTGCCGGCCGGGACCACGAACGATCCCCAGAGGTCGAACGTTTTGCCGCCGGTCACGCTCGAATGGACGTCGACGAAGACATCACCGACCGAGATGTCCGCGCTGGTGGGATTGTCGAGGCGGATCGCCCCCGCGTCGAAACAGGACGGCAGCGAACCGCAGTTCGTCGAACCGGTCATGGCCGAGCCGAGGAAGACGACGCCGGGACTCCCCTGCCAGGGCGTGGGGTAGTTCGCCGGATTCGGGTTGTTGGTTTCCTTGTCCTCGGCGTAGCCCACGGATACGACGAGTCCGCCGGCCGTCGAGCTTGCCGCCGTCGGCTTCGCCGCCACCGAGCCGACCATGGCCAGACCCACGATGAGCGCGGGCCAGAGCCGGCGAAGGGGACCGCTCAATCTGCCGATCATCAGTTCCAACACGATCTCTCCCGGTTACCTTTCGTGCGAGGGGCGGCGGAGCACGCAATATCCCGACGACGCGTTAACGAACCAGCGAAATGTCACGATGCGAGACGGCTGTCGCGATGAACGCCCGAAATGGACACATCGTTAGCCACAAAGCGTCTGAGGACTTCCCATCGCCGGTGCGATCGCGCCGTTGCTCGCGATGACGGACCACGCCGTCGGCGTCTTCGGGCTGACCTCATAGCTCGTCGGGCCTACCTGGCAGCCCATATTCCAGAAGACGAAGCCGCCGACGCCGAGAGAAGTGCCCATGGAGTAGACGGTCTGGAAGAATGCGGCGCGGCCCGCCGCGAGCCCGTTGTACGCGGTACCGCCAGTGAATGAACCGTCGCCATACTGCTGCGGCATCCCGAACTCCTCGACAAACGCAACTCGGTTGACTGACGTGGCGAAGGCGGAGATCGACGGCATCAGATCGATGTCGTGCTGCGAATACGTCTTGAACGCAACGATGTCGTTCGCCGGCAACGAATCGATCGCCTGCCACCATTTGAGCCGCGGCGAGTCCTCCATATGGTTGAACCCGCCGACGGTGATCAGGTGATTCGGGTCCGCGGCTCGCAACGTCTGGCTCGTGGTCTGGTAGAACCCGAGGAGCGTGTCGAGCTGCGATTGGTCCCGGGGCGGTGACGGTTCCCCCGAGATCGAGTAAAAGGCGACGTTGGTCGCGTTCTGATACCTGGCGGCGACGAAATCGATGAACGGGATCCAGGCGGTCGCATCCCAGGGGTTTCTTCCCTGGCTCTGCAGGAGCCACCGATATGCCGAGAGGTCGATGACGACGAACATGCCCCGGGAACGCGCCGCATCGACGAGGTAGTCCATGTTCGACCAGATGACGGGGTCGTCGTAGCGCTGGCCCGGGGCGTGTGGATCCCACTGGTCCGTGGGCCGCACAAGGTTCTGGCCCGCTGCCTGACCCATGTCCAAGACGTGATCGATGTAGGTCCGGAACGAGGTCGTTCGCCACGCCTTCGCCCCGCCTATGAGCGCGGGGTAGAACGTGTAGCCGGTCAGCCGGAACGGCGCGCCCTCGCAGGTGAATGCGGCGCCGTCGCTGGCGACGTAGGGACCGCCGCTGGCCGCGGCCAGACAGGGCGCGGCCGCGGTCAGGTCCTGCTCACGCGTCGGCATGGGCCTGGGGGTGGGCGACGCCGTGGGCGATCGAGATAGTCGCCGCCAGGGTGCGGACGAGGTGCCCACGAGCCCTCGCCCGGAGCCGCGTCTGCCGGATGTGTTGGAGGCACATCAAGCTAGGGCCCAGGGATAAAGGAGACATTGTCAAAGGTGGCAGTACCGAGCACGGTGTTGACGTGCGAGCACTCCACGAGGCCGAGCGTCGCCGCGGCCGGGATGGTGGCCAGCGTCGCGGAGGCGACCTGCGTCCACGTGACTCCATCCGAGG
>DAHXON010000175.1 GCA_027364875.1 Chloroflexota bacterium
CCTCCGCTCTCCGAATCGGACCGCGCGGGCTCCCGGCCGCGAGCCGGCCGCATCATGCCCGGAATCGATCCCGCCGTCCGGCGCGCAGTCCGGCCAAGGAGACGCCGAAGCTTCACCGGCTCGGGCGAGAAGGCTCGTTCGACCGCGAGGCCGGCCGGCAGATCGCGAAGCGCCTCTTCGTCGAGGAATCCCGAGCCGGGGTTCTCGGCCGTCAGCACGATCGGCTCCCAGCCGGAGTCGGGCAGGTAGGTGGCGTATTTGAGCGTCCGGAGCATCCCCACGCCCCCGACGGGCGGGAAGTTGTAGGCGACGAGGAGCACGCGGCCCGGCATCAGCGGCGTCCCATCGCGGCCACGAAACGGCCGACCAGCGGCACTCCGCGCAGCACCCGCGGCAGCGTCGTCATCAGGAGATGAACTTCGTCGCGGCCCGGAACGAACAGCGCCAGCGGTGAGTGACCGGACAGCTTGCCGGCGAAGTAGACGGCCACGGCTGCCTGGAGCGTGTAGGAGAAGACCGACGACAGCGACGCGCCCACGATCCCGAACCGAGGAATCAGCATGAAGTTGAGGCCGATGTTGAACACCAGGGAGAGAGTCGTGCCGAACGCCACCAGGCCGGGCCGGCCGCGCCCCGAGATGTAGCTCGTCATCACCTTGCCGACGCTCAGGGTGATCATGCCGGGCAGCAGCGCCACGAATGCCGGCAGGCAATCGACGTAGCGGGGCAGGATCAGGTGGATGCCGATGAATGCCGTCGGAATGAGGCCCATCACCACGCCGAGGGTCAGCAGCGTGGTCAGACGGCCGACCCGGGCAACCATCCGGCTCGAGTCCTCGTGGCTGGATCCCGCCACGCGGGGCAGGAACAAGGTCGCGACGGAGTTAGGGACGTAGAAGACGAGCTCGTCCATCGTGACGGCCTGCGTGTACAGGCCCAGGGGGACTTTGGGCTCGGCGATCGTGGCCTGGATGATGTAGTTGTCCGCCCGATACGAGAAGTAGCCCGACAGGCTGGCCGGAAAGCTTCTGGTCCCGTACGACGCGAGGGCTCGATAGGAGACGTCATCTCCGCCTGGTGTCGAGCGCTCGAGCCGGTGCACGGCGACCATGACCAGGACCACCGTAACGACCGAAGTGAGGATGCTGCCCAGGACCGCGCCGCGCAGGCCGGTGTGGTAGAAGCCCACGACCACGACGACCCAGGCGAGGAGAAGAGCCGCCGCCACGATCTGGATGACGTTGTACGCGCGGACCGCCTGGCGGCCGTACAGGATCGCGCCCCCGAAGGCCGAGAGGATGCCGAGCGGGACGACGAAGACGATCGCCCGGAGCAGGTCGTCGTGGCCGGCGGCCGCCGACAGGAACGAGCCTTCCAGCGCGGGCAGGACGAGCCAGACGATGCCCACCAGGATCAGCGAGGCAGTGGCGGTGAGCATGTAGGCGGCTCGAACCAGGCCCTGCAGGGATACCCCCTTGCCGGCGAAGTAGTTGGCCGCGCTGGGAAGACCGAGGGTGCCGAAGCTCGCCAGCATCGTCGGCAGCGTGACGATGGCCGAGTACGAGCCTTTGTCTCCCGGGCCGAGGATACGGGCGATCAGGATCGAGTTGACGAGCGCGATCGCGAACAGACCGATCTGGGTGGTGAATACGCCCGCGACCTTCCGCGCGAACTGGCCGTGTTCCGGTACGGCCTGGGCCTCCGCGGGCGCTGCTTCCAGGGCGGGTTCCGACTCGATCGGCAGCGGCACCGCGGGATCGGGAACGTCCGGCGCGGGTGGGATGTCCGCGTCCGCAATCGGCACAGGCGCCCGGTTCGATGCCTCTTCTCGGCTCATCGGGCGGACTCTACCAGCCGGGTCGCGGCCAGTTTGCGGTACTCCTCTTCCATGACGGCCATCGTGCGCCGCTGGTCGGCCCGCTCGAGAACGGCGGCTCGGCCGCGCGCGGCCAGTTCCGCGCGCCGCTCCGGGCCGCGGGCAAGGACGGCCTGGAGAGCGGCGACGGTCGCGGCCACGTCACCCACCGGCACGAGGCACTCCGGGTCCAGCTCCGCGAGCCACTCGCGCACCGGGGGCAGGTCCGAGCTGACCACGGGCCGGCCCACCGCTAGTGCCTCCACGAGGGTGACCGGGCCCGCGTCGCTCTCCGGAACGGAGATCACCGCGTCCGCGAGGCGGTAGTAGTCGGGCATCTCGGAGTGGGGGATTGCGGGCACGAGCCGGACTCGGTCCGCGATTCCGCGCTCCGCGATCAACCGTTCCACCTGGTCCAGGGTCGCGGCGTCGGCCGCGTAGCGTGTCATCACCAGAGC
Organism: Chloroflexota bacterium; assembly: GCA_027364875.1. Lineage (GTDB taxonomy): Bacteria > Chloroflexota > Limnocylindria > Limnocylindrales > CSP1-4 > Fen-1039. The sequence goes on from DAHXON010000175.1 coordinate 2,314, forward strand.
CGTGTCCTGCGGTAGCCGGGCGAAAGCATCGATGGCCACTTCGTGGCGGTAGACCGGCTCGATGATCCGCGGCGAGAAGATGACCCGCTTGCCGGTCAGGCCGAGACGCTCGCGCAAGGCCGCGGGCTCCGGGCCGGGCGAGAAGAGATCCACGTCCACGCCGAAATGGATGACCCTGGTCCGATTCGCCCTCGCTCCGGCGGCCACCCCGCCGTCCACCACATGGCGCGAGATGCCTGTGACCAGGTCCGCGGATCGAAGCGTCAGCCGGGCGAGCAGCCGCGCTCGAAGGCTGCGCTTGACGTCGATCAGGACGTCGTCGCCCCAGACCGTGACGACGTACGGATGGAACCCCGACATCCAGGCTCGGAAGCCGTTGACCGTCAGGTGGTGGACGTGCAGGATGTCCGGCTTCACCCGCGCGACGGCCTCCCGGATCGACCGCCGGGTCGCGATCAACCCCAGGCGGCGCATCCGCCAGGCCGTGTGGGGAGTGAATCTCTCCACCGCGATAGTCGGCGGGAGGCCGGGCAGGACATCCAGGCCGCCGGGCACGAGCAGAATCACGCGATGGCCGCGCCGGTCGAAATCGGCCGCCCAGCGGCGGACGTGGACGCTGTTGGGGTCGCCGAGGTAGGCGATCGAAATCGGTCGGCTGCCTCCGGGGC
>DAHXON010000176.1 GCA_027364875.1 Chloroflexota bacterium
CGCCCCGACGCCCGCCCGCTCCTCCACTCTGCCCGCCAAACCGCGGGCCTTCAGCGGCATTCAGCCGAGCGGAGTCACGCATCTCGGCAACGACCTCGGCGCGATCCGCAATTACGTGGCGCTCCAGAACCGCGGCGTGGCCGAAGGCTTCGAGACGATCTATTGCATCGTGGACTATCACGCCCTGACCAGCAGCCACGATCCGGACGTCCTGCGCCGCCGAACTCTGGAGATGGCCGCGAGCCTGATCGCCCTCGGCCTGGACCCGGACAAGTGCACGCTCTTCGTCCAGAGCCACCGACCCGAGGTCGCCGAGCTGTGCTGGCTGTTCAACACGGTCACGCCGGTCGGGTGGCTGCAGCGCACGCCCACCTACAAGGAAAAGCGGCTCAATCAGCCCGAGGACGTCAACCACGGCCTGATGACTTATCCGGTCCTCCAGGCCGCGGACATCGTGCTGTACAAGGCGACGCTCGTTCCGATCGGCAAGGACCAGGCGCCCCATCTCGAGCTGAGCCGCGAGATCGTGCGCGCCTTCAACGCCCGGTACGGCGAGACGTTCCCCGAGCCGCAGGCCGTCTACACCACCGCCCCGGTCGTCCTGGGCACAGACGGCGTGCGCAAGATGAGCAAGTCGGTCGGCAACACCATCGAGATCCTGGCCGAGCCGGACGTGATCCGGAAGCAGATCATGTCGATGGTCACGGACACTCGCCGCATCCTGCGCTCGGATCCCGGCCACCCCGAAGTCTGCAACGTCTGCCAGACGCATCGCTTCTTCGGCGACGATTACGAGGAGATCTGGGAGGGTGAGCGGACCGCGCGAACCGGGTGCGTGGACACCAAGAAGCTCCTGGCCGCGCGGATCATCGAGCACTACGCCCCGGCGCGGGCGAAGTACAACGAGCTGATCTCGGACCCGGTTGGCCTCAACCGGATTCTGGAGGCCGGCGCCGAGCGCATCCGGCCCCTCGCCGAAGCCACCATGGCCGAGGTCCGCGAGCGGATGGGCCTTCGCTAACCGCCGACTCGGCGGCGCGCCGACTCGGCCGCGTCACGCCCCCGCGCGCCTGACCGAGCGCCTGTCGACGCGGCCACGGCGTACCATCTGCTCGTCAGCCCGCAACCAGAGGATCAGTGAGGATGAGCGACGAGTCGCCGGTAGTCGCGTTCCTGACACCGCGCCTGCAGCGATGGCTCACGGCGCTGGCTATCCTCGCGACGGTCGCCGCGGCGTTCATCGTCTTCTACGACGTCCTGGGTCTGATCTCGTACTTCAGCGACGTGATCATGATCTTCTTCCTGGCGTGGCTGCTGATGTTCATCCTCAGCCCGCTGGCGAACGGCCTGCTGCACCTGTTCCCGAGCCTGCCGCGTGCGCTGGCCGTGATCGTCGTGTATTCGGTGCTGGTCATCCTGATCATCCTGGCCGTGCTGCTCATCGCTCAGCAGCTCTACTCGTCGATCAACGCGCTGATCCCCAACCTGCCCCAGCAGGACCAGCTCAAGTCGATCCTGCAGCCATGGCAGGACAGGCTCAATTCGCTCGGCCTGGAACAGATCAACCTGGCCGACCAGGTGAGCACCGGCATCGATAACCTCAAGAACGGAGCCAACCAGCTCGTCGGCCCGCTGAGCAGCGTCGCCGTCGCCAGCATCGGCGTGATGGGCAACGTGCTCTTCGTGTTCTTCCTGTCGCTCTTCATGGCCGTCGATCGCGACCGGATCCTGAGCTTCCTCTTCAGGCTGGTCCCGCCGGCCTACACCGAAGAGGCGCGACTGCTCGAGCACAGCGTCTCGCGATCGTTCGGCGGCTTCCTCCGTGGCCAGGCGACACTTGGCTTGATCTACGGCCTCGTCTCGATGCTGGCCAGCGTGCTTCTGGGCCTGCCGTACATGCCCGTGACCGCCGTCACCTCGGGCGTGCTGCAGGCGATCCCGTTCTTCGGCCCCTTCATCTCCTGGGTCCCGCCCGTCGCGGTCGCGATCTTCTTCGTGCCCGGGGCCGTTCTGCCGACCTTCGTGATCATGGTCGTGGGCTGGTTCGTCCTCATGAACATCGTCCAGCCGCGCCTCATGTCCAACGCGGTCGGCCTCCATCCGGTCGTGGTGCTGGGCTCGGTCGTCATCGGCGGCAAGGTCGCGGGCATTCCGGGCGCGATCTTCGCCGTGCCGATCGCCGCCGTGGCGGCTTCGTTCTTCTTCTACTACCTGGGCCGAAGCCGGGAGACTGGCTCCGTGGCACTGCGGGCCGCGCGCCGGGTGGAGGAACGCGAGGGCCGGCCCGTCCGAGTGCCGCGCCTGCCACAGGCGGGCGAAGACCTCGAGGTCGAACCGACCGAGGTGAAGGCAGCCACTTCGCGAACAGCCAGCCTGCGGCGCCGCTTCCGCCCCTCCGGACCTCCTCTCGCCCAGGCGCGCCAGGTTGGCCCGAAGGCCGGCGACCCGGACGCGAGCGCGAACCCCGGAGGCACGACCGCCGGCGGGTCCGACGCGGCGGACGAGATCGCGGCAGACTCGGCCGCCAGATCGCCGGCCACGGGCAAGGCCGGGACCGCCGGCAACGCCGGGGACGATCCCTCGTCTATTTAGCCACTCTGACCAGGGCCGCCGCGATCGCCACGAAGCTTTCCTGGCTCATTCCCGTGCCGGCCAGGGAGTAGGCGTTAGTAGTCCCCGGGTTCACGTACACCGCAAACCCGCCCGAGACCGCGACCAGCGAGCCCGACAGATCGCCGAAGCCCGCCGTGCCGAGCTCCGCGGTTCGGGGTGCGCACGCGGCCGCCCCTGAAGTGCAGAAGGCACCCTCGCTGAGCGCCAGCGTGGCCCCGCCCGGGCCGGCGTAGGACACGGTCACGCTGCCCGGAGCGGTC
>DAHXON010000177.1 GCA_027364875.1 Chloroflexota bacterium
CCGCCGCGGGCCCTGGCCCCGAGTGGTCCGACTCAGTTCCGGGCGGCCCGCGGCGGTGGCCTCGGCTTCCGGCAGCCTCCTCGGCGCCGGCCGACCCTCTCCGGCCGGGCCCTCTCCGGCCGGCGCCCTCCCTCCGGGGCTCCCTCAGCCCTGGGCGGCCTGCGCAGCCGCGGCCTGGAGGCGGCGGCGTTCCTTGAGTGCCAGGATGCGAGCGCAGCTCTTGTTGATGCGCTCCTCGGAGACGTCCCCGCGTTCGATCGCGTCGAGGATGACCTGGACGGCGGCCGGGGCGCGCTCGTCGCTGTAAGGGACGATGCCCGACTCGTTGCAGAACAGGAGCATGTCGCAGCCGGCCTCGATGGCCTTGAGGATGCCGCGCTCGAACCCGTAGACGTCCCAGATGGGCAGCATCTCCATGGCGTCGGTCAGGACCACGCCCTCGAAACCGATGTCGTCGCGGAGCAGACCGTCGATCGTCCGGGCGGACAGGCAGCCCGGATCCCGCTCGTCGATCTCCGGATGAGTCACCCGGCTCGCCAGCACGGCGTCGATCAGGCCGTCGTCGTTGAGGCTGCGGTACGGCTGGAGCTCGGCCGTGGACCAGCTCTGGATGAGCTCGCCCACGCCCGGCGCGTACGGCTTGAGCACCCCGCCCATTCCCGGGAAATGCTTCAGGGCCGTGAGCACGCCGACGTCCTTGTGGCCCAGGATGAACGCACGAGCATGTGCCGCCACCATCACCGGATCGGAGGAGAAGCTCCGCCGTCGGGCGCTGACCGTCAGGTTGGCCGGGTTCAGGAGGTCCACAACAGGCGCGAGATTCATGTCGATGCCGGCGCGGGCCAGCTCGGTCGCCGTGACTCGGGCTTCGGAGCGCGTGTATTCGAGGTCGTTGCGCTCGCCCATCGTCGCCGCCGGCGTGGCGGGCGCGAAGCCGTAGCGTTCCTTGAGCCGGTGGTAGAAGCCACCCTCCGCGTCGACGGTCACGAGCACAGGGATCCGGCCGACTTCCTTGAGCGCCGCCACCAGCTCGCGCAGTTGCCCGGGGGACTGGATGTTCCGCGGACCGCCGGTTTCGGCGTCCACATCGAACAGGACCACCGCCCCGACGTTCCCCTCGCCGATGTTGTGGAGTGTCGGCTGGGCCTCGCGGGGCGTGATTCCGCGGAAGCCCACCATGATCATCTGGCCAATTCGATCGCGTAGCGCGGCGGGAAGTTGGACCGACGTTTCGGCCTTCTCGTCACGCTCGGCGTTGGTGACGCCGGCGTCCATTCGTGCCCCTCGTGGGGTGGCTCTGAGCGTGATCCAGCGCTGGGCGTCGTTGCCCGGCTAATCACTATGGTCCTCGGAACTACCTATGCATGCATCCCCAGAACAACGCAGTACGTGTGGACGCCCATGTCGTTCTCGCCCGGGACGAATGCAAGTGAATCCGCGGTGCATAAAGGCTACTCTGACGGATAGGCTGCCGCTTGGCCTTTTGGGGTGGTTGGGTGCCCGCTGGTGCGGTTCAGTTGCGTCCGTACACCGGACGAGCCTGGCTCGCCCGCACGACGCCCGGATTGTCCGACCATCGACGGCCGACGGAGGGCGACCGACTGACCGACGGAAACCGACCGCGGGCTACCGACTCGACGGGGACCGGCCGACCCGCCTGCGCGCCTTACCCCTGCGGGACCGCGCTCGACACCCGTCCGTCCAGGCGCTCGAGGACCTCCGCCAGCTCGGACGCGTCGGCGGCGATGGCGGTGGGCCTGTCTTTCTCGCCCATGGCATCGAGCTGAGCTCTAGTGGTGATCCCCGTGAGCATCAGCACGGACCGGGCGCCCACGGCGATTGCGGCGGGCACGTCGGTAACGAGGCTGTCGCCGATCATGACCGCGTCCTCGGGCCGGCGGCCGACGGCATGGGCGGCCACTTCGAGGAGCAGCGGGCCGGGCTTGCCGATCGAGACTGGTGTCTGGCCCGTGGTCATCGCGACCGCCGCGACCACGGAACCCGCGCCGGGCATCAGCCCCTTCTCGAGCGGATAAACCGGATCGCGGTTGGTGGCTATGAAACGAGCGCCGGCTCGGACGGCTTCGGCGGCGCAGGCGAGTCTGGCGTAGGTGAAATCGGTGTCGAGACCGACGACGACGGCATCGACCGGACCGACGGCGGCGAGCGCGTCTCGACCGTTCGATTTCCAGCGTTCGGCGGCGTCGCCCGAAAACACGACCTCGATCCCGACGTCCTGGAACTCATGCACGAGACCGAGCCCCCCGACCACGAGGACCTTGCGCACCGGCGGCTGCAGGTCGCGGCAGTAGAGCGCGGTCGCCCGGGCGGAGGAGACAATTCGATCGGGCTCGACGGGCGCGCCCATTCCCGAAAGGCGCGTAACGTAGTCGGCGCGATACCACATCGAATTGTTGGTCACGTAGACCACTTCGTCGCCTCTGGCGGCGCGGTCGGCCAGCACGGCGGCGACGCCGGGCACGGGTTCGGCGCCTCGATAGACGACACCATCGAGATCCACTAGAAGGAGCATGGCGCGGATGCTACCGGACGGACGGCCACTGCGCGCGGAAGCGTCGTCTTCCGCGTCTTGCGCGTGGGGCACGCTGGGCGCGCTGGGCGCGTGGGGCCCGTCGAGCGCGGGGGGCGCGTGCCGGTGCCGCGCCGCGTCGAGCGCGCGAGGCGCGGAGCCGATGGCCGGACGGCGCGATGCCTGACGACCGACGAGTTCTCGAAGGCGTCGACCGGCTGGTCGTGGACGGGACCAACGTTCTCCACGCCCTTTCCACCACGCCCGGTCCACTTCCGCCGGCGGCGCTGATCGGCCGGCTGCGTTCCATGGTTC
>DAHXON010000178.1 GCA_027364875.1 Chloroflexota bacterium
GTAGAATTCCCACCTGCCGGTCAATCTCGACCGACCATCGGGCCCGATGAACGTCGCGCGGTCGTTTGTGACCGGCCACATGCACAGATTCGACCGGCCAGACCGTTCTGAGCTCCCGAATGGCCAGGATTCACCCGGGATAACGCGCGCTTGCACGCCCCGAGGTCGCGATTGACCGCTGGGTGGGAACTCCACGGACGGCGGACGCCGTGCCGCGCCGAGCGGCGCCGCGCCCGTGCCGCGCCGGCCGCCCGCGCCGCAGCCGCGCCTGTGCCGCGCCGGCCGCCCGCGCCGCAGCCGCGCCTGTGCCGCGCCGAGCCCGCGCCGCCCCGCAATCGGCCGCCAATCGCCCGGTAATCGGCCGCCAATCGCCAGATGAGCCGCGCAGGTCACCATGCCCCTATGGCTTCCGTGGAACATGCCCTGGCGCGAGGCACACGCAGATCCGGGTCGATCACGCGCGAGCTCGGAGCGGAGATCCGCCGGGCTCGCACTGAGCACGGCCTGAGCCAGACGGTCGTAGCCCGCGCCGCGCGCATTTCAAGATCCCAGCTCAGCCGCGTCGAACGGGGCGAGGCACCGCGGATGTCGATCCTGGTCGTCTCGCGCGTGCTCGCCGTTCTGGGACTCGAGCTGAGCGCGCGAGCCTATCCGGCCGGGCAGCCCATACGGGATGTCGCGCACCGGGCGCTGCTCGATCGGCTCAGGGCGAAGCTCGGTCCAGGGTTGAGGTGGCGCTACGAGCGACCCGTGGGAGAGGCGGGCGATCTCCGGGCCTGGGATGCCACCGTCGAAGCTGGTGCCATCCGAGTCGGCGTCGAAGCGGAAACGAGGGTCGGAGACGTTCAAGCGCTCCAACGGCGCATCGCCCTCAAGTCGCGCGACGACCCGGACGCGAATTGGGCGATCCTCCTGCTGTCGAACACTCGCCACAACCGGAGCGTCCTCCGTGAGAACACCGAGGCGCTCCGCGCGGACTTCGCGATCGGTGCGGACGAGGCGCTGGCGGCCATTGCGGCCGGCAGGAGCCCCGGGGGCAACGCGATCCTTCTGCTCTGACCCGGCGACCGCCGTCCGGTAACCTTCTGTCGGAAGACGAGCGAAGGAGTGGAGCGAATGGCAGCGGAGTCGCTGGTTTCGGGTGCGTGGTTGGCCGAGCGCATGGGTGCGTCCGCCGATCTGCGCGTCGTCCACGTCTCCACCGATCGGTCGACGTACGACCAGGCCCACATACCTGGCGCCGTCTTCAGCGACCTCCACGTGGACCTCGCCGTAGCCGGAACCAGTCCCCATACGGGGACGGCGCACCTGGACTACATGATCCCGACCAGCGCCGCGATGGCTGAGACAATTGCCCGCTGGGGCGTGGAACCCTCGACCCACGTCGTCTTCTACGACGACGCGGGCCTGAATCGCCACGCCGCCCGCGGCTACTGGCTGCTTCGCCTCTACGGCTTCCCGGCCGATCGAGTCCACCTGCTCGATGGCGGATTGACCGCCTGGCAGGCCGAGGGTCGCCCGACAACGGCCGACGTGCCGGTGGCCCGGCCGGCCGCGACTCCTCAGCCGCTCGGCGATCCCGACCCCTCGCTCCTCGCGACCGCGGAGGACGTCCTGGCCTGGAGCCGCGAGGCAACCTCCGAAGCCGGCACCGATGCCGATGCCGACCCTCCGACCCGGCTGCTCGACGTCCGGCAAGTCGACGAGTTCCTCGGGACTGACGTCCGAGCCCGACGCGGTGGCCGGATCCCCGGCGCCAGGCATCGACTCTTCAGCGATTTCGTCGGCCCGGACGGCCGGCTTCGCGACGCGGCGCAAGCCATCGCCATCCTGCAGGGCAGCGGCGTGCGTCCCGAGGAGATACGGGCCACGTACTGCCAGGGCGGAGTCCGGGCCGCGCTCGTCTGGTTCGTCCTCCACGAGGTCGCCGGGCTCGCGGAGGTCCGCAACTACGCGGGCTCGTGGGAGGAGTGGGGCAACCGCCCCGAACTCCCGATCGAGAAGTAGCCCCGGTAGCGGGCACATCGGAGCACAGGCTTGGATCCACGTCTCATCGCCTTCCTCGGCGTCGCGGCGCTGCTGACCATCGCACCGGGACCCGACACGGCACTGGTCCTGCGCAACTCGCTGGCACGCGGCCGGGCGAGCGTCGTGCCCACGGCCGCCGGCATCTGCACGGGCTGCGTCATCTGGGGCGCGGCCTCGTCCGGTGGCATCGCCGCGGTGCTGAACACGAGCGCGCAGCTCTACGACGCGCTCCGCCTGGCAGGCGCCGCGTACCTCGTGTTCCTGGGCCTGCGAACCCTCGCCGACGTCTGGCGTACCCGCGCCGCCGACGAACCGACCAGCTCGAACCAGGATGGAGCGGCAGCCCGCGCATCCGTCGGCACCGACTCCGCAACCCGCGCCGGCCGAGCAGCCTTCCGCCAGGGCCTCATCTCGAACCTTCTCAATCCCAAGGTCGGGATCTTCTACACGACGTTCCTGCCCCAGTTCATCGCCCCGGGCCAGCCGCTCTTCCTGATGTCCATCGCGCTCGCGTCCATCCACGCGGCGATGGGCTTTGTCTGGCTGACGCTCTACGGCAACGCCGCGGTCCGCCTCGGCGACGTCATCCGCCGGGGCCGGGTCCGCCGCGCGATCGAATCCACCACCGGGGGCGTGCTCATCGGATTCGGAGTCGCGGTAGCTGTCGAACGGCGCTGACCGCTGCCGGGCCGCGGACAGGGACGCCGCGGCCGTGCCGAGCTACCCGCCGCTGCGCCGAACTACGCTCCGCCGGGCCGCCCCGGGGGCGGTGGCTTCGATCGGTTATTCCAGATAG
>DAHXON010000179.1 GCA_027364875.1 Chloroflexota bacterium
CTGTGCGTTCCTGTTGATCGAGCGGCGCAGGCGGATGCGCGATGACAGGACGGCCATCGCCTGACAGCCGCGGCCAAGGCTGTTCCGGACGCACAAGAAGACCCCTCGCCACAAATCCGGAGGCGAGGGGTCTTTCGCGTTCGCGATGTGTTGCCGCCGCGGAGCGGCGCGTTGTCAGTGGTCAGGGCCGTTTGCCAAGGTTGATGGACGATGCGACGAGGATCACGCCAAGTACGACGACGCCGATCGGCCAGGCCAGCCCGAGGTCGATGTTCGGATCGACCTGGTGCCAGGCGAGCAATCCACCCACGACGATTAGGAGCAGGCCGAACATCAGCCCGCCGCTGCCGCGTCCTTCGAAGCGATCGGCACGACGCTGCCAGCGATCGGCGCGACGCTGCCAGCGCCAGTCGCCACCCCACTGATTGGGCTGTCCCGCCATGACCGGCGCCGAGGTCGGGGAAACCGGAGGCACCGGCGGAATGGGGGCGTTCGGGTCCGTGGTACCAACGCCTTCGGGAGCCTGGCCGGGCTCCGTCGTTTTGGGCGCGGCATCGCCCGGCGGAGGCGTGTATGCGGCGGTGTACCCGGCCGGGGTGGTTCCGATCGGAGCGCCTCCCGGCACCCAGGGCGTCGGCTGGCCGGTCCAATCGGTCGGCTCGACCGGCACCACGATGATCATCACGATGTATGCCCAGAAGGTGAGCGTACCCGTGAAGAACACCGAGAGGAACCAGATGATCCGAACGATCACCGGGTCGACATCGAAGTAGGCGGCGACCCCGCCCGCGACGCCCGCCAGGATGCGGTCGTCGGCAGATCTGTATAGACGTCGCTGGTTCACTTGCAGCCTCCGGCAGCGTGGAGTTCGAGACTTCCGAGACTCGTATCGACAGTCAATGTGGCTCGATGAGAGGCCGACTGGTAGTTGTCCGTCTGCCAGACGCCGCCCGTGAGATGCATACCAAGTCCTGAGAAGTTGGATGACGACAGGCTCTCCGTCGACTTGATCTGGAGCCCGAGCTCCGACGGAGCGCAGAGCTTGAGCGAGCCCAGGCTGGTCTTCACGTCGCCCGTCAGGTCGGACGACCCGTCGAGCTCGACCGCGGCCGAGCCCAGGCTCGTCGAGACGGACAGATGGCCGACTCGGGCGCCAGTCAGATCAACCTTGAGCGATCCGAGGTTCATGTTGAACGTCGCGGTCGACAGGTTCGCGCCGGCCAGGTCGAAGCTGGCATCGCCGAGGTCCACCGTGGAGGTGAGGTCGAGCTGGCTCGAAGCGGGCAGCGCCACTCGCCAGTTGTCGTCGCCTCTGTTGAACCAGTTGTCTCCCGACTGATTGGTGGACACCGTGACCGAGCTGGACGTGGAGGAGATGCTCGCGTTGTGGCCACTGTCGTTGGACGCGTCGACGTGCCACTGGCCGTCGGACGATGTCGTGACGCTGGCGGTCCCGCACTGCAGGTTCAGCTGCACGCTCGACGGGCCGTTGAAGGAGCCAGACTGCGAGACGCTGGTCACGTTGCCGCCGCCGTGCTCGCAGCCGACGTTGGGACCGATGGCGAAGAGGCTCCCGAAGATCAGGCCCATCGTCGCGGCCACGATCAGGCCGCCGACGAAGTAGGCGGGAGTCCGCGACAGGATGAATCCCACGCCGATGCCGACGATGATGAGCGGCCAGAGTCGCCACGCGTCGCTGATGGCGGACTGCGTGAGTGCGCCCTGGTGATAGGCGAGCGGCACGGCGCCCAGGATGATGAAGAAGACGCCCCAGTTGAGCCGACCCTTGGCCACTCTCATAAACCACCTCGATAGACTTGCGGCCGCCGCCCTCCGGAGCCCGGAGCTTCAGTCTCGATCTCCAGCCGGCGGGTGACGCGATCAGGCCGTTGGGGGCAGGATACGGCCGCCGAATCGGCTATTGCGTCATTCGCTAGATTGCCCTCTCCTCATTCCGCAGACCGAACGGGCCTCGTACGGCAGCGTGCCGTGATAGCCTCACTTCGTATCGATCTGTGCGCGGATGGCCCTCTCGGAGGCGGCGATGCGACTGAGCGAATGGCGCAAGAAGGCTCCCCTTGCCGATGCGGCGTCGGACGACGTCATGGCGATCATCGAGCCGATCCTGGTGGATCTCGGGGCGCAGGCCGACGCCGACTGCTGGGTCATCTGGGGCGAGGACCCCGGCACGAAGTACTCGATTCTCGCGCCGGCCCTGGCTGGGCTGATCTCCATTGCCGTACGGCCGCTCGGCAGCATCGAAGGACCCCGGGCCACGGGAAAGCTGACCCGCTGGAGCAAGCTGAGCGTCACCGAGTTGGGCGTCGACGCCGCTGGAGGGCACCGCATCGTGGCGGTCCAGGTGGAGTCCTACGTCCTCAAGGGCGTGGACGACGAGGCGGATCGGATCTGTGAGTTCGTTCGAGGGATCGTGGCGGGGGTCGAGAACCGGATTCCGCAGCAGGTGATCGCGCCCGTTGCGGTCGGGCCGCTGGCGGTCGCCGCGCCGGGTGTGATGTCCGGGGTCGCGGCGGCGGGCGCGCCGGCCCCGCGTCGAGTGGCGGCTGTCTCCGGGGCGAAGGAGCCTGTGGACGGGAAGGCCGCTCCGAAGACCGTTCCCACGACCACGCCGGCAGGAAGACCGAGTCGCGCGAAGGGTGGACCACGGGTGGTCCGCGAGGTCACCGCCGCGCCGATCGCCGTCGAAGCGGCGCCGCAGCCCGCCGAGCCTGCCTCTCCGGTGCCGGCCGCCGCCGTCGCGGCGGTCCCCGAAGCCGCTGCCGCCGTAGG
>DAHXON010000017.1:0-8324 GCA_027364875.1 Chloroflexota bacterium
ACGCGGCGCCGCGCCAGTGCCGCGACCATAGGCAGAAGGCCGGGCACGGTCCTCAGCTCGCCGCCCAGCGAGAGCTCGCCGAGCAGCGCCCAGCGTCCCTGGGCCTTCACCTGCTCGGAGCCGATCAGGATGCCGAGCGCGATCGCGAGATCCAGCGAGGAACCGCTCTTGCGCACGTCCGCCGGGGCCAGGTTGACGGTCAGCCGGCGGGCCGGATACTCGTAGCCGCAGTTGCGGACCGCGCCGCGAACCCGCTCTCGGGCTTCCTGGAGGGCCGTGTCCGCAAGCCCGACGATTGTGAATCCCGGCAGCCCCGATGCCACGTCCACTTCGACGCGCACGGGCCGGCCGTCGAGGCCGTTGAGGGTTGCGGACAGCAGCGAGGCAAGCACGAGCGCAAGCCTACGAACCGCGAATCACCCGCCGCTTATCGGCCGATTGCCCGGCGGTCATCACCGCGTCGGCTGCGCGACGGGCGGCGTCGGCTGCGCGACGGGTGGCGTCCGCCACGCCGCCGGGCCGGCACCCAGCGTCTACACCCGGCTGAGGATCTGCTCGAGCTCCTTGTCCATCGCCTTGACGAAGTCCAGGACGTTCCGGCCCAGGACCGAGTCCGCCTTGGTGTACATGAACGGAGCCCCGCTGTTGAGGGCGCCTATGGCCGTCCGGTACTCGTTGATGATCTGGTGATCGATGTGCCGCTTGAGAGCGCTCTCCGCGTTCTTCGTGTTGATGCCGGTGAACGCGTTGGAGCGGTTCAGGATCAGCTTGACCTTGCTGTCGGAGTAGCCGAGATGGGCGATCGTCTCGAGGACAAGCCGGACGTTCTTGAGGCAGGGCAGGTCCGCTGTCATCACGACGTAGATCGCCTGAGCCACGTCCATGATGCGCAGGTTGACTTCGTCGAGCCGCTTGTCCACGTCTATGAGGATGTAGTCGAACTCGTTGGCGAGCATCTCGACCGCCTGCGGCAGATGGTCGTTCGAAACGAGCTCGGCCGTCTCGGGTGACGGCGGCGCAAGCAGCAGCTCGATCCCGGACTCGTGCTTGACCAGAACCTGTCGGATCAGGTCGACGTCGAAGCCCGGGGCCGTGGCGAGGTCCACCATGCTCATCCGATCCAGACCCAGATCCAGGAAGACACGGTGGTCTCCGAACTGGAAATTGGCATCGATGAGGCAGACCTTCTTGCCCATCTCCTTGTGGAGGGCGATCGCCGCGTTGATGGCGATCGTCGTGGTCCCCACGCCGCCCTTCGCCCCGTAGAAGAGAACTACCCGGGCGGGCTCCCTTCGGCGCGCCACGACGGGCGCGGCCGCGGTTGCGGCAGGGATGACGTTCGGCCGGCTCGGCGGGACGAAGTGCTCGTCCGGCTGGTAGCGTGCCAGCAGGCTGCGCATCCGGGCCATCAGCTCGGCAGGGTGGAATGGCTTGATCAGGTAGTCGTCGGCGCCGCCGCGGAGTGCCTTGCCCCGGCCCTCGGCTTCGTTCTCGGCAAGAAGCAGGATGACCGGCGTGTGGGTGGATGGCCCGTCTTCCATCCGGAGCCGGGTGACCATGGTGAAGCCGTCCATGCCGGGCAGGTTCGCCGCCACGAGCACCAGCGCGGGTTTGTCCGTTCGAACGACCCGGAGAGCCTCGGCGGCGTCTCCGGTGGGCATCACTTCGTAGCCAGCCTGTGACAGTGCGTTGCCCAGGGCTCGCTGCACCGTCGGGTCGGCATCGACCACGAGGATCCTTACGGCCATCGCTCCCACCTGATCGGGTTGGTAGGGGCGATTCGCCCGGGCGACGCACATGCGTCCCCAACGCCCCATTCCAGGATGTGGTGAACGGCTGATTATAGGCAGCCATTCCCAAGGAGGCATCGGCGGCTACGGCATTATCTCCAGCACCTCAGAACCCGGCGAAACCGGGTCCCGCACAGGCCGGGAAATCGGCCGGCGACCTCAGCCTTTGTCGGCGGTCTTGCCCATGCCGGTCTGGATCATCGACCCGATGGGTCCCGTCAGCTGTGTGAACTCGAGCGGGATGACGAACTTGGTCGCCGGGCCGCTTCCGAGGGCCTTGAGCGCGTCGAGGTACTGGAGAGTCATCGTCTTCTGATCGACGCCTCTGGCGGCCTCGAAGATCGTCTGTAGGGCGTTGCTGAAGCCCTGCGCCCGCAGGATCGCGGCCTGCCGGTCGCCTTCGGCGCGAAGGATGGCCGATTGCTTGTCGCCCTCGGCGACGTTGATCGTCGCCTGCCGCGTGCCTTCCGACTCGGTGATTACGGCCCGCCGGGTTCGCTCGGCCGAGAGCTGTCGGTTCATCGCGTCCTGGACGGCCGGCGGGGGAAGGATCTCTCGAATTTCGACCGTCGTTACCTTGCCGCCCCATCGCTCGGTTACTTCGTCGAGCTTGAGACGGAGAGTCTCGTTGATGCGCTCGCGCTGTGAAAGGACGTCGTCGAGGAGGATGTCGCCGATCACGGATCGCAGCGACGTGGCCGCGACGCCCTGGAGCGCGCCCGCGAAGTTGGCCACGTTGACCTGGCTCATCAACGGATTGACGATCTTCCAGTAGATGAGGAAGTCCACGCCGATCGGGGCGTTGTCCCTCGTGATCGTGGTCTGGCGCGGGACCTCGATGAACTGCTCGCGGAGGTCCACGATGGCGCCGCGATCCGCGACCGGAACCAGGAATCGGAAGCCAGGATCGCGAACCATGTTCTGACTCGTCCGACCCCAGCGATAGACGACCATCTGCGCCCACTGGGGGACGATCCGAACCGACGTGATGGCCAGGATCACCACGATCAAGGCCAGCACGATCGCCACGACGACGACTACCGAAGAGACATCGCTTGTCATTCCCTGCTCCTCCAGTTCTTGCCTGGCCACTTCACCGGCGAGAAGCCGGCTGGCCGCGCCGACCGGCTACTCGATCTTCTGTACGACCAGCGTCAGTCCCTCCTGCCTCAGGACCCGCACCTTGCCGCCGCGCTCGATGAGGCTGCCATCGGGCGTAGTGGCCGACCACGCCTCGCCGGCAACGTACACGGTGCCGATCGGGGCGATGTCGTGCTGAACCTCGCCCGTCTGGCCCACGACCGCGACCGTGCCCACCATGCCCGAACCGGCGGGAATGGGGACACGCCGCATCTGGACCAGCGTGCGGACGAGAACCAGACCATAGAGGGCAGCGGCCGTGGTCATCGTGGCGATGATTGGCCAGGCGACGCTAACGGCGGGCAGGTATGGCCCCGGCGAACCGTAGAAGGCCACGGCCCCTACGACGAAACTGATCAAACCGCCGAGCGCGAGCAGCCCATGGCTGGGCACGGTCGGTTCCAGCACGAACATGCCAATGCCGAGCACGACGAGGAACACGCCCAGGACGTTGAGCGGCAGGCTGCCGGACCCGTAGAAGGAGAGGGCCAGGCAGAACGCCCCGATCAAGCCCATCAGAAGGGTGGGATGGAAGAGCTCCAGGACCACGCAGCCGACCCCGATCACGAGCAGGACGAAGGCGATGTTCGGATCGTCCAGCGTGTGAAGGATCGACTGGATCAGGTCTTCATTGATCGTCACGATGCTGGCGCCCCGCGTATGGACGACCACCGAGCCCGCGGTCGTCGTGACCGTCTGGCCGTCGGCCTGATCCAAAACGTCCTGGAGGCTGCTCGCGATGCCGTTGATGCCGTGAGCAGCCAGAGCCTCCTGAGCGCTGTAGGAGTCCGCGTTCTGGACCGTGCTCACGGCCCAGTCGACCGCCTCGGGGTGGCGCTCCTCCGCAATGCTGCGCATCGTGGCGATCGCGTCGTTCATCACCTTGCTGGCTTTGGTCTGGCCATAGGTGGCGGCGATGTCGCCGCCGCCGGCCGCGACCGGAGAGGCCGCCCCGATGTTGGTGCTCGGCGCCATGTAGGCGAGGTTCGCGGAGAGCGTTATGAACGTGCCCGCGCTGGCGGCCTTTGCTCCTGACGGTCCGACCCAGACGATCGTGGGGATCTTCGAGTGCAGCGTCGAGTCGATCCTGAGCATCGCGTCTTCGGCGCCGCCGAGGGTGTCCAGCTGGATGATCACCGCGGCGGCGCCGTCCATCTCGGCGCGATGCACAGCCCCGGCGACGTGGTCCGCCATGACGGCGTCCACGACCCCGCTCGTCGGTACGACGACGACTTCCCTGCCGCCGACGGCAGGGGCGCCACTCGGCAGGAGCGTGGGCGTCGGGTCGGCGCCGATGATCGCCGCCGGGTCGCCGACGCCCGGCTTGACATGGGTCACGAGCAGCAGGAAGGCGCCGGCGACGGCCAGGGTGGCGCCCAGGCGCCCCGCCGCCATGACCGTCCCCCGGAGATCGAGCGCCGCGCGCGCTCGTGAGAACAATCCGCGCGGCCCGGCTCGGGGAGGCTCGAGCTGGACGGTCCAGGGCAGGTCGGCCGCGGCGTCGGGAAGCGCCGGCGTTCGCGAGGACCGGGCAAATCGCCGCAGACGCTCGTCCATCTCGAGATCGAGATCGTCGTCGGCGTCGAAACCGCTCATACGGCACCCCCTTCCAGCCGTTCGACCCGACGGCGCAGGGACTGCAGGGCTGCGTGATGTCTGGACTTGACGGTACCGACGGGGATGTGGAGTCGGTCCGCGATCTCCGCGAGCGACATGTCGCCCCAGTAGCGGAGGACCACGACCATCCTCAGCTCGTCGCTCAACGCCGATAGGGCGCGGCCGACGGTGTCGCGCGCCAGCGCCGCCTTGAACGGATCGGCCGCCTCGAGATCCACGTCTTCCACGTCCACCGTGCGCCGCCTGCTACTCTGACGGAGCTTCGTCCGGCACACGTTCACGAGGATCTGGCTGAACCAGGAGTGGAAGACGTCCCTGTCGCGCAGCGCCGGCCAGCCTCGCCAGGCGCGCACCGAGGCCTCCTGGACGGCGTCCTGCGCCTCGGCGGCGTCGGCCATCAGGTAGCCGGCGAGCCGGTAGGCCATCTGCAGCTCGCTCTCGAGCTTGCCCGCGAACTCCGCGTCGAAGGCTTTGTCGCGGCTGGCGGTGGAAGTGGGATTGCGGACGACTCGCTCGCGGGCGACCAGCGCGTTCTCGGCAAACATTCCTGGCTCGTTCGACGAAGTCACCAGGGTCCCGGAGCTGGGGCTGGCGTCGTCTACGCGGGAGACTCGCCTCGAACGGAATGGGTTCATTCGGAATTTCCCGGGTCCTGGCCTCGCAACGGAGAGGTCAGAACCGAGTCGGCGGCTACCGCCCTGGCCGCGCCGACAGCCCTGCCGCGGAGCCCCTCGACTACCGCGTCGAGCGCCAGCTGGCTCCACGTCTCCATTCGGTCGTAGACGGCGCGCGCCGATTCCACGGTCTCGAAGGAGCCGCTGAGCTTGTGAGTCTCCCGCACGGTCACCTTTCGGCCTGCGGCGTCCGCCAGGTACACGATTCCCAGATGGTGTACGCCTACTTCGACAGTGTCGTCGTTGAGCAGACCCAGGAACTCGAAATCCGGAACGAAATCGGCTTCCATCTCCTCCGCCCATTCGCGCTCGAGGCCGCCGCGGATGCTTCCGTCGCCTGGATTGAGATGGCCGCCGATCCCGACCGTGTAGAGGTCGTGGAGCCTTGAGTCGCCGCCGGCCCTGGTCCGTCGCATCAGGAACACCTGATCTCCGTCGCGCAGGACCAGGTACGGGATGATCTGTTTGAGGCCGCGATCGCTCTCGGCGGCGGGCCGTAGCACGAACGCTCCAGCGAGAGTCCGCTCCAGGATCTCCGCCACGTCGACGCTGCGGACGCCGAGCCATGGCTCCACGCCGTCGAAGAGGACATTTCGCGGCACGGCCCAGACGAGCTCGGTCGCGCGCTCGCTCATCGCCTGTCCCTGGCGGCCAGCCTGCTCCTCGCGACCGAGAACCTCTGCTGCAGGGCGGCCGCATCCGGCCCGCCGTCGCGTTCGAGATCCGCGAGCCAGCCGTCGATCGCCGCCCTCACATCACGCAACCGACCCGCGATCGCGGCGGCGTTGGTCGCGGCGATGCCCGCCCCCATCTCCGGCTCGCCCCTCGCGAGCCGCGTCATGCCCGCCCAACCCGTGGCCGCCAGAGCTTCGGCGGCGTGCCAATCCGCTCTCTCGTCTTCGCCCACGCCCCCCGCGACGGCCTCGACCAGGGCGGCCGAGACCACGAGCGGCATGTGGCTGATCGCGGCGACGGCGCTGTCGTGGTCGCGGGCGGCCATGGGGATCTGGACCGCGCCGCAGGCCTCGACCAGCTCCCCCACTCTCTCACCGTCGCACAGCCGCGCGTACTCCCCGAGGACGGTGACCCACGGCCGATCGATGAACAGATCCGGCAGGGCGGCTGAGTATCCGCCCAGCTCACGACCCGCCATCGGATGCCCGCCGATGAACGGCAGCTTCGCGGCGTCGGCACGTTCGACTATCGACACCTTGGCGCTCGCCACATCCGTGACGGTGACGTCGTCGCTCAGCCGGGAATGCAGCGGGCCGACTATCTGGTCCACGAGGTCCAGGCAGACCAGCGGGGGCGCCGCAAGGATGATCAGCTCGGCACCGCTCACCGCTTCTTCGATCGTCTCGGCGGCCACCTGCACCGAGCCGTCCGCGAGGGCCTGGCGGAGCGGGCCGGCACTGCGGCTCCAGCCGGTGACTTGCCAGCTCCCGGGCCGGCAGCGCGCCTGGATGGCGCGCGCGATCGAGCCGCCGATCAAACCGAAACCGAGGATTGTCGTTCTCACCCGGCAATTATGGGGTCCGCGGCGCGATAGCCGAACCCAATCGAATCATGTCCGCCGGAACGCGGCCGGAGATCGAAGGCACCCCTCTCATCCAGCGGCCCTACCCGTTCCTCCCCCGGACGTGCCCGCTTGGCCTGCGCGTGGAGCCCCGAATGACCCAGTTCAGGATTACAGCGCCTGGACTAGAATGCCACTGGGGCTGCTGAGTGGTGGCCGCACGCTCAAACGCCTATACCGTGCCATTGGGGGCAACACAAACCGAATGACCGACTCGTACGGCGAATCTCGACCGATCCGAGTTCTCCTTGTCGACGACCATCAGCTGCTTACCGGCGCTCTCTCGCAGATGCTCAGCCGGGAGCCCGACATCGTCGTGGCCGGCATCGCCGGCAGTGTGGCCGAAGCCAAGGCGATGTCGCGCGAACGTCTCGACGTCGTACTGATGGACTATCGACTCCCCGACGGAACCGGCGCCGAAGCTGCTCGAGCCATCAAGGCCCGCTGGCCGGCCGCGCGGGTTGTGATGCTGACCGCCCTGACAGACGACGAGACGGTGCTCGAATCGATCCAGGCCGGCGCCGACGGCTATCTCACCAAGGATCGAGCCATCGACGAAGTGGTGAGCGCCGTGCGTGCGGCTCACGCCGGCGAGACTCTCCTGCCCCGTTCCGTGATCGTGGGCATTGCCCAGCGAGTTGCCGCGGCGCGCGAACGCGGCACTGAACGCCGCCAGATCGAGCCACTCACCCCTCGCGAGCTGGAAGTCCTCAAGGCCCTGACAGAGGGTCTGGCGACGCCGGAGATCTGCGAGCGGCTCTACATCGCCCCGAACACGCTCCGGACGCACGTCCAGAACATCATGGGCAAGCTTCGGGTCCACTCCAAGCTCGAAGCGGTCGCGTTCGCGCTGCGGCATCGCCTCGTCGAGCCGCCAAAAGGCGACGGCAACCTCTACTAGGGTCGGCCGGTCCGTCTAGTTCGACCGGTTGCGCCTGGTCCTCTTGCGGCGCTCGCCCAGCCGCCGCTCTTCTCCGCCTGGTGGCATGAAGGCGGGCCCCTGCCGGCGATCGAACTGCCGTCGATCTGTCTGACGCCTGTCGTCCTGCAGGCCCGCACCGCATCGCGGGCAGCGGCGTTCGTCGGCGAAGAGCATCGCCAGAGGGGCGGTGGCCCAGATTGTCCGTCCGCAAGAGAAGCAGGCGAGGCGTGGCACGGACAGATGCTAAGGCATCGCGTCGAAATCGCGAGGGCTTTCCGGCACTAGCCGCTCGGGTCAGCCAAATTACGTCGGATTAGCGATGAAACCGGCGTCCACCCACCCGAATATACGGCTGTCTCCCGGCAGCCACGGACCCCGCCGACAACGACGACGGTTCGCCTGCAGGGTGACCATGACGGTCACTTGGGCAAGTGGTCGTGTCGACGGGTCGCTTCGCTCCCCCCGGGGCGACCCGCTCAACCTCGCCCCATTCCTCGCCGAGCGTAACCTCCTCCAGCGCTCGGCTGCCTATCAATCGGCGCTCGGGCGGCCGATCGCTTTGTTGGGGCCTCCTGTGCACGGCTCGCGGGCGTTCGAGCCCGCTC
>DAHXON010000017.1:8334-45502 GCA_027364875.1 Chloroflexota bacterium
ATTCGGCGCGGCTCCTCACTCTCTTGCGGGCTACCCTCAGCCGGCGTGGGCCAAAGCTTCCTTGATCTCCTTGGCCGGGTACTCGTAGTCCTCGAGCTTGCCCGAGAGATAGGCCTCGTAGGCGCTCAGGTCGAAGTGGCCGTGGCCGGAGAGGTTGAAGAGGATGACTTTCGCCTCGCCCGATGCCTTGCAGTCGAGTGCGACGTCGATGGCCGCGCGGATCGCGTGGGTCGATTCCGGCGCAGGAAGGATGCCTTCGTTTCGAGCGAAGAGCACTCCGGCCTGGAAGCACGGGATCTGGTGAACGCTTCGCGCTTCGATGAGGTTGTGGTGCTTGAGCAGGCTCACGAGCGGCGACATGCCGTGGTAGCGAAGCCCGCCGGCGTGGATCGGCTCGGGCACGAAATCGTGGCCGAGGGTGTACATCTTGGCCACGGGCGCCATCTTGGCGGTGTCGCCGTAGTCATACATGTACTTGCCACGGGTGAGGCTTGGCGCTGCCAGCGGCTCGACCGCGATGACCTGGTACTTGCGGCCGCCGCGGAGCGTCCTGCCAACCCAGGGGAAGGCCAGGCCCGCGAAGTTCGAGCCGCCACCCGCGCAGGCGATGATGACGTCGGGCTCCTCGCCGGCCATTTCCATCTGCAGGATGGATTCCTCGCCGATCACGGTCTGGTGGAGCATCACGTGGTTGAGGACGGACCCCAGCGAGTAGTGGGTGTCGTCCCGCTTCATCGTGTCCTCGACCGCCTCGCTGATGGCGATGCCGAGCGATCCGGGGCTATCCGGATGCTGGGCCAGGATGGCTCGACCGGATTCCGTGTCCATGCTGGGGCTGGCCACGACCGAAGCGCCGTAGGTCTCCATCAGGATCCGGCGGTACGGCTTCTGGTTGTAGCTGGCCCGCACCATGTAGACCTTGACTTCGATGCCGAACATTGCACCGGCGGCCGCGAGCGCGCTGCCCCACTGACCGGCTCCGGTCTCGGTGGCGATCCGTTTGATGCCCTCTTCCTTGTTGTAGAAGGCCTGGGCGATGGCGGTGTTGGGCTTGTGGCTGCCGGCCGGGCTCAGGCCTTCGTACTTGAAGTAGATGTGAGCCGGTGTGTCGAGCGCCTTCTCCAGCCGCCGGGCGCGGACCAGGGGGCTCGGGCGGAAAGTGGTGTAGATGTCGCGAACCGGACCGGGGATCTCGATCTCCCGCTCCGTCGAGACCTCTTGCATGATCAGCGCCATCGGGAACAGGGGCGCCAGATCGGGAGGAGTCAAGGGCTGGTGAGTCATTGGGTGCAGCGGCGGGGATTGCTCCACACCAGCGGGAAGATCGGCCGCGATGTTGTACCAGAACCGCGGGATCTTCTCTTCATCAAGCATGAAACGGGTGCGCTCGACCATACGATTCCTCCCGCCGGCTCCGACCGGCGCCATGACAGGCTGGTACCGCGCACCGCCCCAACACGGCCGTGGCCGCGCAAGCCTACCGGCTTGGACCCTCTCTGCGCAAGCGATCCATCTCCGGTGCGACGGGGCCGCGGCTCCGGCGGGCCTTCGCCCGACGCGCTTCACCCACGCCCGGCAGCCACCGATGCAGCGAGAGGTCGACCAGCCATCCCAGCGGATAGCCGAACACGAGCACCCCGGCAACTACCAGACAGGGCGCCGCGACCGCATATTCCGCGCTGCCGCGAGTCTCCCAGACGACGATGGCGGCCGAGATCGCGAAGCCACCCACACCCGAGACGAGCGGGCGAACGGAGCTCGGGTCGAACCGATGGCTCGTCTCGGGCAGCTCGGTAGCTGGATGCGCACGAACGACCAGCATCGAGGTAGCGGCGCCGCCCACGCCGATGAGCACCGAGCCGAGCAAGCTCAACCAGAAAGCCGGCTCGATCACGGTGCCGTTGTAGAGCAGGTCGCGGCCGATCACTCCCAGCTCTTCCATGCAGAGCAGCAGGGTCACGGCTCCGAGAAGAGAGGGCAGCAGATGCACGATGCGTGCCTCTGCCTGCCTCACCCAGGGTGCCGCGGCAGCCAGCAGGGAAAAGAGCGCAAACAGACTCAGCTGCAAGCCGACGGCCGAGTAGCCGCTGATCCCCGCCACCACCCGTCGGGCCGACGGCATGTCGGCATCGGTCGTCTCCCACGGGAGCCAGGCGCACACGAGTATCAGTGCGCACCCCGCCAGGACCGGCCAGGTGGATCGAAGGGCCAGGAGGTCGCGCCACCCCGGCGGATCCCCCGTTTCGAGCTCGCGTGGCCGCCGCGACGGCTCAATTCCGATCTTCATTCCCCTTCGCCTCGTCCGGAGCGGCTCTGGGGCGCCGGCGGTCAGGAGACGTGCTCCGCCAACGCCGCCTCAGCGACCGGATCGTACCGCGCCGGGCCGCGACCGAGAACACTCCGGTACAGAACCAGGCGATCGGCCTTCCAGGCAAGGTCGAGGTCGCGCGCGAGCTCCATCAGGCGCTGCGCTTTGTCGCCCGCGCCCGGGACGCCGTCGGTCCGCGCGATGGTGAGGTGAGGGGCAAAAGGTCGATCCTCGGGCGGCCAGCCGAGACGCTCGAGCTCGCCCGACAGCTTCGTTGCCAGCGCGCCGAGCTGTGCCGCGCCGGACGTGATGCCGACCCACAGAACCCGGGGACGCGCTGCGTTCGGAAAGGCGCCCGCGCCGCTCAGCGCCACGTCGAACGGCTCGACACCGACCACGCAGGCCTGGAGCGCGCCCGCCAGATCGCCCTGGCGGTCGTTGGGCGTGGCGCCCAGGAACCTCAAGGTCAGGTGCAGTCCGTCCACTCGGACCCATCGCGGCTGACCGTAGGCCCGTTCCTCGATGGAAGCGCCGGCGACTTGCTCCATCAGGGCTCCGACGGCGCGACGAACCTCGTCGGCCACGGGCACGGCGATGAACAATCGGCTGGTGTCGGGCGGATCGTCCTCCGGCCTCGCGAATCGCCGCGGCCCGGACGACCGGTTGCCGCGACTCCAGGTCACGGCGTGGCCATCGCCTGCTGGTCCACGAAGACCTGCCGGTCGTGGACCAGGATCTCGCGGGCTCGATCGACGTCGCGCCAGCCGACCATCTCGACTTCCTTGTTCTCGAGAAGCTTGTAGGTCTCGAAGAAGTTCTCGATCTCGCGCAAGCGGTGGGGCGATACGTCGGCGAGCGTCTGGTAGTGGCTGTACTGCGGATCGGCCACGCACACGCAAAGAACCTTGAAGTCGAAGCCGTTCTCGTCGGACATTTCCAGGCCGCCGACGACTCGAGCCGCCACGCGGCAGCCGGGGAACGTCCCCTCGCCTATCAGCAGCAGGGCGTCCGTGTGGTCGCCGTCGTCCGCTCGGGTCCCGTCGATGAAGCCGTAGTCGAAGTTGTAGTAGACGGCCGAAGAGAGCACGCGGTTGAGACGAATGACGCCGGTCTTCTCGTCGAATTCGTACTTGTTGCGGCTCCCACGCGGAATCTCGACGAAGATCTCGACGATGTCGGGGAATCCTTCAGGCATCTCCATGGGCGAAGACTACCCATTGGGCAACCCGGCGTCTGCCCCCGATCGTCACCTTCCCGCGCCTCGGTCCGATGGGACGCGCCATTCGAGATTCCCGCGCCGGCGGACTGGCCAGGGGGTCACCGAGCGAACGGCAGGGCCGTTCGGTGCCTCAGTCGTTGTAGAGGCGCTCCTCGATCAGCTTCTCCTGCACGGAGCGGCCGGTCGGGTCGAAGCAGGAGTACTCGAAGTGCTTCTCGAACTCGATGTCGATGTTGTCCTGGCCGCCGCGGTTCTTCTCCACGGAAACCACGACCCAATCGCGGAAGCGCTGCGCCTGGTACGGGTTGAACTCGATGTTGACCTTGGCGACGATGTGGTACTTGTCGTTGATGATCAGGATGATGTCGGCTTCGTAGTTGATCGCCGACGAGCCGCGCAGGTGGTGGTTGCGCAGCCGGGCGGCCTTGAGGCCTTCCTTGTCCGCGGCCACGATGCAGATCATCGGGACCTGCTCGGAGAGGGCGATGTCCTTGAGGCCGTTGACGATGAAGGTGACCTTCTCGGACTCCGTCGGCGGCTCCGGGTACATCGGGACCTTCTGCATGTAGTCCACGACGACGAAGAGACGCCGGTCGCCCGAGAGGATGCGGTGCTGCTGGACCAGCTTGCGCATGTTTTCGATGGTGCTCGCGGTCTGCGAGCCACGGAGCAGGTAGAGGTTTTGGCCGTAGCGGGCGATGCGGTCGAGACTGGGCCGCAGCTTCTGATTGGCGGTGAGGCCGGCCCCGCCCGCTCCCTCGGACATCCACGACGCCAGGATCTCCTTGCGGACGTCCTGGATCTTCACCGCGCCCGTCTTCTGCGGCAGGTGGGCAAGGGCCGACTCGAGCGCCACCAGGCGGTTGAGCAGGTACTGCTCTTCGTGCTCGAAGCAGATGTACAGAACGTTCGCCTGACCGCTCGAGGCGACGTTGCGCGCCATCTGAAGTGCCATCGTCGTCTTGCCCGTGCCCTGGGCGCCGCCGATGAGCAGGAGCTCGCCGGGCCGCAGACCGCCGCCGATGGTCTTGTCGAGCATGCCGAACCCGAGCGGCACCGGCTGGTACTCGCCGAACTTGCCGCTCGAGAGGTTGTCGTTGAGGTCCACGAGCACGTCGAGCGCCGAGCGGGGCACCATGCTCCCGTTGTCGGTGTCGAGCCGCCACGTCAGCTGGGGCACGCCGTTGCCCGGGCTCGTGAGTTTTTCTGTCGTTGCCACGGTCGCCTCCCGCAGTACTACTCAGTGAGTAGCGCAGGGATGGTAGCAGCGCCGACCGGACAGAACAGTGGTCCTAACCGCATACCTCCGCTCACCCATTCGGCTTACTCGCCGGTTGCTCCGGTGGGACTGCCGGAGTTTGGCCGAGCGTGGGCAGCTGTCAGGCGGAACCGAACTCCCAATGTCAAGGCTGACCGAAGGTCAGCTTTGACACCTCGTCCCAGAAGCGGGCGATCGTGCGGATGCCGGTCTCGAAGTTGCTCATCCACATCCATTCGTTGGGGGCGTGGAAGCGGCCATCCGCCGGGGCGAAGCCGAGCATCACCACCGGCTGGCCGAGTATCGACTCGATGCTGGCGCAAACCGGCACCGAGCCGCCCTCACGGATGTACAGGGGCGCTCGGCCGAACGTCGCCTCGAGCGCCCGGGCGGCGGCCTGGGCCGCTGGATTGTCGATCGGGATCAGGCTCGGCCGTCCTCCGCTCAGGTCGTCCACCGTGACGCGAACGGTCTTCGGCGCGACTCTGGCGATGTAGTCCGCGACGAGGCTGAAGATCCTGGCAGGATCCTGGTTCGCGACGAGCCGGCAGCTGATCTTGGCGTGAGCGTGGGCCGGGATGATCGTTTTGGTGCCCTCGCCCTCGAAGCCGCCCCAGATGCCGTTGACGTCCAGCGTCGGGCGGGCGCCGGTTCGCTCCAGGGTCGTGAACCCCGGCTCGCCGTGGAGGGCCGTCACGCCGAGCGAATCGCGGTACTCGTCGTCGTTCCATGGCAGATCGGCGAAGGCCTTGCGGTCGGCAGGGCTCAGCGGCACGACGTCGTCGTAGAAGCCCGGCACCCTTACCACTCCGTCCGGCCCCTTGAGGGCGGCCACGATCTGGCAGAGGGCATTGGCCGGATTGTCCACCGCACCGCCGTACACGCCGGAGTGGAGGTCGACGGTGCTGCTGGTGACGTTGAGCTGCAGGTAAGCCAGGCCGCGCAGTCCGATGGTCACGGCGGGCAGGTTGCCCTCGAAGAACCCGGTGTCCGAGATGACCGCGAAGTCGGCCTCCAGCCGCTCCTTGTTGGCCTCGAGCCAGGCGTCGAGGTGGAGCGACGCAGATTCCTCCTCGCCCTCGAAGATGACCTTGAGATTGACCGGCAGCGCCTTTCGAGTGGCGATCAGGGCCTCGATGGCGCGCGTGTGCATGCTGACGTGGCATTTGCAGTCGCTGGCGCCGCGGGCAAGCATCTTGCCGTCTTTCACGATCGGCTCGAAAGGCGGCGACTCCCACAGGTCGAACGGGTCGGCGGGCTGGACGTCGTAGTGGGCGTAGACGAGGACCGTGGGACGGCCCGGGGCGTGGAGCCAGTCCGCATAGACAACGGGATGGCCGCCGGTCTCGCTGACGTCCACGTGCTCCATGCCGGCGGCCCTCAACTCCGCCGCGGCGAATTCCGCGGCACGCCGGCAATCGGGGGCATGTGCCGGAATCCCCGAGATGCTCGGGATGCGCAGCAGCGCCTTGTAGGACTCCAGCCGGCGCTCGGCGTTCTCGTCGAGATACCGCTCGAGCACTTCGTCGCGAGCGGGGCCGCCCACCGAACCAGGCGTGACTGACTGAGACATCGGGTCCTCCTGTGGCAATACCCGCGATTCTAGCCCGGTTCCAGGGAGACCCAGTCGGCGCTCAAACGAAAACCGGGCGGCCTTTCGGTCGCCCGGTTCTTGATTCGAGGTGGAACCCTCTCAGGAGGGGCTTGGGCTCGGGGCAGGTGCCGGAGTGGATCCGCCCGGGGCCTGGTTGGGGGCCTGCGTCGGCGGGTTGTTCATCGGCCCGACCGCCGAGATACCGTGGAGGTTCTCCTTGGGCGGCAGGTCGGCGAAGAGCTTCTCGAACTCCTCCGATTCCACCGTCTCCTCGGCGATGAGCTTGTCCGCGAGGGCGATGAGTCGAGCCCGATGCTCGTTGAGCACCTGAGTGGCTCGGGCGTAGCCGCTCTCGATGAAGGCGCGGACTTCCTCGTCGATCATCTTGGCGACGTCGTCCGAGTAGTTGCGCTGCTCGCCGATCTCGCGACCCAGGAAGATCATCTCGTCGCGCTTGCCGAAGGCGAGCGGGCCGAGCTTGTCGCTCATGCCCCACTCGGTGACCATCCGGCGAGCCAGATCCGTTGCCTTCTCGATGTCATTGCTGGCGCCGGTGGTCGTGTCGCCGAAGACCAGCCGCTCGGCCGCGTTGCCGCCCAGAAGGCCCGCGATCTTGTCCTCGAACTCGGTCTTGGACTGGAGATAGCGATCTTCCATAGGCAGGGCCATGGTGTAGCCGAGAGCCATGCCGCGGCTGATGATCGTGACCTTGTTGACCGGATCGCACTTGGGCAGAACCCGCTGCACGACGGCGTGGCCGCCTTCGTGGATGGCGATGATCCGCTTCTCCGCGTCCGAGATGATCCGGGACTTGCGCTCAGGGCCGGCGACGATGCGTTCCAGGGCTTCGTTGAACTCGGGCATCGAGATGACCTTGCGGTTCCGGCGGGCGGCCAGGATCGCGGCCTCGTTGACGAGGTTCGCGATGTCCGCGCCCGAGAAACCCGGGGACTGGCGGGCGAGGTTCTCGATGTCGATGGCCTTGTCCAGCGGCTTGCCCTTGGTATGGACCTTCAGGATCGCGACGCGGCCGCGGAGGTCCGGGCGGTCGAGGATGACCTGGCGGTCGAACCGGCCCGGCCGAAGCAGCGCCGGGTCCAGGACGTCCGGTCGGTTGGTGGCCGCGACCACGATCACGTTCGTGTTCGTATCGAAGCCGTCCATCTCGACGAGGATCTGGTTGAGGGTCTGCTCGCGCTCGTCGTGGGAGCCGCCGAGGCCGGCCCCGCGCTGGCGGCCGACCGCGTCGATCTCGTCCACGAACACGATGCACGGCGAGTTGCGCTTGGCCTGATCGAAGAGGTCGCGGACGCGGCTCGCGCCGACGCCGACGAACATCTCGACGAACTCGGAGCCGGAGATCGAGAAGAAGGGCACGCCCGCCTCGCCGGCGACCGCGCGGGCCAGAAGGGTCTTGCCTGTACCCGGAGGGCCCACGAGGAGCACGCCGCGAGGAATGCGGGCGCCCAGCGTGTTGAACTTCTCGGGGTATTTCAGGAACTCGACGACTTCCTGTAAGTCCGTTTTGGCCTCATCGACGCCTGCCACGTCATTGAAGGTGACAACCGTCTTGTTGCCCAGGAACATCCGGGCTCGGCTCTTGCCGAAGCTCAGGGCCTGGTTGTTGGTTCCTTGCGCCTGGCGCATGAAGAAGGCGATGAACAGGATCACCAGTACGACCGGAACCAGCGTCGTGAGAATCAACATGATCCAACCGGTGTCCGCGGGCTTGGTGATGGAGTAGTCGACCGTGCCAAGGGCGCTTGGGTTCCAGGTCTGGATCACGGCCCACTCGCCCGACTGCGGCGAGTCCGACTGCACCGTGTAGGTGTCGTTGTTCTTGAGAGTGACAGTCAGCGTCGTGTCCTGCCGGACAACCTTTGTGACGAGCCCGGACTTAACGTCCTGTTCGAACTTCGAGTACGACTGGGAGCCAGGCTGACTCGGCTGGATCAGGGCGTACAGAAGCGCAGCCGTGGCGGCAACGAGAACGAGCATCACGATCCCGTTGCGCATGAAACGCGTATTCAATGTGTTGCAGAGCCTCCGGATTTGCCGGTTGAGTGCGGCCTCAACAGCCGCCGCAGTATACGCCCCACGACCGTTCCACTCGCTGGGGGAGACAGGAGGCGCCACTCTGCGCACCCGGCGCGGGTAGCGCCACTGCTATCCGATTGGGAGACCCCAGCTTCGCGCCTCAGGTTCGCCTCGTTGTCGCGAACGTCAGCCGGCGTTGATTCGTCACACGTGCCGCGCCTCGGCGCCGGGAACGACGCGGCCCGGGCAGACCCGGGCCGCGAGAACGTCTCTGGTAGCGGAGACTGGATTTGAACCAGTGACCAAGGGCTTATGAGTCCCCTGCTCTACCACTGAGCTACTCCGCCGTGGCGCGGCGTAGTTTAGCGGATCATCTGCCCTCCGGCCAATGCGCGCGGGGTCCGCGGAAGTGGATAGGCTGCCGAGGTCGGCTAGCCTCGGTCGAGCATCTCCAGGGCGGGCGCGAGCGCCGCTATCGACTCCTCGGTGATCGGATCGAGCACGAGCTGGACGTGCTTGACGCCGGCGGCGGCATAGGCCCGCAGCTCGGCGGCGATGTCCTCCGACGAACCCGCGAGCGGATTCGGAGTGGCATCCGTGTATCCGTCGCCCTGACGGCGTCCTTCTCCGCCCGACATGCGAACCAGAACCGCCATCGTGGCGTCGACCGTGGCCGGGTCGCGACCGACCCTTGCGCAGATCGCGTCGACACGGGCCCGCAGCGGCGCGACTCCGGCCGGACTGTTGCCCGTGTCCGAGTGCCACACGTTCCAGGCCTGCACGTACGGAAGGGTTATCTGGAGCATCCGCTCGCCGATGGAGCCGATCATGATCGGCGGCCCGCCGCGTCGCGCCGGCGGAGCCAGCTCGCAGTCGCGGGCGGTGTAGTAGGTGCCCTCGAAATCGATCGAGCCTTCCTGGAGGAGCGTCCGAACGATCGTGAACGCCTCCTCGAACCGGGAGATGCGGTGGTCGTATGGGACGCCGAAGGCCGTGAACTCGACTTCGTTCCAGCCGGCCCCCAGCCCCAGGATCAGCCTTCCGCCGGAAATCTCGTCGACCGCCGCGGCCTTCTTGGCGAGGACGGCCGGGTTGTAGAAGCCCAGGGGCGTAACGAACGGGCCGAGCTCGACGCGCGTGGTGATTGCGGCGGCGGCGGCCAAAAGCGACCAGGCGTCATGGGGAGCGTCGGCGCTGCCGTCCTGCATCCGATAGAGGAAGTGGTCGCCGAACCAGATCGAATCGAAGCCGGCCTGCTCGGCGGTGCGGATCATGGACGCCATCTCCGGCCATCCGACGCGCCGCTGGATCTCCGGAAGCTGGACGCCAACCTTGATTGGGCGGCGGCTGGCGACCGCGGTCTCGCTCATGCCCGGAATCGTAGCCGCTACCGGCTCGAGAGTGCGGCGGCCTGGGCCCGCCCCGCCCGGCCCGACCCGGAGCCGGGCGTCGCTACTTGGGCGAGCCGAACAAGGCCTGCAGCCAGGCGTCGAGCGGCGTGCTCGGCTTAGATGCTGGCTCGGGCACTATTCCCTGAGAGCCCGGCGCATTGGCCGGCAGTGGCGAAGTGCCGGCATCGACGCGGAATGGGATCTCGCCCGGCGTGCCCATCAGGTAGCCGCGCGCCATCTCCGCGACGAAGGCCGGTTGCTTGATCAGCGCGATCTCGCGCTCCAGCGAGGCGATGTCTCGCTCGATCGCCACGTTGCGGGCCCGGAGCAAGTCGGCCTGGTTCTGCGCGACCTGGGCCTCCCCCACCTGGCGGGCGAAGAGTCCGATGAGCCACAGCACGAATATGCCGGCGACAACGAGAGCGAGCCGTCGCCGGGTGATCGGGATGGTGGGAACGCCCATCGCCGCGGACGACGAGACGGCCTGTGAGGCCGGGGCGGTGGAGGGAGCGGCGGAGGTCTCTTCCGAGCGGTTCGTCGGAGCCTCGCGATCGCGTCCGTTCATGACTGAATCGTAGCTGCGCCCAGCTGTCGTGTCAATTACGTCCCCGGCTTGCGCACGCTGCTACACTGGCTCGAGATTTCGCACGCACGTTCGGTTTGAGGTCCGCGATGAGGTACTACGAGCCGTCCGGCGTCCAGGCGGTTCTGGACGACATTCTGGCAGAGCCGTCGATCGCAAATGGCGTCCTGCATCACGCCCATATTCCACCGCGAGCGGCGGACTTCGTGCCGATGCCAGACTGGCTGGACGGTGGCATCCGGGCCGGTCTGGAGAGCCGCGGAGTCACCTCGCTCTACCGCCATCAGGCGGAGGCCGTCGAAGCGGTTCGAGCGGGCAAGGATGTCGTGGTCGTGACGCCGACGGCTTCGGGCAAATCACTCTGCTACCTGATCCCCACGCTGCAGGCCCTCGCCGACGATCCAACGGCTCGGGCGTTGTACCTCTTCCCCACCAAGGCACTCGGCCAGGACCAGGTGGCCGAGCTGGGCGCGCTGAGCCAGGCGTCACGGCTGCAGATCAACGCCTCCACCTACGACGGCGACACGCCGAACCCGATCCGCTCGGCGATCCGATCCGCGGGCCAGGTGGTGGTCACGAACCCGGACATGCTCCACGCGGCGATCCTGCCGCACCACACCAAGTGGTTCCAGCTCTTCGAGCAGCTCAGGATTATCGTCATCGACGAGCTCCACACCTACCGGGGCCTGTTCGGCAGCCACGTCGCCAACGTGTTGCGCCGGCTCCTCCGGGTCTGCGCCCACTACGGCTCCCACCCGGTCATCGTCTGCTGCTCGGCCACGATCGGGAACCCCGGAGAGCTCGCCACGCTGCTGACCGGCCGCGCGGCGCAGGTCATCGACCGAAACGGCGCCCCGTCGGGCGAGCGCCACATCCTCATGTGCCAGCCGCCGCTCCTGGATCCCGCGATCGGCGCCCGCGGCTCGGCAGCCACGCTCGCCGTGCGCTGGGCGCTGCCGTTCCTGCGGGCCGGGCGCCAGACGCTCGTCTTCGGCAGGTCGCGCGTGGCCGTGGAGCTGATGCTCACCAACCTGCGCGAAGCCCTGCGAGCCGGCTACGGGCCGCACAGGCAGATCCGCGGCTATCGGAGCGGCTACTTGCCCACGGAGCGCCGGGCGGTGGAGCGGGGCCTGCGCGACGGCGAGCTTCTCGGAGTCGTCAGCACCAACGCCCTGGAACTGGGCGTGGACGTGGGCCAGCTGGACGTATCGATACTCGCGGGCTACCCGGGCTCGATCGCGGCCACGTGGCAGCAGATGGGCCGGGCCGGCCGCCGCCAGGGAACGAGCGTCTCAGTGCTGGTCGCCGGCGGCGGACCCGTCGACCGCTACGTGGTGGAGCATCCCTCGTTCCTGCTCGAGTCGGCGCCGGAGGAAGCCCGCCTGGACCCGGACAACCTCAACATCCTCCTCGGCCACCTCAAGGCCGCCTGCTTCGAGCTTCCATTCGAGCCGAGCGAGCGCTTCGGGCCCACTGAGGCGGCTCCGCTGCTGGCATTCCTGGGCGAGGAAGGCCTGGTCCGCCACGCCACCGACGATCGCTGGTACTGGTCCAACGAGAACTTCCCGGCGTCGTCCGTCTCCCTCCGGGCCGCCGCCGAGGAGAACGTAGTGATCATCGACACGACGCCGGCGCGGCCGCGGGTCATCGGCGAGATCGACATCTTCGCCTCACAGACGCTGGTCCACGAGAACGCGATCTATATGCACGAGTCGGCGCAGTACCACGTGGACAAGCTGGACTGGGACGAGCGCAAGGCCTACGTCCGCCGCGTGGACGTGGACCACTACACCTACGCGGATCGCGCCGTGACGCTCAAGCCCCTCGAGGAGTTCGCCATGGCGCCGGCTCCGGGCGCCACCCGAGTCCACGGCGAGGTCATGGTCTCCAGCCTGGTGAGCATGTTCAAGAAGCTCAAGTTCGGGACGGACGAGAACCTGGGCTGGGGACCCGTTCACCTGCCCGAGATAGAGCTCCAGACGACTGCCTACTGGCTCGCTCTCGCGGGAGCGGCCGCGGGCTGGCGGCGGGCCGATCTGGACGTGGCCCTGCTCGGTGCGGGAAGGGCGATGCAAGCGGTCGCGGCGGTTCTGCTGATGGTGGACCCTCGCGATCTGGGCCTCGTGAGCCAGGTCCGGTCCCCGCACAGCCAGTCGCCCACCATCTACCTGTACGAGACGGTGCCGGGCGGCGTAGGAATGTCGGAGCGGTTGTTCGACCGTCACGACGAGCTCGTCCACGGCGCGGTGGAGCTGATCGGGGGCTGCGACTGCGAGAGCGGCTGCCCGGCCTGCACGGGTCCACGCCTTGAGGCCGACGTCGACGCGAAGGCGCTGGCGCTCCGTTTGCTTCGGGCCCTGCTTCCGCCCGAAGCCGCCGAACGACCGGACGTCGCGTCGAGCGGCTCCGCCTCGGGCCGGGCCGGAGCAGCGGCATGACGGTCGAGGGGACCAGGCTCCAGCGGCGCCTGGAGGATATGCGGCGAAGTCGCGCGTCCCTGGTCCGGACGGATCGCCTGGGGGAAGCAGATCCGGACATTCGCCGGGCGATCGAGGCCGCGGTGGCCGTGGCGGATTCGTACGGCCCGCCCCAGCCGGTGTGGGCGGGCGTGGGCGGACTCGACCCCGCGTCGCTGGCCCACCGCATGGCCACCGAGCTGGACGGCGACGCGTTCGAGACCCCGCACGGCTGGTACGTCAGGCGCGAGCTCAGACCCACTTACCTGCCGATCGACCGGGCCCGCCTCGCTTCCCTGCCGGGCATGCCCGCGGAGGACGCTCCCCTTCTCTGCCTCGACACGGAGACGACCGGTCTCGGGTCGGCGGCCGGAACGGTCGCCTTCATGATCGGTCTCGGCTGGTGGCAGGGCGATCGGATGCGTCTGATCCAGCTCCTGCTGCCGGACCATTCCGAGGAGGGTGCGCTCCTCGACGCACTGTCAGATGTCACACTGCCGGACGCTTGCCTCGTGACCTACAACGGCCGCACCTTCGACTGGCCACTCCTGGAGACCCGCTTCCGCATGGGCCGTCGAGTCCCGCCCTCGTTCCACCACCACGTGGACCTGTTGCTGCTCGTTCGCCGCCTGTTCAAGTACCGGCTGCCGGACGCGCGGCTCGGCACCGTGGAACGGCATCTGCTCCGCCGCCACCGCACCCCGGACATACCCTCCTGGGAGATCCCGGCCGTCTACCACTCGTTCCTGCGGGGCGGACCGGCCGGTCCCATCCGCGTCGTGGCCCGCCACAACGCCGAGGACGTGATCACCCTCGGTCGCATCCTGGCCCATCTAGAACGAGGCTACGGGGACGTGGAGGTGCGGCGCTGGGCCGTTCCGGGGGATCTCATCCGCCTTGCCCGCCTGTTCCGCCACGAAGGCCGCATCGACGACGCCGTTTCGTGCCTGGAGATGGCCGGCGAAGACGTGCACGGCGGCGATCCGGAGACTGCCCTCGCCACGGTGGAGCTGGCCCGTCTGCTTCGCCGGTCCGGCCGGCTCGCCGAGGCGGGATTGGCCTGGGGCCGCCTCGTCACCGCTCCGGGACCGCTCGCGGCGCTCGGCTGGATCGAGCTTGCCAAGGAGCACGAGCATCGCGAGCGCGACCTGGCGGGTGCCTGGGCGGCCACGGACCAAGCTCTCCTGGCTCTCTACCGCAGCCGGGGGCACGGGCAGGCGATGCAGCGACGGGCGATGGAGGCGGACCTGGCCGCCCGGCGGGCCCGTCTGGCGCGCCGCCTGGAGAAATCGGGGGATTTCGGGGCCACGCCGGCCTCGTGACCGCTGCGACCGCGAGCCGCCTGCGGCCCGCTCGGACCCCGGGGACGACGGCCGACCGACCTGGTTCTAGCCCCGTCGGGCCCGGGCCACGACTTCCTGTCGCGTCGGCACGCCGGCAAGACCCGGGCCTTCGAGTACGCAGGACGCCGCGGCGGCGGCGAGCCGCAGGGCCCCGGGCGTGGCCAGCTGACCGGTGAGAGTCCAGGCCGCGACCAGAGCTGCCATGAACACGTCGCCCGCGCCGGTCGGGTCTCTCGGATTCGCGGGGATCGCGCGGTAGCGGCCGCTGACCTTGCCGTCGGCGCCGCTCAGCACCAGACCTCCCGCCGCGCCCGCCGTCAGGACTATCGTGGCCGCCGGCGCGAGGGATCGGAGATCGTCGAGCGCTCCGGCGAGAGCCACGTCGTCGAGGCTCGCGCAGACGAGCCCCGCTCTCTCCAGCAGCAAGGACTCGGCCGGTGCGATGCGCTCCACCCAGCCGTCCGGGGCAAAACGGCGCAGCAGCCCCTGCCAGCCAAGGCAAACCCGCGCCGATGGGCCCGGAACCGCGGCCCACTCCGGGTCTAGCTCGCCGGCGACGGGGCCCAGCAGCCATGCCCCCGCGGATTGCCACTCGGCGGGCAATGCGACGGGGTCGATGAGATCGCTCGGGCTCATCCAGCGCTGGCGCCTGTGGCCGTCGGCCTCGATGTTGTCGAACGCGGGACCGTGCGCGAGCCGGACGCGTTGCAGCATCACCCCGGCTTCCTCGAGGATCAGCAGCTCGGCCGCCCCGGCCGCCAGATCGTCGAGGCCGAGCAGGCAGCCGACCCGTACGCCAAGCCGGGCGGCCGCGAGCGAGGCGTAGGTTGCCGTCCCGCCGAGCCGCCAGCCTCGCCGGTCGTCGGCCGCCCGGTCTCGAGAGGCGGCTCCAACGACCACGAGATCGGGGACGGTATCGGGACGCGGCACAGACTCGTCGACGGTGCGCTCATCCGGACCGGCCATGGGTGAGCGGTATACTCGAAACGGGTTCAGCTGCTTCCCCTTTTGGAGTCCGAAGTGTTCTTCTACGAGCTACGCGAAGGCGACGACGACATCTTCGCCGACCTGCTCCTCGTCCGCGAGGAGGAGATGGACGCCGACGAGTTCTTCGAGCTGGTCCAGTCGATTCGCCGGAGCCTCCAGGACAACTTCGACCAGGACACGCTGATCGAGGCGATCGCGGTCGAGCTGGAGCGTGACCACGGATTCATCCCGATCACCGACGATCGGCTGTCGGCCTCCGTCAACGTCTCCAAGGTCGACGACGACAACTACCTGGCCGAGATCGACACAGACGAAGACGACCTGCCCGACTATCGCGGCATCTTCGTCGATCTCCCCCGTGAGGGCGGCAAACCCAACTAGTCGCCTACAGCCCGTCCCTGTCGAGCCCTGTCGCGAGCCCGAGCCCGAAGCGAGCCACGATCAGCACGCCGAGCGCGATCGCCGACTGCTCGTGCCCGGCGGCCCAGAGCGCGGCCGCCGAAGCGCCGACGAGCGCGAACTCGACCCCGAAACGGGCCGGAAAGCTCAGCCTGCGAGCTGCTCGCGGCGCGAGAAAAGCGCCCCAGACGAGGATGAGAACCACCAACAGGATCGCGGCCAGAAGCACTCCGACGATCGCCGGCCGCCCGACGGCCAGCCCCCCGATCGCGAACGCGGCGAGCATCGCGACCTTCAGGGCAAGGGCGAGCACCGCGGTTACACCTTTTAGGCCCGCCATCCGCTCTCCTACTTGCTGAACAGGATCTCGATGACGTCGCCGTCCTTGACCGTGTAGGTCTTGCCTTCCGAGCGGAGCCGGCCGTGCTTGCGCGCCTCGGCCATGGACCGAAGCGTCAGCAGGTCCTCATAGGGCACGACTTCGGCGCGGATGAAGCCACGGGCAAGGTCCGTGTGGATTGCCCCGGCGGCATCCACCGACGACGACCCGTCCGGGATCGGCCAGGCCCGCACCTCGTCGGGTCCGGCGGTCAGGAACGAGATCAGGCCGAGCAGCCGGTAGCTGAGTCGAATGACGCGGTCCAGGCTCGACTCCGCGAGACCGAGCTCGTCCATGAAGACCGACGCCTCCTCCGGATCGAGCTCGCCGAGCTCCATCTCGATCTTGGCCGAGAGAGCGTCCACGATGGTCCCGCTGTGCTTGTAGCGATCCGAAATGGCCGCCACGATCTCCGCCTCTCGCGAGAGATCCGACTCGCCCACGTTGAGCAACACCAGAACGGGCTTCTGAGTGAGGAACCGGAAGCCCCTGATCGCCTTCTCTTCCTCGGGGGCGATGTCCGCGTCGCGGAGAGGCCGCCCGTCCACGAGCCCGACGTGCAGCCGCTCGAGCAGCTCCAGCTCGCGGTCGTTGGCCTCGCGCTCGGCGGGGGTTCCATGGTGGCCGCTAGCCTTGAGCCGCTCGAGGCGCTTCTCCATGACGGAGAGGTCCGCCATGATGAACTCCAGGTCCAGTTGCTCCAGGTCCCGCCACGCATCCACCGAGCCTGCCGCGTGAGGCACCGCCGGATCTTCGAAGGCGCGAACCACGTGCAGCAGGGCGTCGGCCTCGCGCAGTCGGGCGAGCTGGTCGGCCGGCAGCTCTTCGGTGCCGACCCGGCCTTCGGTCGACGCCGGCGGGGCGGGCAGATCGAAATAGGTCACGTCGGCCTGGACGATCTTCCGGGGCTTGAAGATCTCGGCGAGCTTCGACAGGCGGTCGTCGGGAACCTTGACCGTGCCGACGTGCAGCTCCATTCCGCCGTAGCCGCCGGTCTGGGCGTGGCCTCGGGTCAGCGTGTTGAAAACGGTCGTCTTTCCCGAGCCGGCCAAACCGACGATGGCGATCTGCATGTGCCGCTTGCCTCCCGCTGGACGTGCGCGACCCGCGGGCCACGACTGAACGGCTCCATGCTAGCGGCTTCCGCCTAGTAACCGGCCTCGGGATCGACCACGAAGTCCAGCGGCTCGCCCGCCCTGAAGCGACCCAGATTCTCGCAGAAGACGTCGAACGTCCGGCGCAGGACCGCGTCGCTCGACCAGCTCGTGTGCGGCGTCACGATGCAGTTGGAGAGCCGGTAGAAGGGCGATGACTCGGGCAGCGGTTCGTGGCGGAAGGCGTCGAGGACCGCTCCGCCCATCGGGCCCATGCGCAGGCCCCTGACCAGCGCTGCTTCGTCGACCAGTCCGCCGCGCGACACGTTGATGAGCCAGGAGCCGGGCTTCATGACCGAAATGGCCTGGTCGTCGATGAGCGCGGCGGTCCCGGAGGTGAGCGGCAGGGCCAGGACCACGAAGTCCGACTGGGCCAACAGTCCCGGCAAAGCGTCCGCACCGCCGAGCAGCTCGACACCCTCGATGCTTCCCGCTTCCGGGCGCCGCCGGACCGCCACGATCCGGGGCCCGAGCGGCTCGAGCAGCCGGGCGATCTCGCAGGCGATGCCGCCGAGGCCGACGAGCCCGATGGTCGTCTCCCGAACCTCCAGCGCCTCGAGCGGCTGCCATGTCCGCTCGCGCTGAAGATCGAGCAGCTGGGGCAGGCGCCGGCAGACGGCCAGGATCATCGTCAGGACGTACTCGGCGATCGGCTGGTCGAAGACGCGCCGGCCGTTCGTGACGGTCAGGCCGCGAAGCCGGACGCAGGGCGTGAGCACGGATTCCACGCCAACGGAGACTGAGTGGATCCAGCGAAGCTTCGGCGCCCGGCCGATGAACCGGTCTAGCTGGTCGCCCCCCAGCGTCCAGCCGCGGAGCAGGACCTCCACCTCGTCGAGGGGCTCGTCCGCGACCCCCTCGGCGTTGACGGGTATGAGCCTGGTTCCCGGCGCCGCCTCCAGGATCCGCTCGCGCATGTCGCCGAACGCATCGCGGCCGGTGAGCACTGGGCTGATCGCGATGGCCAGAGGAGATCCGTTGGGGCCGTGGCCGGGACCGACAATTGCTGCCTTCTCCGCGTTCATCTGCCTCCTCTTGCGTCGACGACTCCGGCTCGGCGGGTGGCGGCCGCCCGAGGACCTAGGCCGCGGACTGCGGTCCGGCCGAGGCCCCGCGAACCACCCGGTCGATCCAGCGCGACGGCACCTCGATCTCCTCTGGCGTGGGCAGGTACTCCGGGCCCTGCCACAGCATACGGAGTCCCGCGGTCCCGCTCGCCTCGGCCACGGCTCTGGTGAACTCCTCTCCCTTGCGATACTGCTCCATCTTCATGTCCATCCCGGTGATCCGCATCATCGCTCGCTCGACGCCGGTCCGTTGCTCCCGACGGGCATGGAATCGGGCGCTGATCACCTCGACGTTCGGGACGAGGTCTCGGCCCGCTTCATCCATGACGTAGTCCCCGAAGCCCTCGATCAGGCTCATGATCGCCTGGATCTCACGGAACTCACGTCGCTGCTCGGGGCTCATGAGCCCCTCCATCCAGGTGCCGCCGGATCCGGCGCCGCGGAGCGCGCGGCCGAGCCTTCCGGCCAGATCGTTGTTCGCGCTGCCGGCGAGCCCGGACGAGAGCGACGAGATCTGGTGCTCGATCCTCTCGGAGAGGTACGGCCGCAGCCACGGGTGCGCCTCGAACTCGAAGGCGTGGGTGGTCTCGTGGAGGGCAATCCAGGTCCGGAACGGGTTCAGCGGCACCGCCAGGGCCGTTGCGGTCCGGCGGATGTTCTCGTCCACGAACATCAGCCGCCCAGGCTCGGACTCGGCGCTCACCAGCGCGAGGTCGTACTGGCCCAGGACGTGCTGGCCCATGAACCCCAGCAAGTAGCCGAACTGTCGGGTGGTGATTTTCCGGTTCGCGATCGCCATGGTCGACTTGATCAAGCCCGCGCCCGGTGGAACCGCCTGCGTAAGGAGATCGCCTTCGATCTTGCCGATCAGACGGGCGAACGTCGAGATGTTGGCGTGGACCCACTCGGCCCGGCTGACCACGCCGCTTCTTTCGACGATGCCGGGCAGGTCCGTCTCGAGAGCTTTGGCGAGGGCAGGCACCACCTCGGCCATTGCGGCCGCGTAGACGGGGGCCGAGCGCGCCAGATCCATCTCGTCGAGCGTGCCGGGAGCTCTGTTCACCCGGCCGACGGCTATCTGTTCGGCCGAATCCCAGTCGATCAGGCCCCGGCGAGCGGACCTCTCCGCCCGGCGTCCCAGGACGGTTGCCGCCGCCCCAACGGCCGCTCCCACGACGAACCCGACCTGGAGGAAGGAAGCACGACGCCAGCCGTGGCGGCCACGATCCTGCGGTCGGTGGCCGCCCTGCGACTCGCGACGCTGGCCCTCCGACCGGCCGCTCACGTCGCTCCGGCCCCCAGAGTCACCGCCTGAACGTCGGAGAAATCGTCCCCGAACATGCGTCGCGCGATCGTCCGGAAGGTCTCCACGTCGCCGGTCGTGAGCTGGAGATGGGTCGGCGAAGCCGCTTCCTCGTCCGGCGGCTCGTGGCCGGCCATGCCCGCGTCGGCAGCGGTGCCGCGCGACGTGCCGGGGGCCTCGAGCGCGTTCACGGACAGCAGCTCGGACAGCGACGAGGCGGTGGCCGTAGCCGAGTCGACGATGGCCACGGCCTCACCCACGCAGCCGCGAAGCGAGGCCGTCAGCAGCGGGTAGTGCGTGCAGCCGAGCAGAAGCGTGTCTATGCGGGCCGAGGCCGGCAGAGGGAAGACGAACTCACCGTCTTCGCCACGCTCGCCGAGGAGAGGTTCGAGGGCCCTGCGGACCACCTCGTCCACGTCCGCGCCGCTCAACCGGCCGGCCTCCACGAGAGGCACCAGCGCCGGAGTGGCGTGCTCGTAAACCTCGATCGCAGGATTCTCGTCCTTGATCGCGTTGAAGTAGGCCCGCGACCGAACCGTGGCCGGAGTGGCGATCACGCCGACGCGGCGGCTCCGAGTCGCCAGGGCCACCGCGGTCGCTCCGGGACGCACGACACCAAGCACCGGAAGATCGTAGCGGCGGCGGAAGTCAGCCAGGGCCACGGAGGTGGAGGTGTTGCAGGCCACGACCAGCGCCTTGACGTCGCGGGCGACCAGGGCGTCGAGCGCCTGGATGCTGAACCGCCTCACTTCGTCGTCTGAGCGAGTGCCGTAGGGCGCCCGTTCGTTGTCGCCGAGATAGATCGTGGACTCGAACGGGAGCCGGCGGGCAATCTCGCGAAGGACGGTCAGGCCGCCTACTCCGGAGTCGAATACACCGATTGGTCGTGGGTCGGACACGGCCTCAGTGTCTCACGGGGACGCCGGCAGGGTGTCCGAGGATCGCCTGCGCGGCCCGCCGGATGTCGCGGCTGACGGCCGCGTCCGGGCTGGCCACGACGAACGGCATGCCCTCGTTGTTCGCCTGGACGACCAGGCGGCCGTCGGAGACGACCTCGAAGTCGGGCCGGCGGCCCAGCGCGCGGGCCAGCTCGTCGCGCCCGATTCCGCCGCTGGAGTCGGCCCGGTTGACGAGGTACATCATCTTCTCGGGCGGATAGCCGATGGCGTTGAAGACCTCCGCGACGGCGATCGTGTTGTGGATCGTGGTGGAGTCGTAGGTCACCAGCGACAGGACCACATCCGCTGTGTCCAGGAACTGGAGAGTGACCTCCGAGAGCGTCGCCGGAGTGTCCACGACGATGACTTCGTAAAGGCGCCGCAGCAATGAGATCGTCTTCTCGACGTCGCGCGCGCTGATCATCTCGGCCATCTCGACCCGCGGCGGCGCGAGGAGAATGTCGATCCCGGCCGGATCCCGCCACATGACCTCGTGCAGGTCAGACTCGTGGACCCGGTCGGTCGGCAGATCGAGGATGGACGGCACGTCGCTGGGGACCTTGAGGAGGGCGCGCAGGTCCCCGTACTGGAGACTGCCGTCGATCAGGGCGGTCTTCACGTTCAGCTGAGCGACGGCGACGGCCAGGTTGAAGGCCACGGTCGTCTTGCCAACGCCGCCCTTGGGCGAAAAGACCGCCACCACCCTGCACGCGCCCGCGGCTCGCGCCTGGCGGTCCGCCAGGACGTGGCCAAACGTGTTCACCAGCTCGAATCCGCTGAATGGCAGAGTCAGGACGGCGTCTATGCCGCGGCTCGGGTCGCGGGCGATGGGGTGCTGCGGGACGGTCAGGATGACGGCCGGGATGTCGAGGCCGGAATCGCGCAGCTTCTCGATCAGCTGCGGGCCCTTGATCTTGCCCTGAAGCAGCAGGTCGATCATGACCACGTCCGGCCGGAGCTGGTGGGCGGCCTCGAGGACCTTGGAGCCGTCGCTCAGGACCTCGAGGAGCTTCACCTGCGACTGCACGCTGAGCAGATTCCGGACGTGCTGACTTACCTGGGGCACGTCCTCGGCGACGAGCAGGCGGATGGTAGAGGGGTTCGCCACGAACCGACTATATCAATCTGCCGAAGCGGGTCTGCCCCGCCTCTGCGCTATCAGGATGGCCCGTTCGTCATGGGGACCCACCGGATCGAGATCGTAGTTGCCGGCCACGACTTCAACCTTCAGGCCGGCCGACTCGGCCAGAAATCGCAGATCGTCCGCGTCGAGAAGCCGCAGCCTGTCCGTCCTGGTCCACGTCTTCGAAACCCCGCCGGGCTCGATTTCCTGATAGACGGCACTCAACTCGACATGGCCGGTCGCGGGCTCGTGGACGGCGGAAGCCATCTTCACGATCTCGTTTCCGGTCTCGGGATCCTCGCGGACGTACTCGAGGCTCAACCGCCCGTCGTAGCCGGCCAGCTCCGGGCCACTCGGCAGCCACACGTCCACCACGGCGATGCCACCCGGCACCAGGTGGCGAGCCATCGTCTCGATGGCGGCCTTCTGGTTCGGCAGGGAGGCCATCAGCAGGATCGAGTTCAGAGCCAGGATGGCCAGGCGGTATCTCGGGCCGCCGCCGAGCTGTAGCCCGACGAGGTCTGCTTCGACCAGCTCGATGCGCCGCTCGGCCTGGGGACCCGCGGCCCGAGCCGCTCGTGCCGCCCGGGCCAGCATCGCGGGGTCCAGATCCACGGCCGTAACATCGAAGCCCGCGGCTGCCAGAGGAACGGCGATCCGGCCGGAACCCGCGGCTATCTCCAGGATTGGGCCCGCGGTCCGCGCCGCCAGCGCCCGATACAACTCGACGTCGCCCGGATCCTCGATCAGGTCGACGTCGTAGAGCCTGGCCAGCGCGGCCGACTTGCTCGTGTCCGATTCTCGCGCGGCCATCGCGGCAAGCCTACCGCTTCCGACGGGTAGCCGTACGCGATATGGGGGCGACAGGGCACCAAGGCGCCATATGCGGTGCCTCGTCTGAGCAGGCTGCCAGGGCCGGGCGCGAAAGCGTGGTCAGCGTTCCATCGAGAGAGCGATCTCCGCGAGGAGCACCAGGACGACCACGAAGACCACGATGGGAAGGCTCAGGATCTCCTGGATCCGCAGGGCCACGAACAGCGCCACGACGGCCGCAACCCAGCTCCCGCGCCGGATCGCGCGGCTCCAATCGCCGATCAAGGCGATCCGGCGGTGTCGGGCGAACGACCACAGCCAGAACACGGGCACGACCGTGCAGCCGCAGGCCAGGCCGATGAAGCCTGCCCCCACGAGAGCGTTCGTCGGGTTGTCCTTCGGATAGGTGGTCGTGACGATCTGGGCGACGGCGAGCCAGGCCACGATCGCGGCCGCGATGAAGAAGAGATTTCCGACGCGATCCCTGGCTCGCACTCTCACCTCCTCTTCCGCTGCGCCGGCTTCTCCGCTCGGCCTGCCGGGACGCGCTAGTCGGGCGCGGCGCCGGCCTCGTCCATACCGAGAGCTCGCTCGAGATCCAGGATGGTGTCGATCGTGACGTCCGGAATGGCCTCCGGTGCGGGCATCGCGACCGGCAGCGGCGAGTCCACAGGCTTCTCCCGAACCCAGGCCGTTCGCCAGCCCATCGCCTGGGCTCCGGCCACGTCCGCGCCCGTGTCGTCGCCGACGTGGATTATCCGGGGTCCGGAGGCTACCGCGAGCTCTCGGGCCGCAATCTCGAAGATCAAGGGCCGTGGCTTGATGGCGCCTACTCGATGAGAGACCACCACGGCCGTCAGATACCTGCGCCACCGGGCCCGCTCCAGGAACCGCTCCACGGACAGGGTCAGCGGCCAGTTGGAGACGACCGCAAGGCGGTAGCGGCGGGCCATCCTCTCGAGCATCGGTCCGACCAGCGGCGGGACGGGCGTGACCGCCACGAAGGCGTCGGCGTACGCCTGCAGCACG
The DNA here is from genome assembly GCA_027364875.1 of Chloroflexota bacterium. Classification (GTDB taxonomy): domain Bacteria; phylum Chloroflexota; class Limnocylindria; order Limnocylindrales; family CSP1-4; genus Fen-1039. Next base: position 31,716 of record DAHXON010000017.1, read on the forward strand.
AGGTCCACGTCCGGTTCGACGACTAGGGTCTTCAGGGCCGCGTCGTCCCAGCGCCCGCTCGCGTCCGGAGCGGCGATTCCCCGCAACGTCGCCAGGACTCGCCGGGCTCGGACGTCCATATCCGCCTCGCGTCCCTCCGGCACGTCCTGCTCGAACTGGCGCATTCGCTCCACTCCCCAGACGCGGGCGAACTCCGCGGCAGAGGATCCGGCGAGCTCAGCGCATCTGGAGGCGGTCATCGCCAGCACCTCGCCCATCGGGCCGCCGGGAAATGGCACCAGGGTGTTGCCGAAGTCGAACGAGACGGCCTCCAGGTCCGGAAAGCGCTCGACGCTTCGCCGCGGCACCGAGCGGCTAACCTCGCTCATCGAGCCGCGCTCGCCGGGCAGATGTCGCGGAAGGCACAGTAGCCGCAGGCGATGTAGTCCGGGCTGGCGCCGAATTGCCGCGCCCGGATGCCCTTCGCGGCTCGCCGGATCGACTCTCTTGCCTTTTCGAGCTTCTTCTCCTCCACCTCCACTCGACCCACCAGGCCGGACTCGAGGAACCACAGCTGCAGTGCGTCGGGCAACCGGCCGGTCTCCGCCTGGTAGGCCATCGCGTAGATCTGGAGCTGCAAGGAATCACGGGCGCGCTCCCGGGCTCGGACGGGGTCGCGAACGTCGCTCGACTTGTAGTCCGTGATGGTCACTCGCTCCGGATGGAGCCCCGGCAGGGTTGGTGTGGTGGTGTCCGCCTGAAGAGCGGGCGTCGGAGTGTCCGGCAGCGCCGTGGGGTCGGCCGAGTCGACAGCCAGTCTCTCGACGTCCACCCGGTCCATGCGACCGCGGATCCGATCTCCATCCAGGCTGAACGTGAAGTCCTTCTCCACGTACGCCGGCACGACCGCTTCGGGCAGCAGTTGCCCCTCCCGGAACCGGCGCAGCGCCGCCCTCCCCGCCGCCAGGCGCGCCTCCTCATGCTCGCGCGTGAGGAAGCCCTCGTTCGACCAGGCCCGCTCGAACGCGGCTATGAGCTCGTCTTCGCTCATCACGTATCCACGCGCCTGGCGACGGTGGAATTCCTGCACGGCCTGATGCAGCGCCGATCCGTAGACGATGGAATGGTGAGGAGCGATCGGCACTCGCAGGACGTGGACGTACTTGTACTTGAGCGGGCAGGTCAGGTAGTCGTCCACCTGGTAGAAGCTCAGCGATAGCGGGCCCTCGACCGGCTCCCGTCCGGGTTCGGCGGGCGACGCTGCTGGTTCGAAGCTCGTCAACCGCTCCAGAGGCGACCTGGCGCCCGCCGCCGCGGGAGACGGCGGCGATGCCGCTCCGGAAGCCGCGCCTTCCGAGGCAGCGACTGCCGTGGCGGCCTCAGCCGTGTCCGTGGCCGCAACGCCGGCCCCGATGGCCGGCACGTCGAGTGCCTCGAGAACGAACTGCGAAGCTCTCCGGGCACGCCGGCCGCCGTAGTCTGCGGCGTAGGTGAGAACCAGCTCGTCTCGGGCGCGAGTCATGCCGACGTAGAACAGCCGACGTTCCTCCTGGACGTGCGGATCCCCTTCGGGCAGGGCTTCGTCCACCAGCTCGACCGGCAGCGCCAGCTGCTCGCGACGCGTGCGTGCAGGAAAGCGGCCGTCGACGAGACCGACCATGAAGACCACCGGGAACTCGAGGCCCTTGGCCTTGTGGACGGTGAGGACGGCCACGGCGTCCGCTTCCGAATCGATCTCTGCCGTAGCCGGGTCGTCTCCGGCGTCGATGAGGGTCTGGAGGTGCCGCGCCACGAAGATGACGCGGTCGTCCGGCAGCAGATCCGACTGAGCCCGAACGATGTCGAAGAAGCGAGCCACGTTCTGGAGGGCTTCCTCCGCCGACACGCTTTGGGCGGACGCGAGCCGGGCCAGGAGACCGCTGCCGCGCAGGAATTCGTACAGGACCTCGCCGGCGGGCTTCTCGTGGGCGATCTCCGAATACCGGCGTAGATCCGCGACCAGCCGCTCCAGGCTGGCCCGGGTGTCCGGGGCCAGCCGAAGCAGGCCCGGCTGGCGAGTCAGTTCCTCGACGATCTCCCACAGCGACCGATTCCGGCGCCGAGCCGTATTGACGATCGCGGTCAGATCGGGTCCGCCCAGGCCGTAGACGTCAGAGGCCGCCAGCGCGTAGACGTCAACGCTCGAGGAGAGGTCCGCGACCGACCGCAGGAACGCCAGGAGCAACCGGATCTCCGGCCGCGCATACAGACCCGAGGTGCCCGAGAAACGCCAGGGCACGGAGGCCATGTTGAGGCTGCGAAGGACCGGATCCGCATCCGAGTTGGCCCGGACGAGAATCGCGAACTCGCGCGCCCGCGCACCTTTGCCGATCCGATCGGAGATCTCGCGGGCGATCCAATCCGCTTCTTCCGAGCCGGTAGCGAAGGCGATTTGCCGGACGGGCCGCTCGCCGCCCGTGCGCTCGGGGCGCAGCCGCTTGTCGATCCCGTTGCGGAACTCCAGCCGGTCCGGGTCGTTGAAGCGGATGAGCCGGTAGCTCGCGTCCAGGATGGGGGCGCGCGAGCGGTAGTTGCGTCGCAGGATGATCTGGCGGGCCCTGGGATGGCGGCGGCGAAAATCCAGGATGTTGCTGATCGCGGCGCCGCGGAACTTGTAGATCGACTGATCGTCGTCGCCGACCACGGTGACGTTGCCGTGGTGAGCGGCGATCAGCTCGACCAGCTCCGCCTGGGCCCGGTTCGTGTCCTGGAACTCGTCCACGAGGACGTACCGGAAGCGGTGCTGGATCTCCTGGCGAGCCGAGGCCGACTCACGAAGAAGGCGCAGAGCCAGGCTCACCTGGTCGCCGAAGTCGATCAGGCCGGCCCGCCCGAGCAGCTCCTGGTAGCGCGCGTAGGCTCGGGCCAGCTCGAGCTGCCTGCGGGCGTTCTCCGCGGCTGCCAGCCGCTCGTCGGTCTCACTCAGGGGATGATCGGGATCGTGCGGCTCGCCCGAAGCCAGGGCGGTGCCGAGCTCCATTGCATGGCGGACGTACCTCTCCGGCGAGACGTCCTCGTCCTTGCATCGGCTGAACAGGGTCGCGAGAGCTCCCAGGAAGCGCGTCGGCTCGCCGAGCGGTCGGTACTGGTCCAGCTCGAACTCGAACAGCCGCTCCCGCATGAAGATCACCGTTTCCGGACGGGAGAGCACCCGCGTGTCCGGCGGCAATCCAAGCTCCAGGGCGAACTCCCTGATCAGCCGATCGCCGAAGGCGTGGAACGTGGAGACGGCCGTGTCCGTGTATCCGTAGGGCACGAGCTGGTCCACGCGGGCCTGCATCTCCTCCGCGGCCTTGTCCGTGAAGGTCAGGGCGAGGATCTGCGAAGGCCGAGCCCGTCGGGTGGCGATCAGCCAGGCGATTCTCCTGGTGATCACCTGCGTCTTGCCCGTGCCCGCACCGGCGACGACGAGCAGGGGGCCGTCGCCGTGGGTCACGGCCCGCCGCTGTTCGGCGTTGAGTCCGGCAAGAAGGCCGGCGGTCCCGTCGGGGGCCTGCTGGCCATCGGCATCGTCGGGTGGCGCCCAGACGGGGATCTGCTCGAGCTCAGCCGGCTCTCGAACTGGTCTGGATGCCCTTCGGCCGATTCGCGTCATCGCTCGATGGTCGCGGGCCTTCGTGACATCTCACGTGTCACGAAGACGCTAATCAGCCCGTGGCGTGGACTGCGCTCCGGCTCGGCGTCCCGGCCTCGGCCCCGTCTTCTCGCCCTCTCCGTCATCGTCGGGAAGAGAGACAACCTCGCCCTTGCTCTGACCCTTTCCGTAAGTGGGTCGATTGGCGGACTCGAGAACGGCCTCGGCCTCGGCCTCGGGCTCGGCCTCGGGCTCGAGCGAGGGCTCGTCCACGGCCGGGGCGGCGACGTCCCTTGCGGCGGACCTGGAAGGCGTGGTGGGGGTCTTCGCCCGCGCTTCCTCGACCGCAGGTGCCACCGGGGCAGCCGGAGCGGCCACGCCTACCTGCGCTGAGGCGGCGGACCGAGGAGCTGTGACGGCCGTGGCGCGAGCGGCGTCGCGTTGGGCTGCGCCGCGAGACCTGGCGGGACCCTGGGTCGTCCGCGCGGTCCGCGGTGCCCGGGCTTCCTCGATCGCCTGGGTCTCCTCGGCGGAGAGCGTCGTGTCCGTCTTGCCGTTGACGATCGCCTTGGCGTAGATGCGGGTGCCCGTCCGGGAGTGGAGGCTGCTGACGATGAAACCGCTCTCCGACTCGTCCAGCAGTGCCAGGGCGAAGCTCTGGTTGCCGCCCGTGTCCGGGAAGGGGTTGAAGCGAACCAGGCCCTGGTGCGCGTAGTGATGGCGGGCCGAGCTCTCGAGAACTGCCGTCCGGGCGATCAGCTCGTCGAGGTCCTGGCCCATGGCGTGGACCGACTCGAGATGCTGGATGAGGACGTCTTCGAGGTTGCCCTCGCCTGCGCCGCCCGTGAGCTGGTCGACTCGATGCCGAAGGCTGCTGATTTGCATGGCCTGCATCACGACCATCGCCACCAGGCACAGGCCGGCAAGCACCAGGGCAATGGCGGGCAGGTTGTTCGTAAGAAACTCAGGCAAGGAAGAACCTCCACTCAATCGTGGAGGAGTCTAGCAGCCGCGACCGCGAACCCGCTCCGCCGAGTCCCGCCGAGCACCGCCGGGGAGCGAGGGAATGGTATTCTCGTGAACCGCAGCACGGCTACGGGCTGTCCGATCACACGACATCGACGAATCGCCCAGGGTCCGCGCCCAGCCCGCGTGACCTGTCAACGGAGGCCTCTCGCAGAAATGGCCAAGCGAACTCGCGGCTCGAACCGACCGGGCCAGCGCCGCCCCGGAGCAGCCCCGGCTCGACCCACGCTGCGACCTCCGGCCCGGCCGTCCGCCGGCCTGTCCGTCGACGAAGAGACGCGAGCCGCCGAGCTCGAGAGCCGGATCGTCGCGCAGGAGCGAGATGCGGAGCTCGCCCGAGCCCGCTCCCGCCAGACCGTCCGGGTCAGCGAGACTCGCCGAACGGGCTCCCAGGGCCTTCTGGCCGCTCGGGCAGCCGAGGAATACGCCTACGTCGTCCGAGACGTCCGCCGCATCGTCGTGGTGGGGGGCTCGCTCGCGGCCGTGATGGCCGTCCTCTTCGTCCTGATCGACGTCCTGCACGTCATCTCCGTCGCATAGGCACTCCGCGGGCGCGATCCCCCGACCGCCCGAACCCCTGGCGACCGCGCCTCAGTTCGACCTTGGCTGACGTTCGAGCACGCGCCTGACGGCCTCGCACAGCTCCCGCGGCGAGAACGGCTTGGCCAGCACCTCGCCCCGCGCCACGGCCCCGGTCAGCTCTTCCTCCCGGTTGCGGGGATAGCCCGTCATGAACAGGATCGGCAGATCCTGGCGCCGCGATCTCAAGGCGGCGGCGATGGTCGGACCGTCGAGCTCCGGCATGACCACATCGGTCAGGACCATGTCCAGCCGCAATCCCAGTGCGTCGGCCGTTTCGAGAGCCTCGCGAGGCCCTGAGGCGGCCACCACGTAGCCCTCGGCCTCGAGCGCCCTCTTGCAGAGGTCGCGCACGGAGACCTCATCCTCGACGATCAGGATCGTGGCGGAGCGGCGCCGGGGCGCGGCCGCGCGGTCGCCGACGATCTCCTCGTCCTGGCGTATCTCCGCGTGAGGCAGATCCACGATGAACCGCGACCCGTATCCGACCCGCGACTCCACGCTGATGTGGCCGCCCATCTGCTGAACGATCCCGTAGACGATGGCGAGGCCGAGGCCGGTGCCTTCTCGACCTTTGGTCGTGAAGAACGGCTCGAATATGTGCTCGAGGACGTGGGCGTCCATCCCGAACCCCGAATCCGCGATCTCGACGCGGGCCCAGGCCTGGCCGGGATCGCGGCCGGGCACCGATTCGATGTACTCCGTCGACAGGGCCAGAGAACCGCCGCCGGGCATGGCGTCGCGGGCATTCACCACCAGATTCATGATCACCTGATCGAGCTGGCTCGGGTCCGTCTCGACGCTCCGTACCGCCTGATCCAGCGCGACGGTCACCTCGATGTCTTCCCCCACCCTCAGCATCGGCAGCAGCGCTTCGATGCGCCGGTTTAGGTCGATCGTCTGGAGCGACGGCTTCTCGCGCCGTCCGAACGCCAGAAGCTGGGACGTCAGCTCCTTGGCCTTGTCGCCGGCCTTCTTGATCTTGAGGGCATCTTCCCGGTCCTCGCCTTCGAGCGACTGGGCGAGCATGTCCGAGTACCCGTTGACAACGGTCAGGATGTTGTTGAAGTCATGCGCCACGCCGGCGGCGAGCCGGCCGAGGGCTTCCATCTTGGATGCCTGACGAAGCTGCTCTTCGAGGGACTTGTGGTCGCCGATGTCCTCGATCATCGCCACCGCCAGCCGAGGCTGGCCGGTGTCGTCCCGAATGGGCGCGACGTGAGTGCGAGCCCAGACCTCGCGCCCCGAGCTGGCGATGTAGCGCTTCTCCAGTTCGTAGCCGTCGATGCGACCGGAGAAGAGGTCGTCGAGCAGCCCCAGAGTCTTCTCCGTATCGTCGGCGTACGTGTATTCGACCACGCGCATCCGCCCGAGCTCTTTGTTGCTGTACCCGAGCAGCTTCTGGAAGGCCGCGTTGCTCTCGACCACGCGGCCGGCCCGATCCACGAGGATCATGCCCAGCGAGGAGTGGTCGAATACGGCCCGAACCCGGGCCTCGCTCTCGCGCAGGGCCGCGACCATCTCCTTGTGGGCCGTCACGTCCCTGGCCACGACTTCCACGGCCGGCTTGCCGTTGAACGTGACCGGAGCGGCGATCACCTCAACGTCGAAGGGCGTCCCGTCCATCCTCAGATGCCGCTCCTCGATCAGCGGAACGTCCTCACCGCGGGAGAGCATCCGGGTCATGCGCTCCACCACGACGTCGCGCGACTCGGGCGCCACTCGCGCTATCACCGGCTCGGCGGAGAGCTCGGCCTCGTCGGCGGCGCCGTACATCTCGACGGCCGCCCGGTTGACGAACACCAGACGACCGTTCTGGTGGACGACGACCGGATCCGGGAGGACCTCGAGCAGCTTCTCGAAGCGGCCCTCGGTTTCGTCGAGAGCGCGCGCCACGTGGCTTCCACGTGTGGCTTCGGTGCCCGTCGCGACGATGTAGCGCGGCTCCCCGCCTTCGCTGACGAGCCGCGCGACCCAGCGGATGCGAGCCTTCCGACCGTCCTTACGAAGCCATTGGGCCTGGAACTCGACGCTCCTGTCCACGCCCGACAGGAGCCTGTCGAATGCTTCCTGGGCCTGGTCCCGCAGTGATTTGCGCAGTCGCATCACGGACCAGAGCGGCTTTCCGGCAACCTCGGCGAGAGGTATGGCGGACGACTCCTCGCAGCGGCGGTTCCACAGCCACAGGCTGCACTGGGGATGAGCGATCACGACCAGCGAATCAACCGCGTCGATGAGCGGCTGCAACTCCGCGGGAAGCCGGCCGGGCTCAGGCGGGACCGAGCTGTCGGCGCCCTTCGTCTCCGGTTCGGCCACCGGATTCTCGCGGCCGGGTGTGTCGGGGACGGTGCCGCGCCGGGCATTTCGTCGCAGGAAGGGAATGGACATGTGGCCGGATGGTACACGGCCCCGTCCGGCCGCGAGACTTCCCCGCGCGCCGGGGGAACACAAGCTGGTCGGGCGGCGGAGACGGCGGGCGCGGCGGTTCCGTGTCCCCCGGGCCGCCAGCCCCTAACATCCATCCATGGCCACTCGCAGAACCGCCCGAGCCGGCGCGGGCGACGCCGAACAGCAGCAAGCGTTCACGCCGCCGCCCGGGGTCCAGCCGCTCGCCGCCCGGATGCGGCCGCGGAGCATCGACGAGATCGTCGGCCAGGAACGCCTTGTTGGGCCGGGCGGCGCGCTGCGGAGGGTCAGCGAGCGCGGCCATCTGGGCTCGGTCCTGCTGTGGGGCCCGCCCGGCAGCGGCAAGACCTCTCTCGCGCGGGTGCTGGCGGACACGATCGGTGCCCGCCTGGTGACCATCTCCGCGGTGATGAGCGGCGTCGCGGAGGTCAGGACCCTCGTGGCACAGGCCCGGGAACGGCTCGCCCTCGAGGGTCGCCGGACGGTCCTCTTCATCGACGAGATCCACCGCTTCAACAAGTCTCAGCAGGATGCCCTGCTCCCTCACGTCGAGGACGGGACGGTGATGCTGGTGGGGGCCACGACCGAGAACCCCTACTTCGAAGTCAACTCGGCGCTCCTGTCGCGCATGCGTGTCTACCGGCTGGAGCCGCTCACCGACGACCAGGTCGAGACGGTGGTCCGGCGCGCGATCGACGACGCCGAGCGCGGCCTGGCCGGTGAGCTTGGGCCTGAAGGCGGCGTCAGCCTGGCCGACGAGCCGTTCGAGCATCTGGTCGGGCTCTCGGCCGGAGACGCCAGGCAGGCCCTCAACGTCCTCGAGAACGCCGTCTCGATCGCCGAGTCGGAAGGGATCAGGGACGAGGCCGGCCGCGTTTCGCCGCGCCTCGAGGATGTGGAGGCTGCGGCTCAGCAGCGCGTCCTCTCCTACGACCGGGCCGGCGACGGCCACTACGACACCGTCTCGGCCTTCATCAAGAGCATTCGGGGCAACGACCCGGACGCGGCCCTGTACTGGCTCGCGGCGATGATCGCCGCCGGCGAGGATCCCCGATTCATCGCTCGCCGGCTGATCATCTCCGCGTCGGAAGACGTCGGCATGGCCGATCCACGCGGACTGGAGGTGGCCGTCGCCGCCGCGCAGGCCCTCGACTGGGTTGGACTCCCCGAGGCCGCCTACGCCCTTGCCCACGCCACCGTGATGCTGGCGGTCACTGCCAAGAGCAACTCGATCGGACGGGCCTACTTCGCCGCGATGGACGACCTCCTCGAGAACGGCTCGCTGCCCGTTCCGGCCCATCTGCGCTCTTCGGGCCCGGGCCGGCGGACCTATCGCTACCCGCACGACTACGAAGGCGACGACGTCGAACAGCGGTACCTGCCCGACAAGCTCGCCGACCGCCGCTACTACTTCCCGGGCGATCAAGGCGCCGAATCGCGTATCGACGAGCGTCTGGAACGCCTGCGCGAGGCCAGACGTGAGGCGCCGAGGCGCAAGAGGCGCATTCCCGGCGAGCCCGACTCCGACCCGATGGCGACGTCGTCCGAGGCGATGCGGCGGCGGCGCGAGAGCCTGGGCGACCTGTCGGACAGCCAGCGGCGCGACGCCGAGGACTGACAGCGGGCCGTGCGACGGTCCCGTGGACTGGCTGATTGCGTAAGGCTTCCTAGCCCGACTGGATGAGCCCAACCGGGTCATTGCGCCGCGAAAGGAAACCCGCCAGCCTGCGGAGTGGCAAGGCAGGGCCTCACCGAAAACTGTCCCGATCTGGATGCGGCCCCAGGAGCTGCGGGAGCGCAATTTCAGAAGAGCGGCCAGTTCGACGTTTTGACACAGCGAAGCTGCGATGGCCGTCCCCGACACGCGACGCTACAGGTTTCGGCTCGCCGCCCGAATACTGCATTGCGTCTCGAGGACCCTAGTGTGGAGCGCTTATGTCACGAGCGCACGCAGTCGCGCCGGCCCTTACGGGGCCTTCGTCTTTGGGACTCGCGAGAGCCGAGGCCGTCGCCCGCAAGAGGCGACCGTGTCCATCGGCGGCGCCCGACAATGGCTACCTGGAGCGTGCCCTGCTGCTCTGGCCCAGACTCGATCGGGCCAGACTGCGCAAGGTTGCCGGCGATCCGCGCCGCATCGCCGAGATGGTCGCCGGCCGTACGTCCCAGCCGTTCGAGGTGATCCTGGCCATGCTTGTGCGCCAGAACCCCTCTCTTGCCGCTCCAACCGAGGAACCCGGCACCTTCGAGGTCCGGCCCGAGACACCACGCGTTGCCCTCCGAATCGTGCGACCGGAAGAGAACGCGGAGAGTCAGGTCCAGACTCTCGTTCGGATCTGATCGGATCCGCCGCTCACCCGCCGCCTAACGGCCGCGACCCGCCGGGATCGCGGCCTTTCCTTCGGTCAGGGCTCCAGTTGCAGCGCTCGGACGTGCCGGGGCCGGAAGATGGCGATGGGCGGACGGTCGAAGGCGACCACTCTGGTCACGCCGAGCCTCTCGGCCATGGCGACGAGAACCGCGTCCGTGAGACGAGGCCGGTATTCGGTCGTCTCGCGCATCAGCTCAGCCGCCCGCGCCAGGTCCGCCGACGTCGGGGCCACGACCTTGATCGCCCCATCCGAGATGGATTTGAGAAGGGCGAAGGTGGCCCGCAGCCCAAGCTCGCGCTGGAGGAGCAGATCCAGCTCGGCCAGGGTCAGCGCGCCGATCATCAGCGGCTCGTTGACCTGGGCGAACCAGGCCAGCGCCGCCCTGTGGTTCAGATCCGACTGATCGGCGGCCGCGAGGACCGCGCTCGAGTCCAGCAGAACGGCCATCGCTAGACCTCGTCCGGGTCGGGCCGGATGCCGGCTTCCCGCCGCGCGATGGACCTGCCGTCGATCGAGAGCCGGCCGTGATCGCTCCGCCCGACGGCAAGGAATGCCAGGTCCGGGGTGGTGTCGTGCGCTTCCAGGTAGGCCTCGACCGCGCCGGCGATGACTGCCGTCTTCGTGGCGCCGGTGCGGGCGGCGAAGCGGTCCAGTCTGTCGAGCAGATCGGAGTCCATCAGGATCGTCGTTCTGCGTTGCATATGCTGTCATATATACCACACTGGCTCCCCTCTCGGCAGCCGCTACCATGCGGCGACACTCGTGAGCAGAGAGGTGGCAAACCGTGAACCGCTTCGAACCCAACCTTCGCATCCCCGGGCCGACGTCGCTGCCTGACGCGGTCCGCGAGGCCGGCGCCCGCCAGATGGTCAACCATCGCGGCCCCGAGTTCGCGGTCCTCCAGAACTCGATCATCGACCGTCTCAAGAAGTTCTACCGGACCGAGAACGACGTCCTGATCGTGACGGCGGCCGGCACGGGTGGCCTCGAGTCGGCGATCGTCAGCTTCCTCTCCCCCGGCGACAAGGTCCTCGCGATCAGCATCGGCGCGTTCGGCGACCGTTTCGCCAAGATCGCGACCGTCTACGGGGCGGACGTCACCAAGCTCGGCTTCGAGTGGGGCAAGGCAGCCGATCCGGGCAAGGTTCGTGAGGCCATCAAGGCCGGCGGCCCATGGAAGGCCGTGCTGATGACCCAGAACGAGACCTCCACGGCGGTCACCAACCCCATCGCCATCCTCGCCGCGGCGGTCAAGGACGAGGCTCCGGACGCCCTGATCCTCGTGGACGCGATCAGCGGACTCGGCGCGGTCCCGTTCGAGACGGATGCGTGGGGCCTTGACGTGGTGGTCAGCGGCTCGCAGAAGGCCTGGATGGTCGCGCCCGGCCTGTCGTTCGTCGCCGTGTCGCCGCGAGCCTGGGAAGCCGCCGCGACGGCGAAGATGCCCAAGTTCTACTTCGACCTCGCTGCTCACAAGACCAGCGCAGAAGCCGGCCAGACGCCCTGGACCCCCGCGGTCGCAGTGATGTTCCAGCTGGACGCGGCCCTCAACCTGATGGAGCAGGAGGGTCTCGACGACATCTGGAAGCGCCACGCCGCGGTCGGCGCCGCGGTCCGGGCCGGCCTCCAGACGCTCGGCTTCAAGCTCCTCGCCGATCCGGACTACGCGTCCGACACGGTCACCGGCGCGTGGATCCCGGAAGATCTCGAGTGGAAGGCCTTCAACGGCAAGCTCCGCAAGCTCGGTCTCGTCGTCGCCGGAGGACAGGGCGCGCTCAAGGGCAAGATCTTCAGGATCGGGCACCTTGGCCACGTCACCGTGCCGGCAATCCTCAATGCCATGGCGGTCCTGGAGCAGGCCCTCCTCGAGCTCGGCCGTCCGGTTGAGCCGGGCGCCGCCGTGAAGGCCGCCCAGGTAGCCGCTCTCGAAGTCCTGGGCCTCGCGGTCGCCGAAGGAGCAGCCCGATGAAGATCCTCGTAGCCGAGCCGCTGGCCAAACAGGGTCTCGAGATTCTCAAGGCGCCGGGCCACCAGGTCGACGAGAAGATAGGCCTCACGCCGGAGCAGCTCGGCGAGGTCATCGGCGAGTACGACGCCCTGCTGGTCCGAAGCCAGGTCAAGGTCACCGCCGACATCATCGCCAGGGCCAGCCGCATGGTGGTCATCGGCCGGGCCGGCGTCGGCGTGGACAACGTCGACCTCGAAGCGGCCACCAGGGCCGGGATCGTGGTCGTCAACGCCCCGACCGGGAACACCATCTCCGCCGCGGAACAGACCATTGCCCTCATGCTCGCCGTCGCTCGAAAGACCGCGGCGGCGGACGCCTCGATACGCCGCGGCGAGTGGAAGCGCAACTCCTTCACCGGCGTGGAGCTTCGCGGCCGGACCCTCGGCATCATCGGCCTCGGCAAGATTGGCATGGCCGTGGCGGATCGCGCCAACGGCCTCGAGATGAGCGTCCTCGGCTACGACCCGTACGTCACGGCCGAGCAGGCCGCCCTCCACGGCGTCACCCTGGCCGAGTTCGACGCGATCATCGAAAAGGCCGACATGATCACCGTCCACGTCCCCGGCGGGAAGGCGACCAAGGGCCTGATCGGCGCGGATCAGATCGCCAGGATGAAACCCGGCGTGATGATCATCAACGTCGCTCGCGGCGGCATCTACGACGAGGCCGCGGTCGCCCAGGCGCTCGCCGACGGCAAGATCGCTGGAGCCGGGTTCGACGTCTACGACCCCGAGCCGATCGCCGCCGACAATCCCCTGCTCACCGCGCCCAATACCACCTTGACGCCGCATCTCGGCGCTCTCACCCAGGAAGCCCAGCTGCGCGTGGCCGAGGAAGCCTGCGACCAGGTCGTGGACGTTCTGGCGGGCCGCTCCGCACGATACGCGGTCAACGCCCCGCTGCTCACTCCGGAGACCTCGCGGGCAACCGCTCCCTATCTCCCGCTCACCGTCACTCTGGGCCGGTTCGCCGCCCAGTACCTCCGCCACGGCGTCAACAAGCTCACGGTGGACGTAGCCGGCGAGATCGCCGACCACAACACCTCGCAGCTCGTGGCCGCGGCGCTGCGTGGAATCCTCGAGGAGGCCACCACCGAGCGCGTCAACCTCATCAACGCGGCGTTCCTGGCCAAGAACCGGGGCATCGCCGTCGAGGAGCGCAAGTCCACGGACGCCGGCACCTACGCCTCGCTCGTGACGCTCACCGTCGAGGGCGACGCGGGCAAGGCGGTCGTCGCCGGAACCGTCGCCAACGGCGAACCGCGTCTCGTCTGCATCGACGACAGCTGGATCGACATGGCCCCCACGTCGCTGATGGTGATGACCCGGCATCAGGACAAGCCCGGCACGATGGGCCGGATCGGCCTGATCCTTGGCGAGGCCGCGGTCAACATCAGCTCCATGACTCTGGCCCGGGCCGAGTCGCGCCACGACGCGCTCATGTTGCTCGCCGTGGACGACGAGGTCCCGGACGCGGTGGCGGCCGCCATCAAGAACCACCCGAACGTCCTCGACGTCTGGGTCATTCGCAACGGCGAGCGCTAGAGCCCGTGGCAGAGAGTTCACTTGAGCGCCCGGGGGATACCTCCGGGCGCTCGAGCCCTGTCTCGGGCTCGGTTCCGCTGATCCCCGACGGACTCGACGCGGTGCTCGTGCTGCTGCGTCACGGAGAAACCGAGTTCATCGTCCAGAAGCGCTTCCAGGGCCAGATGGAAGCGCCGCTCACGCGCCTCGGCGAGCGGCAGGCCACGCTCGCGGGCCGCCGTCTCGCGTCTCCCGCTACCCCGCCGGCGGTGCCGGTCCCCGAT
>DAHXON010000180.1 GCA_027364875.1 Chloroflexota bacterium
CCCCAGTACAGCTTCCCGGGGGCAACCGCAGCCGCCCTTCCGTCGAACCCGTATCCGCCGAGCTCCCCGAGCGCGCCGCCCAACAAGAATCGGATCACATTCCTCTTGATCGGCGTGGACTTCATGGAAGGCCGGTCCCACTCGCTCACAGACAGCCTCATGGTCGCGAGTGTTGACACCTCCACCCGCAAAGCGTCCCTCGTCTCCGTGCCGCGTGACACCTCCGGCTTCCAGCTCTACTGGGGGCCCTGGGTCAGCTACAACACCAAGATCAACACGTTGCTCACCTCCGTGGACAACGGCCGGCTCAAGTCGCCGGACTCGGGCATCGTCACCCTGGAGAAGGAGATCGGCTTCCTGCTGGGAATTCCGATCGACTACTACGCGGCGATCGACATCGACGGCTTCGTGAAGATGATCGACGCCGTGGGCGGTGTGGACGTCAACAACAAGCACGCCATCAACGACCCGCCGTTCCTCATCCTGCCCACCGGCCCGGCCCATCTCGACGGCGACACGGCAATGCGCTACGTCCGGTCTCGCGAGCACGGCGGCAGCGACTACCTCCGGGCCGAACGCCAGCAGGAGGTGCTCAAGACCGTGGAGAAGTACGTCACGAGCGCGGCGATGATCCCGCAGCTTCCCACGCTGCTGTCCCTGGCCGGTGCCAACATCTCCACCAACTTCCCGCTCAAGACGGCCAAGAACTATGTCAAGCTCGGTCAGAAGGCAGTCTTCGACGGCTGCGTGCTCGGGCCGCCGTACAGCTGGCACCCGAGCTCGGACTCGACGGGCGGGCTGTGGACCAGCCGCCTGGACCTCAATCTCGTCGCCAGCCTCTCGGTTCAGCTGTACGGCCAGGACAGCCTCTACTACGGCCAGGCCGGCGTAAAGCCCGTCCCCTGCCAGTCATCATCGGATTAGAGTCACCAACCTATGGGATCGAACATGGAACCATCCACCGACGACACGAACCGATCCGACGCGCCAGAGACGGCCGCCAACCAGGAGGAGGCAGTGTCGAATGCGGACGCGGCCACCTCGGACGAGGCGGAGCGACCCGGCGCCGCCCTCGGAGGTCGCCGGCGCAATCTCCTGATCCCGGGGCTGCTCTCTTTTCTGTGGCCCGGACTCGGGCAGATCTTCATCGGCAAGCGCCGCGCGGGCATCGCCTTCGCCGTCCCGGCCGCGCTCTTCCTGGTCGTCGCCTTGCTCCAGGTCGTGACCAACCCGGTGCTCTTCGCCGTCAGCCTGTGGGACGAGTCGTACGTCGATCTCGTCATCATCGGCCTGGCCGTCTTTGGGGCCTGGCGCGTCGCCGCGGTGCTCCACGCCATGTTCCCGGCCGGGTTCAGGCGGCCCTGGCGCCGCCTCGAGGTCGGGGTGGCGGCCGTGCTCGTCGCCGCGATCCTGGTCGTCCACGGTGGCGTCGCCGCGGGCGCCTGGGTCTGGTACGAGACTTCCGCGTCGATCCAGTCCAACGACATCTTCGCCGTCGGCTCTCCCACGCCCGGCGCTCCCACGCCAACGATCGCGCAGACTCCAACTTCCTCGCCGACGTCCGGCGCCGTTTACACGGCCATCCCGGAGCCGACGCCGTCGCCCACGCGAGCCCCGGACCCCAACCGGATCACGTTCCTGGTCGTCGGCCTGGACTTCACCTCGGGCCGAGACCATTCGCTCACGGACACTCTGATGATCGTGAGCCTGGATACCGTCACGCATGAGGCCTCGCTGATCAGCGTGCCTCGCGACACGACCAGCTTCCCGCTCTACTGGGGCGGCTCGGTCGCCAACACGTTCAAGCTCAACACGTTCATGAACACGGTCTCTCAGGGGAGGCTCAAGGCCCCGGACGAGCCGATCGTCGCCCTCGAGAAGGAGATCGGATTCCTCGTCGGCATCCCCGTCAACTACTACGCCGCGGTGGACATGGACGGCTTCGCGAAGGTGATCGACGCGGTGGGCGGCGTGGACATCTACAACCCCCACGCGATCAACGACCCTTCCACCGGCATCATCCTGCCGGCCGGACCCGCGCATCTCAACGGCATCGAGGCCGTGCTCTACGCCCGCTCCCGGGAGAACGGCGGCAGCGACTACATTCGCGCGAACCGCCAGCAGGGGATGCTCGTGTCGCTCAAGAGCAAGCTTCTGAGCGCCTCGGTTCTGCCCAAGTTCAACAGCATCCTGACGATCGCCAGCCGCTCCGTTGGCACGGACTTCCCGCTCAAGACGGCCAGGAACTACGTGAAGGCGGTCCAGAGCGTGAAGAAGATCAACATGTGCGTTCTCGGTCCGCCCTACAGCATCCACCCGCCCACGACCCAGACGGGCGGCAAGTGGACGAGCTACCTGGACATGAACCTGGTCGCGGGCGTTTCCGTGACCTTCTTCGGCGAGGACAGCCTCTACTACGGCCAGCCGGGCGTCACTCCAAGGGCCTGCTGACGCCGCGGTCGTTGCGCGCGGAGAGAGCCACCGGGCCGCTGTCATCTGAGTAGACTCATCCCGAGCAATCGGGGGCGGATGTGGAATCGGCTGCCAGCGGCGAGAAGGGGTCCGAGAAGAGCCTGTCCGGGCACGCGGATGCGATGGACGGCGCCCTCGAGACGGCCGAGGCAACCGCGATTGCCGAGGCACCCGAACCGGCCGAGGCGATCGAGGCGGCCGAAGCGAGCGAACCGGCCGACGTCCTGACCGCGGCCGAGCGCTCGCAGGTCGAAGCGGCCCTCCTGGCAGGCGAGCCTTCGGACTCCCGCCACGACCCGAGC
>DAHXON010000181.1 GCA_027364875.1 Chloroflexota bacterium
CGGTAGTGGACGCCGCGGCTCTCGTGGCGGGCGAGCGCGAACCTGGCCACGAGCGACGCCACCGAATCGGGCGATTCCGCGAGATGCTCGAGGGCCGCCCGTTCGCGCATGACTCCCGCCTCGCGCCAGACTTGATCGCGGAGTGCCTGCGGCACGACCCGCTCGGGCGGTGAGGCGGGCTCCGGAGCCAGGTCGTCGGGGATCGAGGCCGGTTCGCCGAGCGCCGCGAGAGCCGCGCGCCGCCCGAAGACCAGGCATTCGAGGAGCGAGTTGGAGGCCAATCGATTGGCGCCGTGGACGCCCGTGGCGGCGCACTCGCCGGCGGCATAGAGGTGCGATACGTCGGTGCGGCCGTCGAGGTCGGTCACGATTCCGCCGATTGTGTAGTGGGCGGCCGGCGACACCGGAACGGGCGAATGGGCCGGGTCGTAGCCGGCTTTCTGGATCTCGTCCATCAGGCCGGGGAAGCGGCCGCGGTCGATCTCTCGAAGATCCAGGAACGTTCGACCCTGGCGGACTATCGCCCGGGCGACCTCGTCGCGCGGCGCGAGCTCTTCGACGAACCGCTCGCCCGCTTCGTTGAGCAGCTTTGCTCCCTCGCCGCGGAGGGCCTCGGTCAGGAGCAGCCGCGAACCCTCGAGCACGGTGGGGTGGAATTGCATGAACTCCATGTCCGCGATCGCGGCGCCGGCCCGCAACCCCAATGCCACGGCGTCGCCGACCTGGCCCGGCGGATTGGTCGTCCGCGCCCAGAGCGCCGCCGCTCCGCCCATCGCCAGGATCGTGGCGCGCGCCGCGATGGGGCCGCCGGCCGCCACGGCGCCGATGCATCGCCCGCCCTGGATCCAGAGCGACCTCACGCTGGTCTCTTCGGAAACGGCGATCAGGTCGGATCGGAGGGCCCGCCGCTCGAGGAGGCTCGTCACCGCCCATCCGGTCGCGGCCCCTTCCACGCTGGAGACGCGGCGGCGGGAGTGTCCGCCCTCCAGGCTCAGCTCTGGATCGAACGGCACGCCCATGGCGATGAGCTCTCGGACGCGCTCCGGCCCCTCCTCCACCAGGACGTGGACGGCGCTCACGCGGCACAGCTCCCGGCCGGCACGTTCGGTGTCGATGGCGTGGAGCTTGGTCGTGTCGTCGTCGCCCATAGTCGCGGCAATCCCGCCCTGGGCATGCCAGCTCGAGGAGTCGGGCGCATGGCCCTTCGTGAGCATCAGGACGTGCGCGCCCTGGTCCGCGGCCGTCAGGGCGGCGGTGAGCCCAGCGGCGCCCGAACCGACGACGAGAAGATCGGGGATCCTGGAGGTCACCTCATCGCCGGCCTAGCGTTCACGGCGCAGCGACACGGCCCGCCTGTACGACGCCACGTACTGCTCCGCGGGCCCGGCCTCCCACGACCAGTCGATCAGCATGCCCCGGTCACGCAGCGCCGCCCACCCCGCGCCGCCGGCGCGGTAGTGGAGGATGGCCCGCCGGCACGCTTCTGCGAGGGCCTCGGGCGTGGCTTCGGCGTGCACGAACCCGGTCCCCTCTCCGGGCCGCTCGTCCACGTCCACGACCGTGTCGGCGAGACCGCCGGTCCGGTGGACGATCGGCGGCGTCCCGTAGCGCATGGCGATCATCTGGCCCTGGCCGCACGGCTCGAAGCGCGACGGCATCACGAACATGTCCGAGCCGGCATAGATGCGGCGGGCGAGCGCCCGGTCGAACGCGTCGATCACCTTTACGGCGTGCGGGTGCCGGGCGGCGACGGCGCTAAAGCTGGCGATCAGGGTCGCGTCGCCCTTGCCGAGCGCGACTATGCGGGCGCCCATCTCGACCAGGCGAGGCGCCGCCCGGGCCAGCAGATCGAAGCCCTTCTGGGGGTCGAGACGGCCGATCATGCCGAGGAGCGGACCGTCGTCCTCCGGATCGAACCCGAGCTCGGCCAGCAGCGCCCGCTTGCACTCGGCCTTGCCCGCGACGTCCGTTCTGGAGTAGCGGGCGGGCAGGGCTTGATCCGTCTCGGGATCCCAGAGGGCGGTGTCCAGGCCGTTTAGGATCCCGCCGAAACGATGGCCCAGGCCGCGAAGGACCTGATCCATGCCCATGCCGTTCTCCGGCTCGAGTATCTCCGCGGCGTATCCGGGGCTGACGGTGTTCGACAGCTCGGCTCGGGTGATCCCTTCTCGGAGCAGCAGGATGCCGTCGGCGCCAGCCTGGATGGCCTCTGCGAGCTCGTCGGGAAAGGCCATGCCGGCGGCCTGCGCGCGGCTCAGCCAGCCCTGGTAGGCGAGGTTGTGGATCGTGGCCATGATCGCGGCCCGGGAGATGAGCGGGTAGCCCTCGTAGGCGCAGTCGCGCAGGATCGCCACCGGCATCGCCTGCCAGTCGTGCAGATGGATCACGTCCACAGGCCGGTCATCGAGCAGCAGGGCTTCGATGGCGCCCCGGCAGAGCAGCCCGAACCGCCAGCCGTTGTCGGGGTAATCGCCGCCGGGACCGCCGTAGTAGTCATCCCTGTCGAAGGCGGGCGGATGGTCGATCAGGCGGACCCTGTAGCCGCGCGCCTCGAACTCCACGAGCTTGACGTCGGTGATGCCGTTGGGCGCGAGCGGATCGGGGACGGCGAGCGGCCGGATGGTGGCATTTTGAGGCACCACCATGCCCCGGTAGCGGGGCAGGAACACGTCGACGGGGGGCTCCACCTC
>DAHXON010000182.1 GCA_027364875.1 Chloroflexota bacterium
ATTCGGTGGCGGCGGGTTCGGGGGCGAAGGGCTCGGCGGCGGAGCCGGTACCGGCGTAACCGTGTCCCAGATCCACTTGCCTCTGACCGAAATCGCCCGCAGCGACTTCATGGTGACCGCGGTCGCCGCCGGCCAGACCCTCGCCTTCATCGTGCTCACCGGGATCTGGATCGTCATTGCGTTCGGCGCCCTCCTGGAGCGGATCGCGCCAAAGCCGACCATGCCGTCGGGGCCAGACCAGGGGCCACCCACTCGACAGCGCCAGGCCCTTCCCCACTCCGGTGGCGCCCCTGCTGGGCCGGGACAGTTGAACGCCCTACCATCGTCTCGTGAAAGCGCTGCGCCTCCTGTACCTGGCACTCGGGGCCGCGACCGCGTCGCTCAATCCCTTCATCCCGGTCATCCTGTCCGGCCGAGGGCTTGACCCGGCGGCCATCGGCCTCATCAATGCCCTCGGCGCTTGCGGGCTGATCGGCGCCATCGCGGTTTGGGGCCATCTCGGCGACCGAGTGCTGGGTCGGAAGCTGACCCTCCAGGTCTGCACCGTCGTCGCGATCGGAGTCGCGGCCGGCATCGGCCTGCCCGTCCCGCCTCTCGTACTCGGATTGCTGGTAGTCGCGTTCAACTGCAGCCAGGGAGTCCTCCTGGCCCTTGCCGACGCCGTAGCCGTCAACTCGCTTCGGGATCCAGGAAGCGAGTACGGTCGAATCCGCTTGCTGGCGAGCCTCTCGTTCGCGATCGCGACCATCGCGGCGGGTTTCCTCTACGACCGCCTGGGCTACTCGGTAGCGAGCCTCGTGTACGTGGCGTTCGCGCTGCTGCTGGTTGCCGCGGCACTCGGCACCGAGGACGACTCCCAACGCTCCCGGGCGCTCGCCCCGGCCGGCCGACCTTTGGCAGACGCGGCAGCGGGTTCGTCGCCAGCCTCGTCGGTGGCCCCGTTGGCGGCCGCCTCGGACGCGGCCGCAGGCTCGGCGGCCGCTGGCGACCCGGCCTCGCGCTTCGGCTCGACCGGCCTGGCGTTTCGGACGCAGCCGCGACTCCTGCCGGTCCTCGCCACGGTCGCGGTGACCTGGTTCGCCATCGTCGTGAGCTTCACCTTCCTGAGCCTCCGGATCGTGGGGCTCGGCGGCCAGGCATCGGACGTGGCCCTGTCGTTCGGAGTCTCCGCCTTCGCGGAAATACCGGGGATGTTGCTCGCGGCACGACTGGCTTCCCGTATCGGCCTTCGCGGCCTCTTCTGCGTCGGAGCGGTGGCGTTCGGGGTCGCGTTTCTCTCCTGGGCGGTTCTCACCTCACCCGCCGCTATCGTCGCGACCAGGGCCCTTACCGGCCTGGCCTACGGCGCACTCACCGTGGCGATGGTCCTGACGATCGGTCAGCTCCTGCCGCGCAGCCTGCAAGCCACGGGCCAGACGCTCTACCAGGGAACGGCGACCGGCATCGCCGCGGTGGCGGGAAACGTGGCCGGCGGATACCTGTATGGCTCCGCGGGCCCGTCTTTCCTCTTCGTGGTTTGCGGCGCGATGTGCGTCGCCGGCGGCCTCCTGGCGCTGGTCACGCTGCCGGGCCGCGTGAGGCTGAGCCGGCCGGGTCCCGAACGCCGACCCGTGTGACGCGAGTCCGGCGGCGTCCGAGTGGACACATCGTACGGGGCATCGCGCACGACGGGGTGCTGCAGCGGCCGATCTCCACGGCGTAGAGTGCCGCTGACGCAGGAGGCCAAGAATGAGGCGGGGCGGGCTCGACGCAATCCGGGTGCTGGCGGCCCTCTCTGTATTCGCCTTCCATGCCAACGTCTTCCCCGGCTCCGGCGTGCCGTGGCCGCTGGCGCGACACGGCAATTCGGCCGTACTCGCCTTCTTCGTGCTGTCGGGCTATCTCGTCTATCGCCCGTTCCTGTGGGATCGCGTCAGCGTGGCCCGCTATGGCGCTCGCCGCGCCGCGCGGATCGGGCCTGCGTTGCTGTTTGCCCTGACGCTTGCGCCCTGGGCGCTCAACGGCGGCCTCGTGGTCCTCTGGTCGCTGTGGATCGAGATAGCGTTCTACCTCGCCCTTCCTTTGCTGGCGCGCGTCATCTCGGGGCGGCTGCCGGTTCTCTGCGCGATCGGTGCGGCCTCGTTCGCCGTCGACGCGGCCTTTGGGGCTGCCGGAGTGAGGCCGGCGATACCGCCGCTCGTGTACGGCCCGGCCTTGCTATGGACATTCGCGCTGGGAATGGGCGTCGCGATGCTCGAGCACGATCGGCCCTCGACGGTCGGCCGAATCGGCAGCGCCGGGGTCGGGGCGGCGATGGTGATGGTGGGCTTCCTCGGGGTCGAGCCTCTCGTGCCCGCCGGAACCGCGCTCCTCGTTGCGGGGCTGCTCCGCTCCCAGATAGCGCCGCCCTGGCTCTCGGTCGCGGCCGAGCTCAGCTACCCGTTCTACCTGTGGCATCTGACCGTCTTGCTCGCGGTCGGGGCCGCCGGACTGCGCGGGCTGCCGCTGGTCGTGGTGGGGTTTGCCCTCGCGCTGGCCGTCTCGGCCGTCTCCGTCCGCTACGTCGAGCGTCCGGTCCAACGCCTGGTGGCACGCCGCCTGGCTCGCGGCACCGCGTCCACTCGTGA
>DAHXON010000183.1 GCA_027364875.1 Chloroflexota bacterium
GTGAAATGGGCAACTTCCGCCGGGGCAGGGCGGAGGCGCCGCCGACCCCCGGCGCGCCGGCTGGCTAAGGTGCTCGACTCGGTCCGGCCGCATCCCCGGGGACGGCCTCGCGCTCGAGAAGAACGGTGAGCGGTCCCTCCTGGAAGGTCGCCTGAGGTGTCAGGTCGATGCTCGCCACGTGCCAGCCCTGGCGGCCGAGATCGGCGAGACGCTCGACGAGTGCCAGAAGCCGTGGCTCGTCTCGGTTGAGCGGAATTCGTTCGATGCGGTATTCCACCTGGTTCATCGTGGTCCTCCGAGGCACCCGACCCGTCGGTCGGCCGAGGCTGTGCGGTACCCTGTACGCAGCGTCGAGGCGGAGAGCCGGTGGAGCACGAACCAGAGTCAGGTGTGGCTCGAACCGCCCAGGCAGGCCTGCCGGGGTTCCTGGCGACGCTGCCGCCCGAAGCCGCCGCGCGGCTCCTCGATGGGGCCCTCCAGATCGACGTCCCGGCCGGCGCCACCGTCTACCGCGAAGAGGAGAGGCCGCGCGCCATCCTGGTTCGCGAGGGGTTGCTGCGGGTTTACCTTCGCTCGCTCGACGGCCGGCAGGTCACCATTCGCTACGCTCGCACCGGCGACGTCGTCGGGCTCGCGCTCGTCCTTGGCGGCCCCGGCCCGATAACGATCGAGTCCTTGACCGGCTCCTCGCTGATCGCGCTCAGGATCGACGACCTGCGAGCGATGGTGGCCAATGACGCCGCCGTGGCTCGCGCCTGCGCGGAGGAACTGGCTCGCCAGCTGTTCAACGCCTTCGACGAGATAGCCAATCAAGCCTTCTTGAGCGTGCGTCAGAGGGTGGCGCGCCAGCTGCTGGACCTCGCGGTCCACGCCGACGACGGCACGCTCGTGGCGCGCGTCAGTCAGCAGGAGCTTGGCGACGCCATCGCCTCCGCGCGCGAAGTCGTGTCGCGGGCACTGCATGAGCTTAGGGAAACCGGCCTGGTGGCTTCCTCGCGGGAGGGGATCGTTATCAGCGATCCCCTCGGACTGAGCGAGGAAGCATCCGGACTGGCGTCCCGTAGAGACGAGGACGCTCCCGGCTAACGCCAGGCGAACGCGTCCGGCTGGCGCCGCGGCGCGGGATCAGTGCGAAGGCGCCCAGTGGGCCACCTGGCCCGTGTGCGCGTATCCGCTCAGGCCGTACTGGCCTCGAGCCATCTGCGCCGCGGTCTGGTGGGGCGTCCGCACGCCCTGGCCCTGATCCCCTACCCACTGGTCGGAAGTCCAGCGAGGGGCCAAGTCCGGATCCGCCGCCGGATCCTCAGCCGCCCACTGCCTGCCTGACCATTCCAGGTAAGTCTGTTCATATTGGCCGTTCATCTCGCCGGCCTCCTTTCATCGTCCCGGGCGATCCGAGAACCTCGGACCTATCGACGGGGCCTTTCTCGATGCTCCAACGGTGCCACCCGTGTAGGCGCGCGTCTGCGAGATGTGCGTCGTGGACCGGTGATTTGTGTTACTCGCTGCGTCGCAGGAGTCACGCCGGCAAGTTCGGCGGTCAGAATGTCCGGTAACCGGATCGATCGAGCCGTGGACGACACGAGCGGAGGCGAGAGTTGGCTGACGGCAACGGGCCGACCAGCGAAGCAATCGAAGTGGCCCTGCGGCCACGGCAACTCGGCGAAACCGGCCTGCTGGTCACGCCGGTGTGCATCGGCGCAAGCCCGATCGGCAACATGCCTCGCACCTACGGCTACGAAACGCCCGAGGACCGCGCGATCGAAACGCTTCTCGCCACGTTCGCGAGCCGGTTCAACTTCCTCGACACGGCGGCCGGCTACGGCGACGGCACGAGCGAGCGGCGGATCGGCGAGGCGATCAGGCGGCGCGGCGGCCTGCCGGACGGCTTCGTCGTCGCCACCAAAGTGGACGCGGACCCGGTTACGCGCGACTACTCCGCGGCGCAGGTTCGGCGCAGCTGCGAAGGCAGTCTCGAGCGCCTGGGAATCGAGCGGATCCCGCTCCTGTACCTGCACGACCCCGAGGTCGCCTCTTTCGACGATCTCGTCGCTCCCGGAGGCGCACTCGACGAGCTGGCGAAGCTTCGGGACGAGGGCCTGGCCGACCACCTGGGTCTCGCCGGTGGTCCGGTCGAGCTGATGCGTCGGTACCTCGATACGGACCTCTTCGAGGTGCTCATCTCGCACAACCGCTGGACGCTGCTGGATCGCTCCGCAGAGGGTCTCTTCGTCCACGCTCGGGCGAAAGGCATCGCGATCGTGAACGCGGCACCGTTCGGGGGCGGGCTGCTGGCCACCGGGACTGCGGGGCGGACCAACTACGCGTACCATCCGGCGCTGCCGATCCAGCTCGCCGGCAACATCCGCCACGGCGGCCTCGTCGAGAAGGCGTTCGGCTGCACCCTGCGGGAGCTGCTGTACGATTTCGGCGGTGGCAGCCTGTCGGGCCGCCCGATCCGCGCGGTCCAGGTC
>DAHXON010000184.1 GCA_027364875.1 Chloroflexota bacterium
CACCTCGACCCTCACGCCCACGCCCACTCCCACGCCCGGCAACCCCCGTCCGACGTCCGCGAACCCCGTCCGGGCCGCGTTCTATTACCCGTGGTTCCCCCAGGCATGGACTCAGTCCGGGACCTACCCGTTCACCCGGTACAACCCGTCGCTCGGCTTCTACGACGGCGCGAGCGCCTCGGTCGTCTCGAGCCAGATTCGGGCGATGCAATACGGGAAGATCAGCGTGGGCATCGCCTCGTGGTGGGGCCAGGGAAGCCAGACCGACGCCAAGATGAGGACGCTCCTGTCGGCGGCGGCCGGAACGGGGTTCCGCTGGGCCATCTACTACGAACTCGAGGGCTCGGGCAATCCGACCGTTGCGGCCATCGCCGCCGACCTCGCGTACATCAACAAGAACTATGGCAGCGACCCATCGTTCTATCGGATCGATGGCAGGCCGGTCATCTTCGTCTACGCCCAGCCATCGGACGGCTGCGGCATGGCCGACCGCTGGGCCCAGGCCAACGCCGCCCACCAGGACTTCGTCGTCCTGAAGGTCTTTGCCGGTTATACGAGCTGCAGCAGCCAGCCGGACGACTGGCACCAGTACGCGCCGGCAGTCGCCGAGGATCGCCAGGCGGGGCACAGCTTCTCGGTCAGCCCGGGCTTCTTCAAAGTCACCGAGCCGTCGGCCCGCCTGCCTCGCGACGTGCCCGCCTTCGAGCAGGCGGTCAGAGACATGGTGGCGTCACGACAACCCTGGCAGCTCGTGACCACCTTCAACGAATGGGGCGAAGGAACCGCGGTCGAGAGCGCCTCCGAATGGGCGACCTCGTCCGGCTACGGAGCCTACCTGGACGCACTCCACGCCAACTGACCCCGGCTGATCCCCCTACCGGTCAGCCGTCCTCGCCGCTCGGACGGGCGCTCCGCTTCTGATCGAAGCGGGCGCCCGTTCATATGTCCCCGGGTGTCTCCGGGCCGGTCGGCTCGCGCGGTTAGCTGCCGAAAAACTCCGACATGTCGTTGGCCGAGCACGACTGGCCGAGGCAGCCGAGGCCCCAGGCGTCCTCGATCGTCCGCAGCAACGAGTAATGGTCGTGTCGCACCGACGACGAGAAGCCGGCCTTCACGAGCGGACTGATCACCAGCGTGGAGACCTGGTTGGCGCCACTTCCCTCATCGGTGGTGATGAACAGGGCGCTGTTGGCGAACGCCGGGCTCGAGACGATGTGCGGGACGAAGCTCGCCAGGAAGGCGTCGGCCGTGGCCTCCGAGCAGCTGTGCATGTCGTTGCAGGTGTTCGGGACGATCAGCTCGTAGTCGGCAGCGGCCGGATCGAACGCCGTCAAGCTGGTGATGTTGGCGCATTCGCTCGGGTTGGTGCGGATGTCGTTGAAGCTGATCGCCGGGTCGTGTTTGCGGGCGTAGCCGCCCGACACTCCGAACCCTTCCGACGCGCCCGACGCGGACGAACCCGCATAGCAGCCACCCGGATAACCCTGCTCGTAGACGTGCCACGTCTTGCCATGGGACTGGAGCTGGTCGGCCAGATTGGGGGCCGCGATGTCGTGCGTGCCATCGTCCGCCACTCCTTGGGTCGAGCCGGAGAACAGGGCCAGGTAGTTGGGCTCCGAAGGATGCGACACGGCGAAGTAGTTGGCCGCGAGTCCGTACCTTGCGATCAGGCTGCGGTAGTAGGGATCCGTCGCGCCGTGCGCGAGCACGCCGAACGAGGCGTTCTCGAGAACCAGTACCCAGACGTGGCTGAAGTTGGGCAGGCCGCCGCTCGGGGCGGCGGTGGCGGTGGTGGTCGCCGTGCTCGACGGCGCGGGACTCGCGGACACAATTGGCGTCGCGGTGGCACCCATGACCGAGAGGGTAGGGCTGGCCGGGGGGGTGGGACTGCTCTGGGCGCAGCCATAGACCAGTACGGAAACGAACAGCAAGCCCGCGAGCGAGCTACGGCGGTGCGGCAATTGGAGAACCTCCGAGCATGGTCTTGGCGGTTTGATGGCCACGGGCGCTTGGCGCGAGAGTCGAGTCGAGGCGTGAGCTCCCGGTCGACCTCCGACCCGTGCCGAATGGCCAGAGACGCGCACAGGCTGAGGACTGTCACCCGGCAGGGCCACCGGATGTGACGAGACCCGCGGCGCGGACCGCGTTGCCCGCCAGACAGGACTGACCTGCAGCCGGCCGGGCGCCATCCGGTGGGCGCCGGCTCGAATGGGCCCCGATCGTCGCGACGTGATGCCCGCCCGATCGAGCAGGACCGATACCCGCAAATAGCGCGACGCGCATCGCCATAACCATCAGGCAGGACGCCCCTGCTGGGGGTCGGTGCGTGGTTGCACCATCGCATCGGTCACTACCCCGTCGCGCAGGCGCCCCCACCCTGCGCCTACCCGCCGGGCCTGTTCCGCGCCCCCGCCGCC
>DAHXON010000185.1 GCA_027364875.1 Chloroflexota bacterium
GATGGCGTCAGAAGGCTTTTGCCTAACGAATCGAGGGTTTCTGTGCCCGCCGATTCAGGGGATCCCGCGGCCCGGTGGCCGCCTGGTGATCTCGGATCTCAATGAAGACTGAGTCTCGAGAAGTTGCTCGCCGGTGTAGCTCAACACGGCGGCGCTCGACGCATAGTTCTCCGGTAGAAGATGAGTTCACGACCCACGTGCCGGGCGATGCGGGCGCTCGTCTTGGCGAACCCGGCCTAGTCGTCGCCCCTGCCGGTGATGCGCGACGGGTTGGCTCGGATACCTCTTTGGTCGGCTCAAGAGGATTAGAGCCTACACACCGTCGCCATCTTTGCTGATCCCGGTCACGAACATACCGAGCTACGTTGGACGCGCCTGGAAGTCCGCTTAGGTCCGCGTAAGTTGCGGCACTGGGGTCAATCGCCCATACTTGAGCGGTGGCTCAAGTATTCGCCTCCGAGATTGACGCCGACACCTGTTCGGTCGAGTGTCTTCATCCCGACGCTATTGCGCTCGTCCTCGGGCGCTCGCTCGGAAGCGCAGGCGCGCATGCAGTTGGCGAACTGTTCGCGACGCTCGCGGATCCGTCACGTGCCCGGATCGTCCATCTCCTCGCGATCAGCGAGTCCGAGCTGTGCGTCTGCGACATCGCTCTCGTCCTCGGGATGAGCGTCTCTGCGTTATCACATCAGCTCGGGTTCCTGCGCGAGCGCGGCGCGGTCGAGCGACACAAGGTCGGCCGGATTGCCTATTACCGCCTGGTGGATGAGCACCTGCGCGATCTGGTGCTCGGCGCGGCAACACACGTGGCCGAGCAAGCCTGATGTCGCACACACACGCGTCGGCCGCCGCGGTAAACCGCAGCCGGCTCGTCGTCGTGCTGGTTCTGAGCCTCACCATCCTCGTCGTCGAGGTCGTCGGAGCGATCGCAGCGAACAGCCTCGCCCTACTCGCCGACGCGGGCCACATGCTCACCGATGTCGCGGGCGTCGCCCTAGCGCTGGTCGCGATCTGGTTCGCCGGTCGGCCTGCATCCAACGGTCGGACGTTCGGCTATCTGCGGCTCGAGGTCCTCGCAGCCGGCGCGAATGCGACGCTGCTCTTCGGCGTTGCGGCTTTCATCCTCTATGAAGCCTATCAGCGGATCTCGCAGCCGCCGGAGATCGCGTCGGGCCTGATGCTCGTCGTGGCGGTCGTCGGCCTGGCCGCGAACCTGGTCTCGTTGTTCCTCCTGCGCGACGCGCAGCGCGAGAGTCTCAACATGCGTGGCGCTTATCTCGAAGTCATGGGCGACGTGTTGGGCTCGCTCGCGGTCCTCGCAGCAGCCGGGGTGATCGCCGTCACGAACTGGACGCCGGCCGACACGGTGGCGTCGGTCCTGATCGGCCTCCTGATCCTGCCGCGGACGCTCTCACTCCTGCGCGACGCCACAAATGTGCTGCTTGAAGCGACGCCAAAGGGCATCGACATGGACCACGTTCGCGCACACATCATCGACGCACCCGGCGTCATCGACTGCCACGACCTCCACGCCTGGACGATCACGTCGGGTATGAACGTCGTCTCGGACCACGTCGTGTTGGCGGAGGACGCCGATCCATCAACCGCACTCGATGCTCTTTCGCGCTGCCTTGCGGACGACTTCGACATCGAGCACTCGACGTTCCAGCTCGAGACCGGCGACCGCCGCCGGCTCGAAGATCGGAGCCACGCATGACGGCGACGGCGGGAGCCCGCCCAAGCCTTCTCCGGCGCGCCCTGCGCCTCGAATACCTCACTATCGGCTGGAACATAGTCGAGGGTGTGGTGGCGATCGCCGCCGCGGTTGCGGCTGGCGGTGATCGCAGAAACTCGTTGCCGGATCTCTCGCCCTGCTCGCCGTAGCCGGAACCTACACCCTCAGCTCACTCGAAGGTCATCGGCGAGGGCGGCCGCTGTTCACAGACGACTCGGCCTTACGCCCCGTCCAGCGCCCCGCGCAGGTCCGCGATGAGGTCGTTCGCCGACTCTATTCCGACGGATAACCGAATGAGGGCGTCCGGGACCTCCAATGGCGAACCCGCCACC
>DAHXON010000186.1 GCA_027364875.1 Chloroflexota bacterium
TCCGCGGCATAGCGGCTGCCCGTGTCAATGACGCCGCCGAGGAACTGCTGGCCAGTCGCGACGGCGCTCTCGGCGCAGAAGAGACCTTCCATGCCGATGCAGTGCCCGCTCGGATCGCCGTAGGTCACCGGGTTGCCCCCGGCGTACATGTTGTGGTTGAGGAGCGGCGCGCCCGATCGCGCGTAGGAGGCGACGGTGTTGCCGTACGGGTCGTAGCGGTAGGCGACGGCGATGGCGCACGCGTCGGCGCTGAGACCGGCGGCGCGTCTAGCTCGGCTTCGCGCCAGTCATTGCCCGCAACTCGTTGCACGCGCGGCCGGTAACGTCCTTGTCGTCGGTCCGGTCGCGCAGCCGGCATACCGTGAAGTTGAGCGACGTCCGTGCGGAGGTCGTTGACGCGGCGCTGGACACCGACAGCCAGATTCGGTCAGGCCCGGCTTGGCGTCTTTGCTCTTCCGGCCTGCCGGCAGGCTATCGAGATAAGTCGAGCGCCGGCAGTCCCCTACCGATGACCTCTGCGTCGGCTGCGAGCTTCAGATGGTTGGGTTCCCTCAGGCTGCGTCCGCGGAGCGCATCTCGGATACGTTTCGCTTCCGCGATCTGGCCGGCATCGGCCGGGTCGAACGTGTCGCCGTGGAGCTTGACGAGTGCGCCGCCCGGTGCAATCCGTTCGCAGATCACGTCCGCGGGCAGTCGATCAATTGCGCCAGGCTGACCGAGGTACGTGCACCAGCCGATCCGGACCTCGTCGTTTGCGTCACCTACCGCATCCAGGAACGGATTCCTGTTGATTTCAGCGCATGAGGGAACCCAGTACCCGACGCTGGCTCGCAATACCGCTTCCGCAAAATCGCAGGAGCTGTATCTGGCGTCGCCTTTGGTGGGTAGGCTGACGTGAACGATTTGCCCTGAGACCGGTCTGTCCCAGGCGCCGCCCCAAGCGCCATCGGAAACTAGCATTCGGATCCGGCCCTCGGTCGGCACAGCGACATGGTAGGTGAACCCGATCCCCAAGGGATACGTCGAGGCCGGAGTCGCTCTTCCCTTCTGATCACAGTCGGAGAAGCCCAATGGCGGGTTGAAGTCGCGGTCCACCGGCATGTCCATGTACTCGACCAGCCGGGAAACCGGGTCCGGGTCATCGACGGCGAACGGGAGCGATTTCCGTTTCTTCGCGACCCAAACCTTACCCGCCGCGAAGATGGGGTCGACCTTCGTCAACGTCCGGAGGTATCCCAGTACGACTTCGGCATATTCGCCCAGCCGCATCGGTCGATCGAAGGCGGAACGCGCCACCTTCACGTGAATATGGTCGCCGCCCTCCAAGATGTTGATCATCGTTCGGCACGGACCACAGCTGCCTCCCGTTGGCTTTGCTCCCGCTTGTCTTTCTAGCCCGTCCGATCGGCTACGCGTCGGCTCTGAAGGAATGGAAGTACTTCCAGAAATCGGCAGGCAGCGCCGTAGGCCGAAGGGTCGGAGAAGGGGTTCGGGTGCGCATTCGGACCTCCATGGACCCGGCAGGTGCGCACCTCGGAAGTGCAAGTTAGCAGGCCGTCGAGCTTTGTGACCGGACCCGCGGCCCCGTTTCAGCTGCCGGAAGACGGAATAGCAGGTCTTCCTG
>DAHXON010000187.1 GCA_027364875.1 Chloroflexota bacterium
CTGCCACTCTCCGTCGAGCTGCCCGGCAGGCGCCACCCGCGAACCCTCGAGCGGCCCTGGCCGCGGCCCGGATCCTTCGAAACCCGGCCACGCTCTTCGACTGGCAGGTCCAGCAGCGGATGCGCGGCTCGGACCGGCGGCGGACCGCGACGGCGGCCCTGGCCCAGATGGTGGCGACGAGCGAGGAGTTCTACGAGCTGTATCGGGACGCGCAGCGGCAGCGCCGCGAGCTCGAGCGCAACCAGCGCCAGCTCGACCGGCTCGCGCGCGAAACGCTCCGGGCGAGCGACCTGGAGCGGGCCCGCATCGCGCATCAGATCCACGACACCGCCGCCCAATCGATGGTCAGCGCCTTCCGCTTCCTCGACGCCGCTCGGGCATACGCCGCCGGGCATCCCGGTCAATCGGTGGACGCCTACCTCGAGTCGGCCTCGGACCGCATGCAGGCCGCGATCAAGGAGGTTCGGGCCGTTCTCAACGACCTCGTTCCGCCCGGGCTCGAGGAATTGGGCCTGCGGATGGCAATCGAGAGCCGGATGCGATCGCTTGCCGCCGAGTCCGGCATGGACATGACCATCGAGGGCGAGCTGCCCCGCCTGGACGATTGGGTCGAGCAGACTATCTATGGAATGACGACCGAGGCGCTCACTAATGCCGTCCGCCATTCGGGCGGCCGGTCGGTTCGGACGGAGCTTCGGGTAGCCAAGGGCCGGGCGGTGGTTTCGGTCCAGGACGACGGCCGCGGCTTCGACCCTGAGGCGGCCGAGAGGCGGCGGGCCAAAGGCGGGCTCGGACTGGTCGGCCTGGCCAGGCAGGCGCGCTGGCTCGGCGGAGGCGCCTCGATACGCAGCGTGATCGGTTCCGGGACGCTCGTGAGGATCTCGATTCCTATTGCCAGACACACAGGTGGTCGGGCAGGCTACTCTGGCGGTAGCAGTGAAGCTGTTTCCGCACCACGGAACGGAGAAGGCAAGTCGTGAACGAGAAGGCTCGTGTCCTGCTCATCGACGACCACGAGATGGCGCGACGGGGACTGCGCGCAATGCTCTCGTCGGCCGACTGGATCGAAGTCGTCGGAGAAGGCGACGCATGCGAAAGCGGCCAGAAGCTCGTGGAGGAGCTCCAGCCGGACATGGTTCTGCTCGACATCCGCATGCCGGGCATTGACGGCCTGACCTGCCTCGAGCGGATCAAGGCCCACTACCCGCGGATCGCCGTGGTCATCGTGACCCTGTACGACGATCGCCGCTACGTCCTGGAGGCCATTCGCCGGGGCGCGTCCGGATATCTGCTCAAGGACGCCACCACCGCGGAGGTCATCGCGACTCTCCACAACGTCGCCAACGGACAGCTCGCCGTGGAGCCGCAGCTGCTCCGCGAAGCGCTCGCGACCCGTGAGGAAGCACCGTCCGCCGGCGAAACGGCTCGCCAGAGAGCGGAGCAGTACGCCCTGACGCCCCGCGAGCACGACGTCCTGCTGCTCGTCGCGGAAGGGTTGACGAACAAGGAGATCGGCGGCCGTCTCTCGATCACCGAAGACACGGTCAAGAAGCACGTCCAGAACATAATCTGGAAGCTCCGTGCCGCCGAC
>DAHXON010000188.1 GCA_027364875.1 Chloroflexota bacterium
CGCCGGTAGGGCGCGGGTCAGCGGCGCCGGCGCGGGTCGCTGTCGATGGCGTCGAGGATGAAGCGGATCACCACCGCGCCCAGGAAGGCGACCACCAGCGCTCCAAGGAACCCCTGGCTCGGGCCCGAATGAAGCTGCTCAGTGGCGAACCACCCGCCCAGGATCCCGCCGAGGATTCCGACGACCGTATTGGCCAGGCAGCCGCGGGGCCCGCGCTCGACGACCGCGCCGGACAACGCACCGGCGAAGAAGCCGACGATGATCCAACCGACCACGTCCATATGCGGCATCGACTACGCGCTCCCCGAGGTTCCAAGAGACCTGGCGACGACGCCAGGATCTTAGCCGCGGCACGGCCCGGGGCGGTCCGCCGGCCGTATGAACCTTCATCCCACCGGCGGACGATTGGCCGCGGGTCGTAGCGTCCCCCCACAGGAGGTCATGCCTGGGCCCGGCCGCGACCTCGACCGTCGCTCGCTCGGCTACGGCAGGTCCGTCGTCATCGGGGTTTGCCCTGAAAATCGGCGCCAAGATTGCGCTCGCGTTGCCGATACCCCTGCTGGAGCCACTCACGTCTGGCGATTGCTCGGCCTGTGCCGGAACCGGATCCGGGTGGCCTGGAAGGGCGGCGAAGATGAAGGCAGTGATGGCAGTCATGGTCGCGACGGCTGGCTACGCGATGGGGCTGCTGCGAATCGTGGCGTCGTATCCAGTGCGGCTGATGCGGGGAGATGTGCACCTGCCGAGCCGGGCTGACTTCAGACCGACGCATCCGCGCAACTGGCGCATCCGGACGCGCATTCTCGTGGCGTCGGTCTCGCCGGTCGCCGCGGTGCTGGTCATGCAGGCGGCGCTGGGCGATCTCAATCCGCTCACCCTCGTCGTTCTGGCGTGCACGATTCCACTGGCTCTCGGAGTGGCCCGTGGCGTGGTTCGGCCGATCGAGCTGGTCACGGAGCGGGCCGCTCGTGTCGCGACCGGAGATCTCAACCAGGAGGGTGGGGCCGAGGTGGCCGCGGACGGCGAGATCGGGAGGCTCGTGAGTGCCTTCGGCGGCATACGCGAGTACATGGACGAGCTCGCCGCCCTCGCCGATCGGGTCGCCGCCGGCGATCTGAGCCGCGAGGTCAGGACTCGCTCGGAGAACGACTCTCTCGCCCAGGCATTCCAGTCCATGGTCGGCCGTCTTCGCAAGATGGTCACCGAGCTCAACAAGGCAGGCAACAGCGTCGCCGATTCCGCCCGGACCGTCGACGACGCCGCGGCGATGTCGCAGGCAAGCGCGAGCCAGATCTCCATGACGATCTCGGAGGTCGCCTCCGGGGCGAGCCAGCAGGCACGGGCATCGACGGACACGAGCGTGGCGATGATCGAGCTCGGCCAGGTGATCGAGCAGGTCGGTGCGGGCGCTGCCCAGACGGAGGCAAGCGTCGAGGCCCAGAGCGACGCCATCCGCCAGATGGCGGAAGCCATCCACGACGCGTCCGCGGCTTCGGACCTGGTGAACGAAGCGGGCGCGGG
>DAHXON010000189.1:0-248 GCA_027364875.1 Chloroflexota bacterium
GCCCGTCACGTCATGAAAGTCGGCAACACCCGAAGCCGGTGGGCCAACCGCAAGGAGGCAGCCGTCGAAGGTGGGGTCGGTGATTGGGACGAAGTCGTAACAAGGTAGCCGTACCGGAAGGTGCGGCTGGATCACCTCCTTTCTAGGGAGATCCGAGTCGAGATCCGTCGGTGTGATCTCGGCGTTGATGGCTCCCAGGTTGATCGTCGCGATTGTTTCGCGCTCTTGTCAGGTGAGCGCGGCGCAAA
>DAHXON010000189.1:264-907 GCA_027364875.1 Chloroflexota bacterium
CTCTTCAAGTGTTAGGGTGCACCGCGTGGCGACCGACCGTCGACGAGCGTCGGCACCGCCAGGCGGGCGACTAGCTCAGCTGGTTAGAGCGCTGCCCTGATAAGGCAGAGGTCACTGGTTCGAGTCCAGTGTCGCCCACCACTTCCTGCCGATCGGGGACGTAGCTCAGTTGGCAGAGCATCTCCTTTGCAAGGAGAGGGTCAGGAGTTCGAGTCTCCTCGTCTCCACCACCCTGGAATCTGGAGGTAGAAGCTGACCTCCCGCACCAACCAGACCAAATGAATATCGGGGCGTGAAGCCCCAGGCGAGCTCGAGCAGAAACGCTGTCACTACAGCGGCTCGGCAGTTCGAGCCGCTGTTTTCGTGTCTCAGGCCCATCGCTCCTCTGATCCGTGGGACAGCCCACCGACCAGCGGATCGCTGGAACAGGCGGATCCGAACAGGGACCGCCGGACCAAGGCCGACGATGTGTCGGCCGGCGTCGAACCTTAACAGCTGAATAGTGTTTCGGCAGATTGAAGATCTTCAATTTCGCCGAGTTGTGCAAGGTGCATCCCGGACCCCGAGCGAACGCTGCGCGTTCGCTTTGAGAGAAGGCCTCCGGCCTTCTCTTGGAGTGATCGAACACAGGGTTACGCTCGTG
>DAHXON010000018.1 GCA_027364875.1 Chloroflexota bacterium
CGTTGGGATGGCGGCACTCGGTGGGGGCGTTGGGATGGCGGCGACTGAAGGCACCTGCGTGACGGGAGGGGGAGCCGTCGAAGAGGCACAAGCCCCGAGGCCAACTGCCAGTGCTGCCAGAAGCGCCAGTCGTATCGTGCTCGCCATTCTCGCCGCCCCCTTTTTATGGCTCGCCAATCGCTGGCCATTTTAGCCCGCGCCAGGACTGCGCTAGGGCCGGACCCAGCGCGAGGACCTTGGCAGCATCTCAATCCTGGACTGGCGAGAACCACAACGTGGCATCTGGGTCCAACGTCCACTTAGTCGAATTGGCTCGAACCGCTGCCCTGAACCAGGCGTTGCCCGACGTCGGTACTTTGCGGTCATGGCTGCGTCGGATTCAGGAAGCGATCCTCGGATCCTCGGCGCTGCTGTGCGCGCGCCTCGATACCGTCAGGTGCAGGGAGTGGAAATGGTCGTCACCGTGTCGCCGAAAGCCGTCCTACTTCTCGTCGCGTTCGTAGGCGCCTTGCTGGTTGGCGGTCTAGTCGGCTATAGCCTTCATCCCGCGACCACTGCGGAGCAGACGCAAGCCGAACTCCACGCTCGAGTGCAGGAATGCGTGGCCCAGTTCCAGCAGACACATGTGTGGCCCAACTCATGTCCTCCGGTCAATCCGCCCGAGACGGAGGCCCAGTTGGCGATCGAAAGCCTGTGCCCGCTTGGCTGGGGTTGGAACAGCATCAGCGGCGCGACCTGCACGACGCCATCAGCCAGCCCGTCGCCGCGTAGGTGAGTCTGACGGGTCTAGCGTCCAATTAGTCGTACTCGCGATCCGACCTAGCTGGCGCGACCAGGGCTTGTTCTACTCCTCAACTGCGGATTGCGCGACTCTTCTCTTCTTGCTTCCCGCACCCGGGTCGGTCATCAGATCTAGTCGCCCAGACTTGACGAAACGACCCAGCCCTTCTTCTCGATCTCGGCTGTGTTGTAGTCGAGAGTCCCTCGATGGGTGATCGAGATGCTGTAGACACCAGCGAGCGGAACGTCCTTGATCTCCCACCACAGCATGCAGGAGCCGATCGACTTCAGATCGGACAAGAACGTGTGGATCTTGGTCATCGCCGCAGCGTCGTCGGTTTCGTGAAGACCGATGGCGTTTGAGCTTCGGTCCATCTCGATGATCGTGGGTAGGTCGGCCTCCGTGATGTTCTTGAGGAAGCCGCCGGCGATCACGTCTCCGGCACCGTTGGTGATGCGGACATTTCCGCCGGCGGTGATATCCGCGTAGCCTCCGGTTCCTGAGCAGACATCCCAGGATCCACTCGCCCCTTTCCAAAGGACGACGGTTCCGCGGAAGGTGTGCGTCACGGGGGTGGGGGTGGTGGCATTGGGACCCATCACCTTCGGGGCGATCGCGAAAGCCCCAGCGGCGATCACCGCAACGGCGATCAACGGCACGACGAGCCACAGCCGGCTCGACCGTTTCTTGCCCGCCGAAGACCGTGCACCGTATAGAGAACCGAACGGCGTAACCGGCGGCTGAGGAGCGGACGGCGAGGGTTCGAAGATCGACGGCGGCGTGATGGGCGGCGCGACAGTGGGTTCGCCGTTGGCAGAAGCGCCCGACGGAGCCAGCGACAAGCCGCACTTTGCGCAAAATGCCGCATCTCTCGCGTTCTCGTGTCCGTTGGCGCACTTGACAACGCTGGGTACGAGCGGACTGCCGCATCTGACGCAGAAGATGGCGTCCGATGCGTTCTCGTGTCCGTTAATGCAGACGCCCGTAGCCCCGAGCGAACCCTGTCCCACCTCACCCTCCGCAAGATCGACACTGAACCGTGGCTTGACGCTCGTCCGTACAGTGACCGGACCGAGGAGGCCAGTCAACAAGGGGGTAGTACTACCCGATTGAGCGGGCGCGGTTCGGCTGCGTCAGTATTGACGACAAACGGGACGGCGACTCTTGCTACGGAGGGGCGGAATGCTCGGGCTGCGACGACTGGTGTGGCTTGCTGGACTCCTGACAATTGCGGTGATCGCGATCGGCTGCGAGCAAGCCGGGACGGCTCCGTCGCTCTCATCTCCGGTCTCGTCAGTACATGCCTCCGCCTCGTCAGCCCCAGGAACGGCGTCGGTCGTCGTGCTTCCTACGATGGCCGCGAAGCCGTTCGCGATAACGAGCCACCGCGATGGCGCCACCGTCTCGACAGCAATCGTGTCCATCGTGGGTACGTCGCCGGCCGGTGCCCGCATTACTCGCGACATCCCGATGGCTCGTGACGCCCACACGAACGCTGATGAGGCCGGCGACTGGTCGATGACCGTTTCCCTCAAGACGGGTTCGAATTCGCTCACCTTCCGGATCGGCGACGACAAGAGCACCGCCAAGACGATCCACGTGACCTACGCCAAGCCGACGGGCACTCCGCATCCGGCTCGAACCGCCCAGCCATCCACACCGGCCCCGGAGAAGACGCCCTCGCCGACCGAGACGGCGGCGACTCCCGAACCGACCGTCCCTCCAACGTCCACACCGACGGCGGCACTTTCGCCCTCTGCCGCTGAGGCTACCGTCACGGCGACCACCAAACCGACGCCCAAGCCGACGGCGGCGGCCACGAAGACGCCGCGGAACCTCGGAATCAGAGATCTGCTCGAAGCCGAGATGACGTACGCGTCGGGCTACTCTTGGGAGGACTCTCCGCTTCTCGACGGGACGCCTCGCTCTCTCGGCCAAACCGACGATTGGTCGGCCCTCGCGGAGATTATCGGTCCGGATGACGCGATCACCCAGGTTGATGTGGCATACGACGCCCGCAACCTCGAAGGGGCCTGGCACGCCGGTGTGATGCTCGGTATCGCGCTCGATGGATCCGCCTCGACCTCCGCCGCGGACTGGGTCGGCAAGCAAGTCACCGGCGCGGTCTCATCGGACAAGGAGATCGACGTGACCAAAACCTTCGGCTCAGTCAAGGTCGAAGTCATGACCTTCTACTGGAGCGGCTCTTCAATGGGCGCCCTTGTGATCGTCAAGGCCTGACCACTTCTGACTTCGTCAGAGTCGGACAACTGAGGCTGTCGAGGCGGCGCGACAGAACACAATGGGGGTCGGCGGCGCGTTGCTCTGACTGTAAGGTCGTGATGGGTCGAGTCGTCCTGCTGCTGCAGCGCACCTTCGGTGCCGCCGTCCCAGTAGTTGTCGGATCGGAAGAGTGCAGGGCTGGGACCGACACCATACGCGTAACCATCCGAGGACGACTCACGCGTGTGGTCGAGCGCGCAAGCTAGGTCGGCGCATTTGACGGCTCGTTCTCACGACGGCCCAGCCGTCACGCGGGACGGGGCGTGACGACGCGTGACGAAGGATGCCGGCTCAGTCCTCCGACTGGTATTCCGCCAGCCAAGGAAGAAGGCACGGAGACCACACGAACGTCGTTCCGTTGTTGCTCAGCTTGACCGACACGGCGTAGACGCCTTCGCTGTAATCCTCTCTCGGCAGAGGCATATACCACGGTCCCCTCTCTCCGGTCATCCCCCGATCCTGCACCCCGTCAGCTCGCCACTTCTCGACCTCGGCGTAGTAGGGATGCGGGTGGATGCGCGCCAGTCCTCGCCGTATGCAGGAGTCGAGGTCATTGTCCCCGCCTTTCGAGTACTCGCGCCACCCCAGCTCGTCGAAGTTGTCGATGGGCGGGAGCACGTAGAGCCACCCATCAGAGGATGCGCCGACGGGTCGCGTTGCGTTTTCGTCCGTAATGCCCATGTTGCCCCCCGGCGCGTGTCGTGCCCTTCCTGGGCCCAAATGGTCCAACCCTGCACGACTGGCGGCCGTCGATCGATAGGCAGGGATCGCGGTCGCTAGAGTAGCGGTAACGGGCATGCGCGGTGGTCGTGGCTTCGCCGGGCCTCGCCCCGGAGTCGATCCGAGCACCAGACATCGAGTCTCAGGAGGGGCGCATTGAACAACTCGGTTGACCTGGTTCTAGCGGCGAACCCGAAGCCGAAATCCGGCCATCACTACGACGACCGGACCGGCGTTAGCTATGAGTTCCCACCGAGATACCGAAGGGCAATAGTCGCAGGGAGGCGCTTCATCTACTATCGCGGAGGAGTCGGCATTTCGATCCCCCACTATTTCGGCTCTGGGATCGTGGGCGAGGTTCGCGCCAGTCAGAACCCAGGGCTACTTGAGTGCGATGTGCTGGACTACCGGCCGTTCGACGCCGTCGTCCCGTTTAAGGACGAAGCTGGCAATCGTCTTGAACCAGGCGGCGAAGGCCGGATGTTCTACCGCTCCGGTGTCCGCAGGATCTCCGAAGAAACGTTTGAGCGCATCCTCGAACTTGGCGACCATCCGCCAGTGTCAGACGCTAGTCGCGACGACGTCGCGGTGAAGCCCGCTCCCGACAACGCGCGACAACGGCCACGACCACGCCACGCCCAATATGCCCCCTCGGAGGTGGCTCGGGCCGTTGAAGATTTCGCTGTCCAGCGAGCGTGTGCCTGGTTGGCTGCTCGCTATCGCGGATGTACGGTCACCGTAATGCCCCGGAACAACCCAGGTTTCGATATTCGCGTGACCGACCCGCAGGGATCGGTGGTCAGGTTCGTCGAGGTGAAGGGGACGTCGGCAGGACAGCCGTCGTTCTACCTCAGCGAGGGCGAGAGGCAGTTTTCGATAGCGGAGGCGGCGCGGTTCACCCTCGTCGTGGTCTGGGCTGTGAGCCTCGGGACCGGGGAATGCGAGATATCGAGGAGCGATGGAGCCGTTGAGCTGCCGGGGATCGTACTCACGCCACGCCAGTTCCAAGGGACATTGGTGCAAACGCAGACTCCCGGCTCGGAGGATTGATCCTCCCACGGCGCGGCCGACTGGTTAGCCCTGCGGTGCTTCGGCACGGAAGCCGCGAGGACCAGTAGGCGGGTAACCTCAGTTCGTCAGAACTGATCGCTGCCGTGCATCTAGCCCCCGCGAGCGAGAGCTACGGCTTCCTTCACCCGGGCGACGCAGGCGTCAGCATCGCGGTCTATCTCGAAATCCCAGACGCGCACGATCCGCCAGCCGTCAGCGACGAGTCGGGCGTTCACCTGCTCGTCTCGCTCGCGATTGCGAGCTATCTTCGCGTCCCAACGAGCCGGGTGCCGGCCTGGTTGCCATCGAGAAGGGTGACCATGCCACCAAGCTGAGTCGATGAAAACGGCGACACGGAGCCCGACCCACGCGAGATCCGGCGCGCCGAACACAGACCTGCGATTGCAGCGGTAACCCTTCACTCCTGCGGCCCAGAGCGCGCGTCGGAATGAAAGCTCCAGTCCGGTATCACGCGACCTCACCCTGCTCATGATCCTGGAGCGGGTTTGCGCGTCTAGCGGATCTCTGCTGGTCAGGTTTCGATCCACGTCACAGTCAGCCCGCATCTTCGGGCGATGCGTTCGAGCGTCTGCCGACGATCGTCGGGCGTGGCGTCGGCGGTGGTCTCTACGAAAGCGACGACCGCGCGAAGCGGGCTCATCTCGCCTTCCAGTGCATTCAAAGCTGCCCAGAACAGATGCTTTGCATTGGCCGATCGATCCCAGCAGACGTACACGGACTCTCCCTCGGAGAGAGCCAGGCAGTGGCTTGGCTTGTCTCCTACCGTACTGTCCGCTGGCGCTGCTGCCGGTCCGAGAGCTGCGGAGATGACTGATGAGGCCGTCGGCCCTCTGCCGTGAAGGCTCCGCTTGAGCGCCACCTCTTTCACCCAAACGCGGACTTCGCCGTCGCTCCCAAGCAGCGGTCGAAGTACTCCGCCCACGTCGCCCCGCGTAACCCAGCGTGACAGCATGGCCGTCTTGTCCGCTTGGGTCAGGTGCTCCCAATCGGCTTCGCGCGCCTCGGCGCCTATGAGTTCGATTACCGCACGACGGGTCGCGTCGGGAACGAGCCTGCTCATGTTGGCACTAGGCCCTCAGGGAACTGCAACCTAACCTCTTCGTCTGCATCTTCCAGGGCAGCGGCGTCTTTGATCCACTCCTGAAGGAGCGTCCCGATTTCCGGTTGAGAAAAGGTGAACTGAGCGTGGGGGATTGTCAGGCGCTCAATCTCGCCTTCCGCGGCCCGGGCGAGAGCGCGCTGGAGGTCGAGCGTGGCGGCAATGCGTCTCACGTCTGATACGAAGTCCAAGACACGGACGTGCTCCTTACCCGGTCTGATCCGCAAGCCTCGGCCGAGTTGCTGAACAAATATCCGACGGCTGTGCGTGACCCGCAGGAAGCAGAGGATGTTGACGTCAGGGACATCGACACCCTCGTTGAAGATGTCCACGGCGGTGACAATGGGCACTCGGCCATCGCGGAACTCGCTCATCAGCAAGTCGCGATCTCTCCTGGACAAACGGTCGCTGAAGGCCGCCGCGCGCCTCCAGCCGGCGGCCCGAAGACGACCAGCGATCTCCTCCGCATGATCGATGGTTCGGCAGAAGACGATCGCCCTAGGATCGACCACGGAAGACCACGCGTCGCGGAGTTCGTCAATGACGGACTCATCACGTTGCGGCAGGAAGAGGCGCGCGTTCAGGTCTCGGATGGTCAGGCCGCTTTCACTGGCCTCGGTCACAACGGACCAATCGATCTCATCGACGAACATTCGATAGTCAACCTGAGCAAGGTAGCCTTGCTCCATTCCCTCCACGATGCCGATCGTGTATACGGCCGGACCGAACCGGCGCCCGATGTCGTAGCCATCACCGCGCCAGGGCGTCGCGGTTAGTCCGAAGCGCGGAACGTCTTCGAGCGAGTCCAGCAATCGCTGGAACCGGCCATCTTCTGAGACGTGATGAGCCTCGTCCACGACAACCAGGTCAGGGCGCCACCCGTCCGAGACCAGCGACTCGGCACCCTGTACAGTCGCGCAAATCAGGCCGCAGAGTTCCGCTGGCTTGTCGGAGCCCGAGAGCTGGGCGGTAGGCACACTCTTCGGGAGATGCCGCCACATCGCCCGCTCCAGCTGCCCGATCAGGTCGGTCGTGTGGGCAACAACCAGCACTCTCCGCTCGGCTGATCTCGCGAACTCCCGGGCAATCACCTCGCCGGCCACAACCGTCTTGCCGAGCCCTGTAGCCATGATGACCAGGGCACGGCCGCGCTCATCGAGACCTTTCTCCGCTTCCGCCACCGCCTCGGCCTGGTAAGCCCGCAGCTCATATCGGACGGGCACAACATCTGGGGCTACTTCCTCGCCGAACTTGACGAGTGTCGGTCTGTCCCAGAAAGCGATCCGGATGCCCACCGTTTCGAGGCGTTGCGCCCTGTCCAGGGCAGCTCGGCCCGGGCGGGCGTTAGTCACCACAACGGCCCGGTCTGCTCCGTAGAACGCCTTGGCGCCATCTACCTGCTTTACGGCTGTGTCGTCGATGGTCTCGCCGATGGTCCACTTAGACTGGAAGACCCAGCGAAGCCCGCGTCGAAGGGCCAGCAGGTCGCCGCCCTCATCGCCCTTTCCGTCGATGTTGCGCACATCGTCGAAGCCGAGATGCCACAACAGCCGTTCGGTGGCTCGCAGGAGTGTTCTGGGTCCGAGCCTCTGGAGCCTATCCTCGCTCAGGAAGGAAGTCACTTCGATGCCAGCGTGTCCGGCACAAGCCTAAGGCTTAGGCCGGCTCGAATGAGCTGCTCCTTGGACGGATGCGACGGGCCCGATGCCAGCCAAGCGGCGTCGTCCAGGTAGCCAGTGACAGTGGACACCGTCTGCCGCCGACCCGAGGGGCTGACCACGTCGGCATACGGCCCATCGAACAGGCGGCGGTCGAAGAAGGCCTCGGGCCATTCCTCTACGATCCTTGGCACAACGGACGGGGGAACCAACGGAAGGTAGTCGCCACTCTCCACCACGGACTCGACGTCGGCCGTCTTGAAGTTCTGGGTAATGCGGTCCTCCGTGATGTGGCGCTCCGCTTCATTTAGGGCGTTGCGCCAGGGACGGGCCGGATTGTCTTTCACGCAGGCAACCATCCGCTCCTGGATATCCCGCAGCAGCTGGGTTGCTTCCGCGTTTAGCAAGTTGGGATCGATGGCGCGAGACACGAGGTGGTGAGACTTCAGCTCCGCGTACACCGATCCAATGGTCGCCGTGGACCCAGTGGCTCGTACAAGCATGTGCTGGGCTACTTCCAGGAGGATCAGATCAGCGGGGTCGTCGTCAAAGCGGCGGAAATGCGGATGGCCCACGTCAGCAAACGCCGTCATCGCGCCCCCCCGGCCTGTTGCGATCCACACGGGGATGCGACGCCCGTCCGTGCTCCTGAACTGCTCGTCCACTATATAAGCGGTCAGCGGAACTGGCCGGCCGGGAACTCCGGTTGCCGAGAACTCACCCGTCAGCTCAAGGATGGGAGAGCCGACGGATGCCAGCCTCGTGACCTTCTCAGACTCCGTTTCCGGCCGCTCCTTCGGCTCCGGCGGGATCGGCGCTGGAGCCTCCTCCTCCGGCGTTGGACCCGCTTCTGATGTGAACTCAATCGTGGGATCGACCTTCGCGGCGGCAGCCGCGGCCGTCGCGGCCTGCTTTCGTTCTTTCTCAGCCTTTACGGCCGCCTCATGTTCGAGGACCGCGTTCCACCACTGCGAGTCGTCTTGGTATTGGGGGTCGCCAGTCCGGAACCGCTTGTCCCAATCTCGGTTGTCCACTCTCGCCTTACCATTTCCGGGCGTCAGGTAGTTCGTGCCCGGGTCGTTTCGACGGTACCCGCGGTGAAGCTGACCAAGTGGTGAGTCGTTTCGCTGATAGCCTCTCTGCGCCGCGCGTCGCGGTAGAAGTGGCCCGGTCCCCCGGATGATCTCGACCGCCTTTCGCCAACCCCGATCACTCGTGTCGAAGGAGTCTTTCGTGTAGACAACGGGGACGTGGTCGAGATGTATTTCGCCGACGATCCGGCCCTCGCTGTACGGAACTTCGAGCGGGTATTCGATCTCTCCCTGTCCGCTCGGGTCCTCCGGGTCACGCCACTGGAAGATGCTCTTGTCGAACCTGAGGATCTTGCGACCGTTCCTCAGGAAATCGACTCCGTACTCCCTGTCGTCGAGGTAACGCTGGATACCAAGCCAGCCCCAGACGCGGAGCGGCCTAACGTCCAGGTCAGCCGAGCCGCACTCCTCGCAGGTCGCTCCGTCGGCCTCCTGCCAGACGCCACAGGCACGGCAGTACGCCCGCGTCCCCAGGTCGCGGTCGATCTCGATCCGCGCCTGGATGACTTCGCCGTCCCTGGTCACAGAGCGATCGGCGGCCCACAGGCAGTGGCGATATGGTTTGACGGCGATCCCGTTTACTAGCAGACGGTAGCCTCGATCAAGCAGCAGGTACGAGTAGACGCCCCCGAGCGTGTCTCGCAGCCGCGCTTGGTTGCCCTGACGGGCGAACCACCCGGAGAAGTTCTCCAGGCGTGAGACCTCGACGCGCGTCCCATGCTGACTCCGCGAGTCCTTGGGCACCCGGATCTCCGGTACCTCATAGCCCTCCTTGATGGCATCGAGGTCAATCTCCACGCCGACCCACTCAGCGTCGCCCGCGCGAGTCGTGAGGAAACGGGTCACGCTACCCATTCGAGCGGTGGCGACGTT
This sequence comes from Chloroflexota bacterium, assembly GCA_027364875.1. Lineage (GTDB taxonomy): Bacteria > Chloroflexota > Limnocylindria > Limnocylindrales > CSP1-4 > Fen-1039. Next base: position 9,577 of record DAHXON010000018.1, read on the forward strand.
GAAGCCAAGGCCGAACAGGCCGAGTTTGCTCAGGGGGTCGTTTCCGGAGAAGCCAGCGCTTACCGCGTCCGTGACTCGTTCGAGCGACATGCCGCGGCCGTTGTCTAGCACGCGCACAACGCCGTCAGCCTGTCCATTGGGCCCGCTCCCCGGAAGTTGTATTGAGACGTCGAAGGGTTCCGTCCAGCCAGACTCGTTGCGTTCGATGTCCAGGAACTCGTCGAGACTGTTGTCGATCAGCTCGGCGATGCATTGCCAGGGGTCGAACTCGATCTGGCCAAGGGCCTTGAGAATGCGAGGCTTGGGCGTAATCGACACCATTCTGCCCGTGCGTTCGGCTGTATCCAACCTAAGCCCCCTTTCTGAGTAACTCCGCGATGCCTCGCCCAACCGCCTCGGCAAGCTGCACCGGGACCGCGTTGCCGATCTGCCGCAACGCGACCGATCTGGGTGCTGGAAGTACGTAGTCGTCTGGAAAGCCTTGGAGCGCCGCGCACTCACGGACTGTGAGATAACGGTGGCTCCGGTCATCGAGCAAGACGATGTGCTCGCCGCCAGGCGTCCCGTGTACGCCCGCCTTGACTGTCTTCGCCGGCCAGTCGAGGAGGCTCCCGCGATGCCGTTTGTAGAGTCGAGCACCCGCGACCACTCGGCTGTGAGGGTCGTTCGTGGTGGTTCGAGCGGAGAGTTCCGCGATGATGTCCCGTGTGGTTCGCCATCGGAGGGCCGCCCCGGAGTCACCGTGCAATGTGGACCGGATCTTCGCCAGCTCCAACCTGTGGCGGTCACGCACCGCAGCCGCGACTTCGTGCTGCTGCCAGTAGTCGTCTGCGGCGAGGGCGTCCACCAGGGCTTGGCGTCCGAGCGTCGCCTTGGGCCATTGCCACCCGGTTAGGGGCGTCCGCAACCCCACGATGAAGAGACGGACCCGTTGCTGCGCAGCTCCGTAGTCGGCCGCGTTCAGGAGAGCCCAGTGGACTTCGTACTCGTGCTCAGTAACGGCAGCCAGGGCACTCTTATGTTCGGCCTCGCTCGGCCCAGGCTGAACGCTTGGGTCGCGAAGTTGGGCCACGATGTAGCCGAAGTAATCCTTGGCGGCCGGGAAGGTGAGACCTCTGACGTTCTCGATCAGGAAGGCGCGCGGCCTTGCTTGCCTAATCGCGCGTACGGTGGCCGGGAAACCGTCGCGATGATCGTCACTTCCAAGCCGGAGGCCCCCAATGCTGAAGGGCTGGCATGGTGGTCCCGCCGAAAGAAGGTCCACCCCTTCATATCCGGTGAAGCTGATCTTCTCGACGTCGCCTCGCTCGACGGGCCAGTTCCCGCTATGGTCTGCAGCGTTCGCTTGAAGCGTTGCGACCGCCCGCGGGTCTCGCTCCACCAAGGTCTTTGCGTCGAAGCCCGCCCGACTGAGCCCTAGCGCGAGTCCCCCGGCGCCCGCGAACAGCTCAATGCTCGACAGGGCACCTTCTTGCGGACTCATATGTGGTTTCTCCGGCGCCACGTCCAGCAACTCGCCCCACCCCGTATGACAACCGGATACAGGTTATCAACTGGGGTGTCAGCTAGGATGGCAAGACGCGCACCCCGAGGACGGATGCGGGGTCCTTGGCATCGTCCGACGCACAACGGTCTAGACGGTACTCCTCAGGGGGCGGCTGAGTCTGGGCGTTCTCGCCTGTGTCCACCCGGCCCCGTGTGGAGCAAGAAAGCACTGGTTTGGCGTCGCGATATGTGCCACTAAGTTGCATTGGGGGTAAGGGTCGAAACTCGCCTCGACTGCCTTGTGCTTGTCACCATTGACAGAGATGACGCCAGAGGTGGCACCGAGTCTCGACTCCCGTCCGATGGTACGCGGAATGGTACGCAGCACATCTTGATCTTGGATACTGGCGTCACGCACGCTAGTCGCCATGCTCATCAAGCGTCGGGACCGTGCGCCAAGGACAAAGCCCAAGCCCCTTATTCGGGCGTTCGAGATCCCGCCAGTCAACCTCGAGCTCCTCGGGGCTGAGGAGCGAACGGCCGCGATCACGGCCACACGCGAGCTTTATGACGCGATCCCCGGACCTTTCCAGATCCTGTCGGTGCCGATCGAGCGGAGCCCGTCTGAGCATCTTGACGCCCTCTCTCCGGTCACCGGAGCGCCGCGCCCGTACCTGACTGCCTACGCGGGCCTGTATCGCGACCTCGCGGCCAACCTCGCCCGCCCGCCGCGGCGATGCCTGATCGTCGTCCAGGGCAACAGCGAGGCCACGATCGCCAGAGTTGCGGAACTCGTCCGCCGGACCGGCGAAGAACACGGCATCAGGCTGCGAGCCGTCTCCGACACCGAACTCGGCCAGACCGCATCTCAGCTCGCAGGCCAAGGCACCGAATACCGGATCGGCGCCAACGTCGTCGAAGGCCCGGAGGCGCTCACGCTCGTCGCACTGGGTCGGCGCTGGCCGGCCCAGGTCGAGCCCGGCTGGACCGCCCCGGTGCTGGCCCTGTCGGGTGTCGAGGCGATCTCGATGCGAGTGCGGCCCCTGTCCCGGGCCGAGGCGATGAGCTTTCTGACCGTTCGCCTTCGCCAGGTTCGAGCCGCCGAGCGTCTCGCTTTCGAGCGCGGCGAGCTCTCCGACGTCGAACGCGACCGCGTCCTGCAGACGAGTGTGAGCGGGCGGCGGACCGTCCACGCCGGAGCGGGCCGCCTGTACCTGGTCGACACTATTCTTCTCGTCCGGGCTCCCGACCTCGCGACCCTCGCCGAGCGCCTGGACATGATCCGCCTGGAGCTACGCACGGTCGGCTTCGAGCCCGAGGTGGCGACCTTTCGCCTTGCCGACGCCTGGCGCGGTGTCGTGCCCGGCTCGGCTCCGGCGCCGATCGCCGAACGCAACCTCGACAGCGCAAGCCTCGCCGCAAGCCTCCTGCACCTCGAGGGTGATCTCTACGAACCATCCGGCCATCTGTACGGCCGGGCCCGAACCACCGGAGCGCCCATCGTCCTCGACCGCTTCGACCGGCCCTCGCACAACGCCATCGTTCTCGGGCAGACGGGCACTGGCAAGACGATGGCCACGGGCGCGGAGATGGTCCGCGCCATCCTCCAGGGCATCCGGGTCCTCGCGGTCGATCCACTCGGCGACTATCGCCGCCTGACAGCGGAGCTCGGCGGCCTGTACATCGAACCCGGATCGGGCAAGAGCGGGCTCAACCCCTTCGCCCTCACGGGCGAGCGCGCGGGCGCGCTCAGCGCCAAGCTCCAGATCCTGCCGGCGCTTGTCGGCGCCATGGTCGGCAACCTCTCACGCGACGAGCGGGCCGTGCTCGATCCCGCCCTTCGGAAGGTCTACGAACGTGCCGGCATCACCGCGGATCCGGCCACGCACGACGCGGCGCCCCCAACGTTGGCAAACCTGCATGAGATCCTGCGAGAGACGCCCGGCGGTGCACCGATCGCCAACCGCTTGGAGCGCTGGGCCACGGGTTCGCTCGCGCCGATCTTCGCTGGAAGCGCGCCTTCGTTGAACGATCGCCCTCTGGTCGTCGTCGGCCTGGCGGCGCTTGCCGATCTCGAGGTTCGATCGGTCGCGCAGCTCGCCGCCCTCGCGCTGCTCTGGGATGCGGTCCGGATCGACATGGCTCGAAAGCTCATCGTCGTGGACGAGGCCTGGAAAGTGATGCGCCACCCCGCCGGCGCGGCCTTCGTCGAGGAGCTTGCCCGATCCGCCCGCCACTATCACGCGGGTCTGCAACTGGCGACCCAGGACATCGTCGAGTTCCTCCGCTCGGACTTCGGCGAGTCGATCGTCAAGCAGTGCGACATCCGGATCCTGCTCGGCCAGACGCCTGAGGGCGCCGACGCGCTGGCGCGCTACTTCGATCTGACGCCCGCCGAGCGGCGCTCGCTCATCCACGCCCGCCCAGGCGAGGGCCTTCTCTTCGTCGGGCGAAGCCACGTCGCCTATGAGGCCACGGTGAGCCGGCGGGAATACGCCGCGCTCACCAGCCGCCCATCGGATCTAGTGGAGCAAGCCAATAAGAGGTACGCGCCCGCCGATTCCCCGTGAGCCGCCGGCTCGCCTACGGCTGCGCGATCGGGTGCGCCGGACAGCTGGTCGCCCTCATCATCCTCTGCGGCGCGATCGGCATACTCGCGGGCTCCTGCGCCATCGCCGCTGCGCCGGTTCCATCGCCCGCGCCGATCGGCGACATCCCTCCGGCCTACCTCGTCCTGTACGAGCAGGCCGCCGAGCGCTTCGGGATCCAGTGGCAGGTGCTCGCCGGAGTCGGGCGCGTCGAGACCGACCACGGCCGTGGAGACGCCAACTGCGCGCCCAACGCCGCCGGCGCTCGCGGGCCCATGCAATTCGAGCCCGCCACATTCGCCGAGGCGGCCCGCATGGCCGGCATCTCTAGCCCGAACATCTGCGACCCGGCAGACGCCATCTTTGCGGCCGCGGCGCTGCTGGCGCACGACGGTGCGCCTGCGAACTGGCAGGCGGCGCTCCTCGCCTACAACCTCGACCCGGCCTACCCCGACGAGGTTATGACCTGGGCGAACAGCTACGCCGTCTCGGTCCAGGTCATCTGGCCGCTCGCAGGGTCGATCACCCAGGGGTTCGGGCCCACCTCGCTCACTCTCGAGCCGCCGCTCGTATACCAGGGCAAGTACTACCCGCACTTCCACGCCGGCATCGACATCGCGGCGCCGGTCGGCACGCCGGTGCGGGCGATTTCCGGCGGCCGCGTCGTCGTCGCCGGAACGGACTCCAGCGGCGCCGTGGTCGTCGAGATCGAGCACCTGCCCGACGTGATCTCGCTATACGGCCATCTCGAAGACCCGCCGGCGGTCAAGGTCGGTGACGTCGTCGTGACCGGCCAGGTCGTCGGCAGGGTGGGAGTCACCGGGATCACGACCGGGCCGCATCTCCACTTCGCCATCTACGACGCCGGAGTTCCCATCGATCCACTCGCGGTCCTGCCGCCGAAAGGGTGATCTGCCATGGCTGTTCCGTTCCCGATCCCGCCGCTCCTGCTCGTGATCATGGCCAGTGCGGTCCTGTTCGTACTCGCCGGCATGTCCATCGTGCCGCCCCTAGCCACCAGCGTTCGCCAGGCCGGCTACGAACGCGTCGTCCGCCGCGAGCTTGTTCGCCTTGAGGTCATCCTGCCGGCGAACGCCGCGCTCCACGCTGACGCCACGGCCGAGCTGGTCCGGGCGCTCCATCCCGGGCAGCGCCGCGGGGTCGGGCGCTGGCGGGTCGGCTGGCCGCCGATCGAACTGCGCTTTCTCTGGCGCGATGGCTCGATGCACTGGCAAATCGACTGCCCGGCCCAGATCGAGTCCTCGGTCGAGATGGCCGTCCGTTCGGTCATCGGACGGTGCGAACTCGAAGAGGTCGAGATCGACGACCTGCCGCCCACGGCTGTCGCGACGGCGCGCCTGGCCCGGGCCCAGACGCAATCCCTGCGGACCGATGCCGAGGCGGCCTCGGTTCCGCTGCGGCTCGCGGTGGCACTCGATCAGGCTCACACGAAGGCGGAGGTCGTGCTCCGCATCGGGCTAATGCCGGGCTCGTCATCCGGCTCTGGCGAGGAGGGCATCGGGCGATCGATCGCCGGGTTCATCCTCACCGCGATGGTCGACGCTGTTCTCATGCGATCGGTGGCCGACAAGCCGATGCCCCAGGCGCCGACACGCTCGACCGAGATATCGACCGGCATGTACAGCGCAACCGTCGCCATGGAGGTCTCGGACGTGGCGCCCGCGGCCGGGGCGGCGCTGCTGTGGAAGCTCGTCAGCGCGACAGACGCGCTGAGACTGGGACCGCAGGCGCTGGTCTGGACGGTCCGCGAAGGCTCGAAGTCTGGAGCGTCTCCACTGTCGGCCGATCCCGAGCTGCTGGGCGCACTCTGGGCGCTACCCAACCGGCGGCTCGACGAGCTGGGCCTCGAGCGTGAGCGAGCCTTGCCTGGATCCCATCGCCAGCGTGAGGGTTCGGGAGGCATCGCGATCGCGGATGCCCGGCGCGGTCCACTCACTCTCTCTCCGGAGACTCTCGCCCGCCATCTCGCAGTCTTCGGCGCCACCGGTTCGGGCAAGACGACGCTCCTGCTCAATCTCGTGCTCGGCTGCGCCAAAGCGGGAGTCGGCGTGACTGTCATCGACCCGCACGGCGATCTGACCAAGGACATTCTGGGCCGGGTTCCCGAAGACGGGCCAACCGTCCACGTCCTGCGTCTCGCCGATCGACTCCATCCGCGGGGCTTCAACTTCCTTGAGCGAGGCGGAGGAGATGACGCACAGCTCGTCGCCTCAGAGTTCGTGCAGCTGCTCGCGGACCTCTGGCCGCGGTTCTGCGGGCCGAAGATGCAGCACTACCTGCGCCACGCGCTCTTCGCCGCGTTCGCCGATCCCGATCAGCAGACGATCTTGGAGCTGATCCGCATCCTCACCAACGACCGCGCCCGGATGCGCTACACGGAGAAGCTCACGGACCCAATGGAGCGCGCCTTCTGGCGCGACGAGTGGCCAGGTCCCAAAGAGCGGGAGCACGACCCTTCCATCAAGGCCGTGCTCAACAAGCTCGGCGCGTTCGTCGGCTATGCGTCGATCCGCTCGATCGTCGGCCAGGGCGACTCCACGATCTCGCCCCGTATGGTCATGGATGCAGGCGACGTCCTGGTCGTGGACCTTTCGAACGTGGGCGGCGACAACGCCGCGCTCTTCGGCGCGATGCTCATCAGCCGCTTCGCCATAGATGCGGTCGGCCGGCAGGGGAGGCCGGCGTCGGAGCGTCGGCCGCATCTCCTGGTGGTCGACGAAGCCCAGCGCTTCCACACCCAGGCGATGGAGGGCATCCTCGCCGAAGGCCGTAAGTTCGGCCTGCATATCGCGCTGGCGGCTCAGTCTCTATCCGCGCTTGGGGAGCGCCTCGCCGGCGCGGTTCGGACCAACGTAGCCTCGGTGGCGCTGCTGGAGCCCGGCACGGACGACGTCCGGGACTTGGGCCGCCTGTTCGCCCCGGTCAGCGCCGACGAGCTTCTGGCCATGCGCCGGTTCGACGTCGTCGTCCGGACCCGCGGCGCCGACGGCACGCCGCTCGTTCGCGGCGGCCGGGTGTCGATGCCAGGGCTCGCCGATCCGGAGCGCATGGAAGCAGTGGTCGCCGCAAGCGACAGGCGCGACGCGCCGCGGTCGCTCAAGAAGGTCCAAGCGGAGGTCTTCCGCCGCTCGGGCGGCAACGAGCCATCCCAGGAGGAGAAGCCGGCCGAAGCCAGGCCAGCGCAGCAGTCCGACGCGGCGGAGACTCAGCAGACCGCCGATAACCGGACCGCCACGGACAAGACATGAGGCCCCATGTGCCCTCCCGCCAGGGCGCTTGGCGGGGCGCTTGGCGGGGCGCTTGGCGGGGCGCAAATGGATCGGCCGAATCGCCCGATTCGAGCACGAATCGGCGCCTCGCCGGAGGGGAAGACCCTATATGAGCGCCGCCTTCCGAACGATCGACCCCGGCAGCGCCATAGACGTCGATCCAGGCCGGCTTCCGATGACCGATCGCGCCTGCCTGCGGTTCATTGTCCGCTCCGGCGTAGTTACCTCAGGTCAGCTGGCCCAGCTCGTGTACGCCAAACCACGCCACGCCCAGAAGCGCCTCCTCCAGCTCCATCGGGCCATGCTGCTCGACCGCGCTCCAATCGGTGACACGCCCCCCGGTCGAGCCGAATTCGCCTACCGCCTCGGCCTCGTCGGTCATCAGCGTCTCGGCACCAGGCGAACGCCCGCCCCGCCGACGTACACGCGCCACATGCTCGACACCGTCGATGCCGTCATCGCGCTCAACCGGAGCGACGACCGCGAGCATCCCCCGGTTCAGCTCTGGCTCACCGATGCGATGACTGCCGATGTCCTCGGCCGCTTCGTTCGCCCGGACAGCATCGTCCTGGTCACGACCGAGGCCGGCTCGGCCGTGCTCGCGCTCGAGATCGACGAGGGCACCGAACACTCGCGGACTATCCGCGCCAAGCTGGCCGCCTACCGCCGCCCCCTCTCGACACGTCCCAACTGGCACCTGGTCGTCGTAGTCCCAACGCAGGCGCGCGCCGTCTGGATGGCGCGACAGGTGGGATCGCTCGATCTCGGTCCGCGGACGTGGGTCGTCACACGTGCCGCTCTCGGCCGCGACTCGCTTGAGGTCGAACTCTTGGCCCTCATCCCCAGAACGTCGCCGCGGTCGATCCGGTCCCTGCTCAAGCCATCGGCGCGGCTACTGCCGGCGCCGGTCGGCTCGCGTGCCTGGCTCGAGCTGCTCGCGGCCGGCGTAGGTGAGCCGCAAGACGGGGCGCTGGCGCCCTAGCCCTCTGCTCCTGGTTACTTGCCATTTAGACTCGGCAACGGGCCGATACCGCGTATGCCTACCGAGACAAGTCGAGCTGACGGAGTCCCCAATGAGCACGCTCCTCGTCCGTCAGGGCTCGTGCGTGGGTGTCGCGGACTTGCATCTCCTTCCAGGGCAGGTGCCAGGTCCAGATTTCGCCTCCAGCCGTGCTAGTGACGATGGAGGAGCAGTCTGCTGCAAAATCCATTGAGACCACCCTTCCGGCGTGTGCCGCAGCAAGAAGCTGCCGTCGGGCGGCAAGGTCCCAGACTCTGACCCACTGACCACTTGCGCCCGCAGCGAACCTACCGTCTCTAGATAGCGCCACGGCATCCATGCCGGTCTCTTGCTTGTGCTGAAAGTTGGACGAGTACGGATCCTCATCGATGTGTAGGTCCAGCCTGAGAATGTGGAGGGTGCCATCGGCACATCCGACCGCCAGCGTCCGGCCATCACCGGCGAATGATGCGCACGTCCACTTGGGCGGCATCGAGGATGCCGAGCAGACTGTCTCGTGCGTCGTCACGTCCCAGGCGATGATGGGGCCGTCCGGTCCCACGCTGACCTTGCAGACGGCGGCTAGCCTCTGCCCATCGGCGGAGAATCCAAGGTAGTCGATCATCCCTGAAGGGTGCCGAAATGACTCCGCCGACCTCTCGTCGGCCGTATTGCCCGTGATCACAAGGTCTCGGTACGCTATCGCATAGCGCTCCGCACCGAATGAGAGAGCCACGGCCCTAACGGTCTCACTATGAAGGTGCCACCTCCGAACGATGTCTCCGCGGGCCAACTCCTGTAGCACAACCTCGGCCTGCCTCCCAATCAAGGCCAGGCGCCCATCGCCCGAAACGTCGGTGATACCGTCTGAACTCAGCAATGACGCTTGAGAGAAACTGTCTCGAGACGTGCTGCTGATCGCGAATTGCCGCCTCGCGCCATGGCCATCGGGGCCAAGAGTCGCGACGCGCCCATCTGACAAAGCAAGCACTCGCTCGATCTCACCGGGAGCTCTGAGCACCTCAGCGGCGCGTGCCTCCAACGGAAGCCACCGGATGTCGAGTTCCTTGTTGCTAGGTTCGAGTGGGCGCGTCCGGACATCAACGGCCATCAACCGGCCGTCCGGGCAGAACCCGGCCGCACTCGCGCGGACCCGCAACAAGGCCCTGCCGCTGATGATTTCGGAGACGACGCCAAGCCGATCACGGGATCGATCGGGTGGACACCAGCGAAGGCCATTCCTCACTGAAAAGACGGGGCTGATGATGGCAACGTCTGCGGGACAGCCAAGCTTCCACTGGTCAGAGTCCAGGTCCCACGTAGCAACAGTGGCCGGATCCTCCAATGAACTAGCGATCACGCGGCCACTGTCTTCCGTGAAAGCGATGTGCCAGTCGCCGTGGCCTGGCAACTCCTCTGTCCGTGCAACGGTGGTCCCGGTTAGCGCGTCCAGGATACGGAGACCCCCGGCTGGAACGAACGACAGCGACGAGCTCGTCGAACCAGATGGACGCTCGTACGGCACGGTGCTCCCCGCCGCGACTGCAATCCGCCGGCCGTCTGGCGAGAAGACTGCCCCTGCGGAGGGGATTCCCTTTGCTACTACTCGAACAACCTCGCTTCCGCTCCAGACCAGAAGCTCCCCTTGAGCGGAGACCGCCATCGCGGTGTGACCGTTGAAGTAGAACGCGGTTGGGGGTCTGAGACCTGGTTGCTTAGTCTCCGACAGCTCCAGCTCCGACAGCTCCAGCTTCGTTAGGGCATCCCATATCTTGGCAATGCCGTCTTGGCACGCCAGAACATATCGACCATCCGGCGAAAACAGAAGCGATCGCCACCTACCGGACTGGGCGTGCCCGCTGGGTTCGCTGAAGCACTCCCGACCGCTTTGCGGATCCCACGCCCTGACCCAGTCCCTGGAGATCGCGGCACGAGCTGCACCTTCTGACGCAACTGGAGTCTCGGCAGTGAGCACGTACCTCGCACCGGGCGCCACCCAAGCCCGATCAGTACCTCGCGGGACCAAGAGTTCCTCCGCATCCCAATCCTGCCGCCACACCGCGTAGCGGAGCAGGTCATCGGCTTCCGGGCTCGAATGTTCATCCGTCAGCGCCCGTGCGAGCGCCAGAAGAAGGTCGGGGTGGACATGTCGGTTCTCGCGAACGATCTCTCGCGCGATCTCAGCCGAGGCGCGCCGTTCCGCATCGATTGAGCACTGAACGAAATGGCGGACAAGCGGGTCCACGTTGTCGGCTCGCGCCAGCATACGCCGTGTGGCTGCGTGCAGGAGGGAGCCACTTAGGAGCTCGACGGCCGATTGGCCTCGGCGGGTCCAGTACTTGGCCCGTCTGGTCAACTCATCATCGAACTCAAGGTCCGTGCGATGCGCCACGATCGCATCACGCAACCGGCGCCAAGATTCCAGGAGCGTGTCGTGGGCGGGGACAACGGAGAAGCCGTCTACTGTGAGAAGCCTCGCTTCGACGAATTCATCGAGGACTCGTCTCTGGCTAGGAGAGAACTCCGAAAGGAGTCGAGAACGGCCCATCGCTGGGCGATCTGGCTCCACGGTGACCAGCTCGAGGAGGGACGCCAGTACTTCATCTTCGGTCGACTGCGCTTCAAGGAGACGGAGAAGAGCGGCCTCGGCGGCCACCTCGATGGACATAGCAACGCGACCAGTGAGGTCATACATGACAGTGGTGATCTCGGTCGTGCCCGTCTTTCGGGCCACTTCCTGGAGACGTGCCATTGTGTCGGCCAAGAGAGGTAGAGCTGAGCCGCTCCCCGCGTCGTTCGCAATCCGGGCGGCCAGGCTAGGTTTGATGCGGAGGCCAGCCCTTCTCGCAGGCTCCGCGATGACCTCAACGAGCTGATCACGCGCAAGCGCCAGCAGGGGAAAGCAGATGGCGTCGGATCCGATTCTGTCGAGGGCATCGCCAACGAACTCCTTGCGCACGATGAACAACGCGGATGTCGGCGACCCCATCAAGCCTTCGCCCACACCCGTGAAACCATCCCTGGAAGCGAGAAGGCGCTCGGCCTGGTCGATAATCAACAACAGGCGCTTTCCCTCGGCGACCGCCACGAGAGCCTCTTGGCGTATCTGCTCGACCGACTGGAGATCGGGAGCGATTGAGGCAGCTACAGCCCAATGGCCTTGGGCTTCCATGACGGGGACGATGCCGGCACCGATGAAAGATGACTTGCCAACGCCCGACGCTCCCGTTACGAGTATCCGGCCGCCTCGCGCCCAGGTCTCACCCAGCATACTCACCAGCCGGTCGATCTCATCGTCGCGTCCAACGAAGAAATGGCGGTCGGCAGCTCGGAAAGGCCGCAATCCTGGAAACGCGTCTCCCTCATCCTCATGCCGGGCGGAAGAAACGGCCGCCTCAATTCGTGCGAGGCCGGCCAGAGTCTCCCTTACTCCGAGGATTGAGGCCGTCGCCGCAAGGGCCGCATCCTTGCGGAGCTCGACTCCCAGTTCGTGGGCTAGGCTTGCGATGAAGGCCATCCCCGCATCAGCGGGGCCCTCACCAAAGAGCTTGGTCCATTGCTCGGTGCAGATCGGCCAACCCCGCGGGTCGGCTCCGACAGCCACTCCAAGAAGCTCGTCTGCCACCCCGGGCTTATGGATGAAGTCGATCTCGGCGCTGAGCTGAGCTGCACGCTCATGCCCATGTACAGCCCGACCTGCGGCTCTGCGAAGAGCCTTCCCCTCACTTGAGCCGAGCATGCCAGGGGCGATGCGGCCCTGAAGGGCAGAGAGCAAGGACGATGCGATCGCCTCGGCGAGTGCGCCGACGCCTAGGTTCAACATGGGCGTCGTCCGGTCATTTCCCTCAGGCCCCCTCCCGGTTGTGCCAGCTGCACCCCGGGATGTTCTCACAAGCTTCACTAGCCTTCCATCGGCCAACGCAGAGGGGTTGGGCCGACGGTCCTTTCGGCTGAAGAATCCACGCTCCCGCGCTTGCAGATTGACAGTCCGCCTACGCACCTGGAGGGCGGGGCTAGTTGGGCGGTCAATGGTACGCCGAAAGGTACGCAGAATGCCTTGAATGTCCGGCTGGGTCGGCCTACCGTGATCTTCGGCGACCGGCCCAGAACGCGGAATGCGTATCCCCGCTAGAGACCGGTCGCCTCCACTCTCGGGAGCTTCCCGACGCGAGCTCCCGTGGCCAGAGCCGCATCAAGCGTCGGCGCCGGTTCCCTTTCGGGCTCTCGGCGATCTCGCACCTTACCAACCCGCATAGCGCTGCCAATCGCACGTAATCAACGAGCGACTGCGCGGCCACGGCCAGATGGGCGAACCCGACCGGAGCGTCCGGTCGAACGGTGACGACAAGCTCCGCACCGAACGAACCGACGCTCGGCCGCCCTCGCGCATGCATGGGTGGTCAGCCGGTCGTTCGTTCGCAGCGATCCGTCAGCCGTTCGGCCCAACCACTCCGATCCGATGCCCGCCTTTCAAGCAAAGGAGGCATGCCAGACAGGAGCATCCCAAACGCCACTCGCGCAACGGGACCGGGCCGATCGCCAGATGCGATCGCGTTAGCGGCCGGTGCGTAACCTGGCCGCCGTTCCCCGGTCCCTCCGACCCATTCGACAAGCTCGAACGCAGAAGGAGATATCGATGGAAACGACGGCAACAGAGGCACAGGCGACGCGAGTCGTCTACGGCGTCAACGATCTCGAAGTCGATCTGGCGGGCCGACGCATTGCGGCGGTGTATCCGGTCCTCGAGCAGGTCCTGAACATCCCCCGCGAGGCGAAGGTGACCGTCAACGGCGGTTCGGTCGACGACGACTACGTCGTCCGCCCGGGCGACGAGATCGAGTTCCTCAAGAACGCCGGCGTGAAGGGCCACCAGGCCTGAGCAACGTCGGTGGGCGAGCGGCGGGAGTCCGGATCCATTCGGCCTCCCGCCTCGGGCCCCGCTGAGGAAAGGAGATCAGACGCCATGCCGCAGTTGCGCACCTACCTTCGCATCGAAGGCGAACTCGTCAGCCACGTGACCGAGAAGGTCGACCGCGAGGTCGAGCTATCGGCCCTTCTCGACGAGGTCGTCCGAAACCAGCCGATCAGTACCGGTCGGCTTCCCGCCAACACCCGGTTTCTCGTCCGTCTCGGCGAGCGCGAGGCATACGTCCTCGAGCAGCCGCCGATGCGGCGGGTCATCGAGTTCCACGCGAGTCAACGTTCCGGGTCCGAGCCGAACCAATATCGACTCGCGCTCCCATTCGTGGTGTTCGTCGTGGGCGTTGAGGCCGGCCAGATCACAAGCCTCGCCAACTTCTTCCGAACGAGCCCGATCCATTCGATCGACGATCAGCTCAACCACTCGTGCCTGCCGAACACGTCGGACGACGGCGTCGTCTGCCTAGGGTCGGTGCGAGTGTCGGGCCGATCGATCGGCGAGCGAATCGACGCTCTGATCGGCGCCTTCTGGGCGAGCCGCTTCAACCAGGATCTCCATCGCCATTCGCTGCCGTTCTCCGGCGGCTTTCGGAGTTGGGCGTCCCGGAGTCGAAGCGACCCGCTCGCGGCACTGTCGCTTCAATACGACCCGACGTGGCGGACCATCCGCCAGGTCGCCGCCTACATGGTCGGAGCAAGAGAGACCGACATCCCCGACTCGGGAGTCGCCGAGCCCGACATCTCCGAGACCGACGTCGTGACGCCGATCCCGGAGCCAGACGTTCCTGCGCCGGTTCCGGAAGCCGAGGGAGGCGACGCCGATGCGTCAGCTGCCTGAGGCGTTTCGGTCAGTTTCGGCTCTTGAGCCACGCGATCTCTGGGAGACGATTGGGCCACGACTCGTGGACTCGGTCTACGAGCCCTCGATCGATCGGCTTGAAGTCCAGGCACTCACGATCGCGGTCGCGACGCTTCGGGCGTCGGGCCGGCGAATGCGTGACGCACTCGTGTACGACACGCGTTCGTTCCACCGACTCGAAGCTGCGGTCTTCCGGATCCCGGAGCGGATCGTGGAGGCGAGCAATGTTCCCGATCGTTGAAGCCGGTTCGCCGGCACTGGGAGGGACCTCGCTGCCGGCGTTCGTCGTGGCCAGAGACGGGCTGTATCTGCGCAAGCGGAGCCTGCTCGGACTCTCCCAGACGAAGGTCGACCGAGTCGCCCATCTTCCGCGCGGCAAGGCCTTTCTCGACTACCGGCTCCCGAAGCTCCCCGCGGAGCTCGTGGGCCAGGTCGTCGGGTTCTTCCGAGCGGTCTACCAGCGCCAACAAACGGAGGCGATCGTCCTGCTCCTGTGGCAGGCCGACCATTTCGAACTGCTGGTCCCACTGCAATCGGCGACGTCGGTCTCGGTCCGGCACAAGCTCGATCCCTCGAGCGTGCCGACCGGCTCCCGACTAGTCGGCACGATCCACTCGCACGGCGCCTTCTCGGCGTTTGCGAGTGCGACCGATGAGGATGACGAGGCCGACCTCGACGGACTCCACGTCGTGGTCGGAGACCTCCTCCGGCGGAAGCCATCGTTCTCGGCGGCCCTCGTCGTCGACGGCCATCGCTTCACGGCCCGCCTGAGCCAGGTGCTCGAACGGCCGGGAGAGGTAGTGCCGCCGCCCGACGAGTGGCTCTCCCGAGTGAAGGTCGCTCCGCCGCCTCGGATCAAGCCGTGGAAGAAGTACCAGCCTCTCAAGTTGCTGCCCGGCAAGATCGAGCATCCAGTCACGTCGCCAGATCGGCGACGGCTGGACGAACTCCTCGACGCCGCGGCAAGCATTGCCGAGAAGCTCGGCTACCGGCTCCGCACCGATCTCGTTCCTTCCGAGGAAGGAGCGGCAGATGCCTAGTCGGTTTGTCCTGGTTGGTTGTGGCGGCATCGGCTCACAGCTGCTGGCGCCACTGGTCCGGTGTCTCCGCAACAACTCCCGCGAAGCCTTGCTCGTGCTCGTCGACGGCGACGTCTTCGAGCCAGGCAACGCGCTTCGCCAGGAGTTCCCGGCATCGGCCCTCGGCCTCAACAAGGCCGAGGCCCTCGCCAGTTGGGTCCGTGAAGCAGGCCTCGCCTGCCAGGCGGTCCCGCTCTATCTAGACGAGGCGAACGTCGGCGATGTCGTCCGAGAGGGCGATCTCGTCCTTCTCGCGGTCGACAACCATCGAACGCGAGCGCTCGTCGATCGCCACATTTGCAGCCTAGCCGAGGCCACGCTCATCAGCGGCGGCAACGACGAGATAGACGGCAACGTCCAGCTCGTCCGCCGGCGTAACGGCGTCAGCCTCGACGGCACCCTCGTCGAGATCCATCCCGAGATCGCCACTGCGACCGACGGTCCGGCCAGCGGCGAAGGATGCACGGCACGAGTTGCCGAGCGTCCCCAACTGCTCGTCACGAACCTCATGGTCGCCTCCGCGATGCTCAACTGCCTCTGGTCCATCTGCGAAACAGGCAGCGCCCCGTATAGCGAGGTCTACCTCGACGTCGTCCAGAACGCGGCCCGCCCGCGTCGCTGGTTCCGGGCCGAGGTGGACGCAGCCTAACGGGAGCGGGTTGTCACAGGTGCACATGCGATCGGCCGGGCGAAGAACCCGGCCGATCCAGTTCAGGAGTTGTTCGTGTCCCATCCGCAGTCGGCCGTTCTCGCGAACCCCTTCCGCGCCGGCAATGGCGTGCGACCGCCGTACCTGGCCGGGCGCGATGGACTGCTCGACGAGTTCGGGCGCTTCCTCATCGAACCTCATCCACCTCACGTCAACTGGTCGCTGACCGGGCTTCGCGGTACGGGCAAGACGGTGCTTCTCAACGAGTTCGCCACGCGAGCGGAGCGTGCGGGATGGGTGTGCGGCACCCGAGAGCTCGGCGATCGCCATCGCGACCCTGAAGTCCTGGCCCAAGCGATCGCGTCAGACAGCGATGCGCTCATCCGACGGTGCAACGCTCTCGCGGGCATCGGGCAGACGATCGAGCGCAGCTTCCGGTTCTTCCGCCCTCGGCGTCTAACCATTGGGGAACTGGGTGTCGAACTGGCATATGAAGGAGTGAGTTCAGATCCCGCGGAGGCGATCGGCGCAGCTCTTTCGGCAGTTGCCCAGGCTGCTGACGAGGCTCATCGTCCAGGCGCCCTACTCCTCTACGACGAAGCCCATCTGCTTTCGGACGATCGGTCACGCAAGGAGTTCCCGCTCTCGGCCTTGCTCGCCGGGCTAGGCCAAGCTCAACGTTCCAGCCAGTCCGTCAGAGTCGTCCTTTGCGGACTGCCAACCCTGACGCTCAATCTCAAGCGTGCCAAGACGTATGCCGAGCGCATGTTCCGCCAGGTCGTCGTCGGTCATCTCGAGCGAGGCGACGCCTGGGATGCCATCGGCATTCCGCTGGCCGGCAGTGGGCGCAGCTTCTCCCTCGATCTCGTGGGGGATATCGTCGAGGCGACGGACGGCTACCCATACTTCCTCCAGTTCTTCGGCGCGTTTCTGTGCAGCCGCATTGGGCATGCCGAGGTCAATCGAGCCGACTACGCCGCGCTCGAACCGGTGCTCCTGCATGAACTGGACCTGGCCTTCTTCGAGGACCGATACGCCGTGGCCGGCCCTGCGGGCCAGCAGGTGCTCGAAGCGATGGCTCGTCACGCGGGCACGGTGGGCGCCCTCGAACTGCGGCGTGCCCTCCCCGCAAACGCGAACGTCGACACCGTCATCTTCCGACTCGTCGAGCGCGGGCTCATCTATCGACCATCGCGAGGCCGGTATGACTTCGCCTTGCCCCTCTTCCGCGCATACCTGCGGCGGAGGGCGAATCTTACAGAACTAGCGTGGGGGCGCTAGAAATGGCACGACCCGCTCGACTGATCGCGGAGGTCCGGCCCGATCCAGGCCTGGAGGCGCTACGGCTCACCGACCTCGTCGCCGAATACTGCGTCGCCCTGAAGGTGGCCGGCCGAAGCCCAAGGACAATCCGCTGGTACCGCGATCACCTAGCGGAGTTCATCGGCTTCCTCGAACGTTCCGGCGACGCAGCAACGTTGGCCGACCTGCGACCACCAGTCGTCCGCCGCTGGCTCCTCGCCCTCACTGCTCGTCGTGACCGGCCGCTGGCCCCGAGCAGCGTCGCCGGTCGTGTCCGAACGCTGCGCGCCTTTGGCTCTTGGCTTGCTCGCGAGTTCGATCTCTCCGACAACCCGCTCCGCGGGGTGCCGGTCCCGCGCGTACCCGAACAGCTCGTCCGCAGCCTTCGCGAGACCGAGATCCGCGCCCTGCTCGCGGCGATCGACGGCTCTGAGCAGCCTGAGCGTGATCGCGCGCTCGTCCTCCTTCTGCTCGACACGGGGATCCGCCTCTCCGAGGCTGCCGGTCTCAGCGTGCATGACCTCGATCTCATCGAGGGCCGATGCCGAGTCATCGGCAAGGGATCGAAGGAACGGGTCGTGCCGGTAGGGCGGAAGGCGCGAAAGGTCATCCGCCAGATGCTCGTCCGTCGCGGCAACCCAAAGGGGCCCGACCCGCTATTCGTAGGAGCGGACGGTCGTCCGCTCGCGCCGCACGGTTTCCAGCAGGTGCTTCGGCGGCTGTCTGCGCGAGCCGGCCTCACAGTCCGATCGTCGCCTCACGTCCTGCGCCACACATTTGCCCGCTCATTCCTTCAGAACGGCGGCGACGTGTTCAGCTTGCAGCGCATCCTCGGCCACAGCCCGTCGTCGCTCCAGGTCACCCGCCGCTACGTCGATCTCCTCGACGATGACCTGCGCGAAATCCACCGCAACGCCTCGCCAGTCGACCGGATGGTCTAGGTTGTCGCGAAAGCCTCGCAACGAGTCCCCTTACATGACACGATAGGTCACGCTGCGCGGGTCTTGGTCCACCGCCTTCGGCGGTTTCAGGTACGACCGGACCCGTTGCTAGCGCTCTTGTCATTCGCGAGAGGGGCTGCAGCGACATGCCCGAACTAGGGCGGCCAACCGCATCAGCAGGAAATGCCTATCACGATGTGACCACGGCCCTGCGGCTAGTCGAAATGGTTCAGGACGGACAGATCGAGTATGTCTGGCCGGAAGCAGTTGCTCCTGTGGACGATATCAAGGTGGCCTTCGTCTCTTCGGAGCGGTTCGAGCAGGTCAAGGAGCACGCGCCCGCTTCGTCGTGGACCGCCGCTGGTCTCCAGTCCGAGGGCATTCTTGACCAGTTCGCTCGTCAGCATGCTCTGGCTCCTGAGGCGCAATTGGTACTTGTCACCGCGTCCGATGCCAGGAATATCCGCGAGCTGACCACACGCGCCGCCAGCGCACTGCGGAATAGCCCGGGGAATCCGGCAGAAGCCGTCGCGGAGTGGAGATCGCGGCTAAGTGCTGAGCTTGACGCCGTCGCCAGCGACATCGGAGCGAGGCTCGGCAAGTCCGATGAGGACACGATCGTCTTACTGGCCACAGTCGTGGTCCAGGACAACCAGGGGTCGCTCGATCAGCGTCGCGACCAACTGAACTCGGCTCTGAACGGACTGGTGAAGGATGTCGCCAGGGGCGCGACAGCTCTGGAGGACTTGGCGCGCGACTGTGGCATGCGACGAGACAAGATTCGACGCTCAGACGTCCGGCACGCGCTCGCGGAGGCGGAAGCTGGACCCCTGACGGGAGCCTGGGCCGCACACGTTGACCTTGAATCATACGCCGCCCAGCTCGACGAGCGAGAGCGGCTCCTCGACCCAGCCGCCCTGCCAGAACTAGGTCGAACCCTGGCGCTTGGGGGATCGCTAACGGAAATCGAGACGGTCACCCGTCCAACCTTGCTCACGGGCGGCCATGGCGCCGGCAAGACACACATGTCGCTCCGCATTGCGATTGGGCACCTCACAAAAGGGCGTCCGGGACTCCACGTCATGCTCGGCGCTTGGGCCACCGGGCTGGACGATCTGATCCACGGCGAGCTTGCATTCGCAGCTGGGCGGCCCGTCACGGATAGCGATGTGTCGTTGTTCCTTGCCAATGAAGGGTCGTTCCTCATTCTCGACTCACTGGATGAGGTCGCTCCTGAGCTCCGACAAAGCGCCGTTCGCGAAGTCCACCAGCTTGCCCGATCTCACCCAAACTTGCGTGTCCTCGTGACTGCAAGACCTGGGGCCGCGGCGCGCCAGCTCGGTTGGCCGGAGGTCGAGCTTCAACCCCTGACCGACGAACAGATCGCCGGCATCCTCGGTAGTTCTGTCCACTCACTCCCGGCGGGCGTGCAAGCACTTGCACGTAATCCCCTGATGCTCGGGCTCCTTAGGACCCATGGAACGACGAATGTTTCGGAACCCGAGCTACTGGACGGACTGCTCGCATCGATGATCGATCGGGAGGCGCAGCGACCGGGACGGCTAGACGCGGTCACGGCGACCCGGATCGCGGAAGAGGTCGCATTCCGGTGGCTGTTGGGCTATCGGACCGTTCTTGACGACCATGCGTTTCGAGGCCTTGCCAGGGATGTCGCGCACCATCTCGCGGAGCACGATCGCATTGAGCTCGATGCCCGTCAGATAGAGGCTTCGCTCCTCGAGATGGGCCTGGTCGTGCGAGTGGGCAGCCAGCTTCGCCCACTTCACAGGACGCTTCTTGATCAGCTGGCAGCGCGGCGCTTCTCGGACCCGGGGTCGGTCGAAGTCGGCGTTGTCACCCCATCATTGCGGGAAGCATTTGCCAGGTATATAGGCACGCAACTCACCGTCGAAGACAGGCCGAGATCTATGTTGGAGGCGAACCTCCTCGACATCGAGCTGCTCGCACGTTGTGCCAGGCTAGTGCGGTCAGACGTGGCAGCCCCCTCCGACGCCAACGCGTTTGCCCGGGACTACCTGCGGGCGGTGCGGACGCTGACCGAGGGGCCATTGAGTGGTGCCGCCCTCATCGCGCCGGCCGTCCATATAAAGATCGACCACGCTCTTACCTGGATCTCGGAATCCGAAGTGGGGGGAGCCAGCGGGGATCGAGTGGAGGTCGTCGAGAATTCCGGCCGAATGTACACGGTCGGACCAGATGGTATTGCCGTCCCCAACATCACAAGATTCTCGGGTCTCGGCTTTGAGGGGCGCATCATCTCGAACCCTATGCCCCAGCTCGTTGCCTACGAGCGGGTCCGTGACGCGCTGCAGGATCGCCTGAAGAACGAGCTCCTGCCCGACGAGGGGCCGCAAATCACCTATGAGCGCCTAGCCGCGATACCGAAGCAGCTCGCCGACCTAGCCAGTGCGTTCGGCTCCAATCCGCAGGCGGGCTACGCGATGGCCGACCTAGTCGGCATTACTCCACTGGAGCTTCTGAGCAAGTTCGCGACCTTTGCCGCAAGCATCATCGGGCATCAGCCGACCGAATCCGATGTCGCCGGCCTCCTGCTCGGATTCGATTTCCAGGCGAAGAGCTGGTTCGCCATCACCTCGGCTGAACCATCCGCGCAGGATCCGCGCAATCCGTCGGGAGGAAGGCGCGGACTCGTTCTTCACGGCAGCCCGATATCCATGCTCGTTGGGGAGGCGATGCGCCTCGGTATTGCCAATCTTCCGCTTCACCCCCTTGGCGTGCTACCCGAAGGCACGAACGACCCGGTCTTGAGCCTGCCGGTGAGGATCTGGGAGCTTCATGGGGATGATCTCCGGCTATTCGTCCTGCGGCAGGAGCAGGGAATCCAAGCAGCCATCCGCCATCTGGTAACACACAACCTTGAAGGCGTCGCGAGCAGACTAAGAACCTATGGCTCGATGCCCTGGCGGGTGCGTGTGCACGTAGAAAACAAGACGACGGGGGGCCAGATCGACATGGACTACGCGAGGCACGTCGATTTCCGAACCGACGTCGAGGGCGTGGAAGTTGAGCTCGGCATTCCAGCCGGCTGGGATTACGCCAACGGCTCGTCCAGAGGCGATCTGCGGTTCAGCTATGGCAGCGTGCTCAAGGAAGCCTACCGGGAGGTTTCGAACGACCTCAATGCCCTGCTTTCTGGCCGTCAGGCGCTCGGCGCCGAGGACCTTGGTTAGGCCAAAGGGGTCTGTAGGCTAGGCTCCTAGCCCCTCGAGTTCGACCTTGCGTGGGTCGACGATTCCCCGGATGCGGGCGGGCGAGATTTCGTCATCTCACGGGTCTCGCGCGTCCCCCCAGAAGATGGTCGGCCGGCGACGCTAGGTCATGACGACTGGCGACGTCCGTGTCCGCCAAGGCCACGTAGCGTCGGACCATGTCCAGGCTCGTATGGCCCAGGATCCGCTGAAGCGAGAACACATCCCCGCCATTGACGAGGTAGTTGCGGGCGAAGGTGTGGCGGAAGGTGTGCGGCGAGCAGCGCCGCTGCAACCCGGCCCGCGCCTTGAGGCGCTTGAGGATCTGCTGGATGCCATGGAAGGTGAGCCCGGTACCTCCTTCCGCGAGGAAGACCGGCTCGTCGGGTTCGCCTCGGCCTCGTTCGGCGAGATAGCGACCGATCGCCCGACGCGAGCTCGTGCCGACGGGGACGAGGCGCTCTTTCGAACCCTTACCCATCACCTTGATCGAGCCATCGCCACGGAGGTCGCGAAAGCAGATCCCGGCGGCCTCGGAAACCCGGATCCCGGTGTCGAGGAGGAGCAACAGGATCGCCTGATCACGGGTGCCCGCTAGGGCGAGCAACCCTCGTAGCTCCTCGTCGGTCAACGGCTCAACCAGCTTGCGCGGCACCCGTGGCTTAGCCAGCCGGCGAATGGCGTCGGCGCCGGCGAGCTCTTCGGCCACGAGCCAGTTGCCGAACACGTGGAGACAGCGGACATAGCCCGCGACGCTCACCGGCGCCAGGGTAGATCGAAGCTCGACGAGCCAGGCCCGCCAGGCCGGGGCGTCGATCTCGTCGAGGATCGTCCGAGCACCAAAGCGCGCAACGGCTCGATCGAGGATGTCGCGATACCAGCGGACCGTTCGCGGCGACAGGCCCTCGGCGGTCTTCGCGTCGCAGAACAATTCGACCGCGGCTGCGAGCCGAGCTTCTTCGCGCGGTTTGCGGGTCGGCCGGGTCGGCGGAGTCAGATGCCCGTTTCGGGGGCGGACGCCATCAGATGCCCGTCTTGTTTGGTCGGGGGAGTCAGAAGCCCACGGATCGTAGGTATCAGATGCTCGCGACATAATCTTACCTCCATGGGCACCGCCCACGAGGCCGTCCTACGCACAAGATCTAGTACCGCCGGCGCCACTCAACCACAACATGTTGTGGTTTTGGCGCGCCCGGAGGGATTCGAACCCCCGACCCTCTGATCCGAAGTCAGATGCTCTATCCACTGAGCTACGGGCGCACCGGTCGTCGCAGTTCCACGCTCAGATACGGCACCTGACCGGTGCCACGATCCCGAGCAGCGACTGACGCAGTATACGGTCGGTGTCTGATCGTGGCCCAGCTGCCCGGCGCCGCACAGGAGCATGTAGAGCATCTGATTCAGCGAAAAGCAGAGACTGAAGTGGAACCCGGTTACCGTCCTCGATGGAATCAGACGCAAGCCGTCAAGTCGAGGGGCCGCGGAGCCGGATCTCCTTTCAGCAGCGAGCCCACTCTGAAGTCGCGGACCGATGGCCAACGGCCGAGACTGGCCGCGCTGCTGAGATACGAACCGCCGGCCCCTCTCGATCATCCTCGTCGTACCTCGCAACTCCTGTCCCCATGCGCGGCTACTCGCGTCCGAGGTGGAGGCGTGCCGCCACCGACGCCGCCGCACCTCGTGTCGGGACACCGAGCTTGGCGAGGATATGCGTCACGTGCGAGGAAGCCGTCTTCTCGCTGATGAACAGCAATGCTGCAATCTCGCGATTCGTACGACCCTCGATTACTAGATCGAGGACTTCACGCTCCCGCGGGCTCAGCCCGAGACGATCCAGACTGGCCCCGTTCGAGGGTGGCGCAGGCGCCTGTCCGGCGAGCTCCAGGCGCGCCCGCCGGGCCAGGGACAGGATGCCCTCGTGCATGGTGGTCGCGCCAAGCGCCAACGTGCGCTGCCAGGCGGCGCCGAGTACGCGACCGGCATCGCGACGATGCCCACAGCCGAGGAGCGCAGCCGCCTGATGTGTCAGGGCGTAGGGCACGAGGTGTGGGGCGATCCACCCCTCGAGCGCTTCAGCCGCGGCTGCCCATCCGGCGGGATCGGCGCGACCGTCCAGGCGCGCGGCTTCGGCGAGACCCCACGCGCCGAGCGTCCGGATCGTCGGGCCGACAGTCATCCCGGGCACGAGCGCGCCGGACAGGGCGGCATTGAGGCATGCCCGATGCGCCGCGACTCTGACGCGCACCTCAGCCTCAACACGACGCCCGATCGGAGCCTCAAGTACGTCAGCCGCGGCGCGCAGGCCCAGCACTGCGAGGTGCACCCTCGTCGTCACCGCTTCGTCGACGAGTGAGGCCATCGCGTCGTCGATCACATCGAGGCCGCTCTCGGGCCGGCGTCGCGCGAGCTCCGCTTCCACAAGACCCACCCAGGCCCATCGCCCCCGAAGATTGAACCGTCGGTCGCTCGACGCGTGGACCGCTCGCAGGTCGGCCTCACCCTCGTCGAGCTGGCCGCGTTGGACACGGATGCGCCCGCGCAGATAGCGCGCCGCGTCGACCACATACGCCGCGGGCTCGGCCCGCAGGAGCTCGTCGACGCCCCTCGCGCAGGCGTCCCAGTCCCCCTGGTTGAAGTCGACCTCGAGCTCGAGCCCGCGGATATAGCCCTCCCAGATCTGGAGGACATCGACGCGCTCGGCCACCACGCGAAATGCGGCGAGCGCGCTCATCGCAGCCGTCGCGTCCCGCGTTCGCGTGAGGACGTCGGGCAAGTTCACGTGGGGCACCAGCAGCGCATATGGGTCGTCAGAATCGGCCGTCAGGACGATCCCTCGCTGAAGGTCCGCCACGGCCTGCGCCTCGTCGCCGAGCTGGAAACCTGCGGAACCGCGGACGGCTAGAGCCATGCCCTCGATCGAGGTTGCACCAACGGCTGCCGCCATCGCCGCCGCGTCCGTCGAGAGAGCGACGGCTTCGGTGTACCGGCATGTCTCATGCCGTGCGGCGGCCGCGCCCCATAGTGCGAACGCACGATCAGGCGTCGGCGGGTCCGCCGGAATGAGGGCCAGCGCCCGCTCGGCCGCAGCCGGCCACTGCCGAGCCTCGCCTACAAGGTCGAGCCAGCAGCCGAGCCGCGCGTACATCCGTCCGAGCCGCCGGGGCTCAGCCAGCTCGTCGGTCTCGGCGATCGCCGCCCGCTCGAGCATGACGGCGCCTGGCTGATCGTTTGCGACGAACGCCAGGAAGGCGGCGCGGTCGAGCAGCCCGGCGTGGTCGGTCGCCGCGACCGATGGGGCCTCCGGCACGAGGTCCCAGAGCGAGACCGCGCGCTGGCAGTGCGCGTACGCCTCGGCCCAGGCGGGCAACTGTGCGGCGGCGTCCGCGGCCCGCATGGACTCCTGGAGGGCCTCGCTGCGCCGCTCCGCAGCCAGCCAGTGACGCGCCAGCTCGCCGTGCCGGCCCGCCTCTGTCCGGAGTCCGAGCTCCGGCCGGTCCGACAGGATCGCGGCCAGGCGCCAATGCACGTTCGCCCGATCGCGCGGCGACATTCGCTCGCGGACGGCGTCGCCGAGGAGCTCGTGGTGGAGCGCGACGCGTGTCGTCTCCGGATCGTTCGTCAGGAGACCGTGGGCGATCCCCTCCGCGAAGCCTTGATCGAGCTCGGCCGTCGAACCGCCAAACACAGCCTCGATGAGCGCGCCGTCGACCGGACGTCCGGCCACCGCCACGAGCTCCAGCACCTGCCGCGCCGGCTCGGCGATGCCCTGAAGCCGGATCAGCAGTAGCTCGCGCACCGTCGGCGGAAGTGCCCGGCCCGGCAGCCAGCCCGACGCGGCAAGTTCGCGTGCGAAGAACGGGTTGCCCTCCGAGCGCGTGGCGATCGCGGCGAGCGTGTCCGCCGATCCGTCTGGCCGGACGGCCCGCACAAGTGCGTCAAGGGCCAAACCCTCGAGAGGTGGCACGTCGATCCGCCGAGCTCGATCGCTCGCAACCAGCTCGGCCAGGACCGATCCTGGCACCTCGTCGGCGACCTCCTCGCTCCGGAAGCTCGCGACCACGAGCGTTCGGCCCTGCCGTAGCCGGCGCACGAGATATGAGAGGAGCTCCAGGCTCGATCGATCAGCCCAGTGGACGTCCTCGATAACCAGCAACGTCGGATCGGGAACTCGATCGAACACGGCGCGTGCCGCCTCGTAGAGGCGGATCCGCTCGGGCTCACGGGTCGGCCGCGTGCCCAGCTCCGGCAACAGCGCCGCCAGGGCGCGAGCATCCGAGCCGCCGAAGATCGCCTCGTCGTCGCCGAGCGATTCCCGTAGTCGGCCCAAAGCCTCTACAAAGGGCGCGAAGGGCAGCGTACTCGCGCCAAGGGGAAGGCATCCGCCACGGATGACCGTCGCGCGACATGCGGCGGCGCGCGACGAGAACTGATCGAGCAGACGCGTCTTGCCAATGCCGGCCTCGCCGCCGATGAGGAGGCCCGGACGCTCGGAGCGAAGCTCGAGCGCCTCGGCGAGCGCACCCAACTCGGCGTCGCGCCCGACGAACGGCGGCCGGTCACCAACCCCCATATCCGCCAACTGTAGTCCCGGTTGTGTGGCCGCGGTAGGGCAATTCCCGAATCCGGCGATTGAGAGCTTCGTGCGGAGGAGGGCATCGGAGCCCGAGGAATACGTGAACTCCCGATGGCAGGGGAATTGCCTGCCGCTAGGCTCGACACGCCCTGGGACCCCGTTGGTCGAGCGGCTGGGCTTTCGGGCTGCCTGCAAATTCCCAGGTGCTCATGCGAGCGGCGCCAGGTTCCGAGAGTTCAGGAGGTCACGATGATCGTTGTCGCCGGAGCGACCGGCATGCTCGGTCGCGAGATCTGCAATCGCCTGGCCGATAGGGGCGAGCGAGTACGTGCGCTCGTTCGGCGAACCTCCGACCCGAGCAAAGTGGCAGGCCTCCGGGAACTCGGGGCCGAGATGGTCGCGGGCGATATTCGCGAGCCCGCGTCGCTCGACGTGGCCTGCGCCGGAGCGAGCGCGGTCATCACCACCGTCTCTGCGATGCCGTTTTCCTACGAGCCCGGAGTCAACGACATCGCCACAACGGATGTGGCAGGAACACGAGCGCTCATCCGCGCCGCCCGCGACGCTGGCGTCGGCCACTTCATTTACACGTCGTTCTCGGCCAACCTGGACCTGGAGTGCCCCCTCCGGAACGCAAAGCGAGCCGTCGAAGCGACGCTCCGCGCCTCGGGGATGCGCTACACCATCCTCCGCCCGAGTGCCTTCATGGAGGTCTGGCTGAGTCCCGCCGTCGGCTTCGACTACCCGAACGCCCGAGCAACGATCTACGGCGTCGGCGACCGTCCGATCAGCTTCATCGCAATCGGCGACGTGGCCGAGTTCGCGGTTCGGAGCTTGACTGAGCCTGCGGCCCGCAATGCGACCCTCGAGCTGGGCGGACCCGAGGCGGTGGCTCCGCTCGACGCGGTGCGTATCTTCGAGCGCATCTCGGGACGCCCCTTCGAGCTCACCCACGTGCCAGAAGAAGCGCTCGTGGCGCAGCAAGCTGCCGCGACCGACGAGATGGCGCAGACATTTCCGGCACTCATGCGGGGCATGGCCCTTGGTGATGCCATCCCGATGGCGGCCCTTCTCTCGACCATCCCGGTTGAACTCACGTCCGTGGTCGGCTACGCGGAGAAGGTGCTCGGCAGAACGCCGGCACACACGCAGTAGAGGTAGACCCGTGAGGAGGTGGAGCAAGGAACACGCAAAGCGCAAATTCCGCCCACGCATTCGAAATCCTCGAGAGGAGGAACAAGGATGAAGCCGAAGACACACTGGCGCGGCGCAATTGGGCTCGCGCTCGGTGTAGCACTGCTGCTGTCGGTGGCCGCACCGGCGGCCGCCGCAGGTTACGTGCGGCCATTCCTCGGCATCGACAAGGGCACGAGCACGATCGGGCCGGCGATCGCCGCCTGTCCCACCGGGACGATGTTCTTTGTCCAGGACAACGGCACCGGGTACTTCGCGCCCCTGGGCCGCGTGCATTACACCCTTGAACAATGCGCCGCCGTCGATTTCACGACAGGTGAGGGCTGGACCACCAAGAACGGCTCGATGACGATCACCGCCGCCCATGGCGACCGACTCGTGCTCTCCTACCGCATGAAGTTCCTGGCGACGCCAATGCCCGTTCCGACAACGGCCAGGGCGCACATCGATTGGGTGGCTGCCGGCGGAACCGGCCGCTTCGTGGCGACCAGGGGCGCCGGTATGGCCTCGTTCACCATCAATTACACCGAGGATCTCCTCGGGGGTACCACCTCCTCGGTCTGGTGGGGCTGGATCGCGTATTGACCGCGGCGCCGGCTGGGTCACCGGTCTCCTCAGGCCGGGGGCCGGGACAATCTGGAGTCTGGATAGATGAAGACGATCTTGTTCGGGCGTGGCCGCCACGCCGCAGTCTTGTTTGCCATTGTTGCGGCCAGTCTCGTCGGCGCCGCGCCGGCCGCAGCCGCGCAGGCCCAACCCAACCACGAGCTTCAGGCGAAGCTCGTTGCCGACTTGCCGACGGGCACGTTCGCGGAAAGCCTCGCGATCGATTACCACGGTAACTTGTTCATCTCGGACACCGACCTCGCATCGTCGACGGGACAGATATGGAGGCTTACGCCGGGAGGCGCTCTCACCAAGTTCGGGCCGCCCATCACGGGCCTCGATGCCGGGTTCCTCTCGGGACTCGCCTTTGACGATCTCGGAAGGCTTTACGTCGGCCGCGTGAACACGTCGGACTGGCAGACGTTCACGGGCTCGATCATTCGTGTGGGTGCACACAGTGCCTCGGTCGTCGCCGGCTTCCCGGCCGGCGGCAGTTTTCCGAACGGACTTGCCTTCCATCTCGGGTATCTCTACGTCGCGGACAGCATCGGCGGCGCTATCTACAGGTTCCGGCCGACCGACCAGGACCAGGTCATCACTTCGCCGTGGTTCCAGGACACGTTGCTGTCGCCCGAGGGCGATCTCGGCGCCAACGGCATCGCGTTCTGGGGTCGGGATCTCTTTGTCGGCAACTACTCGACCGGCACGATCATCCGGCTGCCTATCGTCTCCGGCGGTCTGCCGGGGACACCGCATGTCGTAGTCTCGGATGCGTCTCTCGTGTCGGCTGATGGCCTCGCCTTCGACGCCTACGGCAGGCTCTGGATCACGGTGAACTACAGCGAAAGGCTCATGCTTGTTACTCGGCAGGGAACTGTGACCACGATGGCAGAAGGCTTCCCGTCGCTGGACTATCCGACTCAGCCGGCCTTCGGTACGACGATCGGTTCGCTTCGGACCCTCTACGTCACCAACGGCGGGTTCGGCTCGGGCACCCCGACCATCGTCTCCTACGCGGTCGGCGTGGGCGGCGTGCGTCTACCCAACCCGTAGCAATCAAGCAAAGCCGCGTTCGACAAGGAACATTCAAATGCGGTTCATCCAGGAGTCCGGTTACTCGATCAAGCCGGCCAAGCCGTAGCGTTTCAGCAGTGGATCATCTCGACGTGAGACCCCTCGGTCGAGCGCCTCGACATTTCGAAAGTGGCGTAGAACGCCTCCGCCGCGGCAAGGTACTGCTTGAGTTGGCCCTCGCCCGGCGGAACTCGGTCGTACTTCATGGCATTGCGAGTGGCCCGGAGCGCTTGGAAGCGGCGAGCGTAGATGCTCAGGCCAGGCTGGTACGCCTCAGTCTAGATAACGAGACACTCGATGGCCCGTGCGTGGAAGCCGGCCTCGGTTCCCAGGAGCTTGTGAAGGGTTAGCTGAAGTCCGCGCCCTAGAGTTTCGCCGCCGCGGCCTGAGCCAGTGTCTTCTCGGCTGCCTCGATCTGGTCGAGCGTCACGTTGAGCCGCTGGATGGCGACGGTGTATGAATTGGATCCCTTCTTGAACACGAGCTGCGTGCCAATCGTGCCCGCGACGAGGAAGCACGCCGCATCGCCAACGCCTTCGACCTTCACGATCGAGGGGTCGGAGAGGCTGCAGGTGTCCTCATATGTCGCTCCGGACCCCGTGCTCGAGATGCTGATGGATGCGTTCGTTTGGTTCTGCCAGAGACACATCTGCCCGCCGTTCTGGAGTACGCCTGCGCCGAGCGATCCTCCACCAGCGGCGTCGACCTGGTTCTGCGTCCACACCGCGCACAGGTTGGATACCGCACTCTGTCCGCCTTGTGATGCGGGGGTGACAAGGGAGGTGGGAGGGGTTTCAGACGCGGCCGGACCGGCTCCTGTCGCGCCGGCCACGTTGGCGGTCGGAGTCGCACCGCCCGACGACCCGCATGCCGCGACGACGAGCACCGTGAGCGCGCAAATCAGGAGTCTGCCGCCGCGCTCGGCGGCCGGTCTTGTCAACCGTGAAATCGCCCAAACCGTCCTGCCAGGGCGCTTCCCCCCAGGCTTCGCAGTGGGTCCAAACCAGCGACTGGGCGAGCCCGCGCTCGGCCCTGGAACGATGACCATCGCGCTACCCCACGTCGTATCGGGCTCACAGATTCCGGTTGCCCGTTGGCGAGAATGGCAGCCGCAGGTGCGGCCCGGAAGTTCTGTCTCGCGAGGCGGTTTGCGCCGCTCGCATTCCGCGACGGCGGTGCAAGAGGACCCACGCTCAACCCGAAGTCGGCCTGTCCGTCCGGATCGGCGCCGATCGATTCCGTCGCTCTGGGACCGCGGCCGCTACGGGACGGCTCGTTCCAGCTTCTCGAGGAGAGCCCGATACCGACCCCGGACGGCTATCGGTTCGTCGGTGAGAAGTGACGAAGGTCATGTGACGGCAATGTGGTCGTCGTCACGGACACGAGGAGGCGCCACGCACGATGCGCCACGCAGCCGCGGCTCGACGCCGTGCGGCGCGGCGCGGCCGATCCTCGGCGGCGATTACCTTCGATCCGATCCGTGACATCTGGCCCGTCCGGGTTGACCCATTCGGACCCTGTGCATACGGCGGCGGCGGGCTCAGCCTGTGACGCGAAGGGGAGTAGTCCTGCCGCCTCCCCGGGCGGCACGAGGAGATCGACAGACCCGGCGACGAGCCCGGTCTCCTCACCTCACCAGAGGCGGACAAGACCTTCGACCAGCCCCCAGGTCGAGGCATCCGACGGTCGGACCTCCAGGGGATGAGTCGGAGGTGCTCCGCCGATGCGGCCCAAGCTCGCCGTCGTCCTCGCCTCTCGGCGCCCCCTGGTCGGTCGTCGCGGCGCCTCCTCCCGCTCTTCCAGTGCATCGGCTCGTGTGCGCCTTCCGCACCCACGAGTTCGATCGATTGTGATTCCGAATGAAAGGAGACTCCAATGGCCGAGATGACCGTCCTGATATGCCCGAAGTGCCAGGGCGCGATGCGGACATACGAACGCAGCGGCGTCGTCATCGATCAGTGCACGGACTGCCGGGGAATCTTCTTCGATTACGGCGAGCTCGAGCGGCTCATTGACGCCGAGATGATGGCGACCGGCAGGCAGCGCAACCAGTTAGGCGACGCCCGCGACAGCGACCGGGACTCGGATCCCGGCCGGAATCGCGATCCGCGGGAGCATGTTCCCGACGTTGGCGATGACGACTGGCGCGGGCGCGACAGCCGGGGTCGCCCGGCCGGCGGCGAGCGGCGGCGCGAAAGCCGCTTCGGCGGCATCCTCGACATCTTCGGCGGCGACTGAGCTTCAAGGAGTGTGCGATGACTGCGGGAATGGTCAGTCTCTACGCGCTCGCGACTCTGCTCGGCGTGGCGCCAACCGTCCTGCGGGCGACACTGGGCCGGGCGGGAATCAAGCTCAGCCCAGATAGCCAGGCCTCCGAGTCGGATCTCGCGAGGGTATTTGGACCGGAGGCCGCGCGCGAGTTCATCCGGCGGGCAAAGGATCGGGCCGGGCTCCGGCGACAGGAAGGGCACCGATAGTGAGCTACTTCGGAGTCCCCGCAGGCAGGGATCAGGTGAGGCCCCAGCCGAGGAGGTTCCAGGCGGCCAGCTGAAGGGTCAGGGCCGACGTCGCCACGGTCAGGGCGACGTACGCCGGCCGGGCCCGGGGTGCCCACCACCGCCGGGCCCAGCCGACCGACGCGAACACGACCATCGAGACCGCGAGGAGCGCCACCGCAAGCGGCAGGTGGAGGGCGAGCCGGAGGCCCGGCGGCAGTTCCAGCCAGCCCAGGAAGCCCGAATCCACGAGGCCCGGGGCAAGCGCGATGAGCGCGATCATCTCCGCAAGGATGGCTTCGGCAGAGACGGCGATCGCAAAGGCAGCGGGAGTTCCGGCACGGGATCGGGCGAGCGTGCGAACCGGCCGGCCCTTGCTCGAATCGCCCAGGCCGCCGATCTCTACACCGCCGGCCGGTACGACCTGGCGGAGCAGTCGGCTCGTGCCGCCCTGCGTCAGGAGCCCGAGGGCGCCCAAGCCCACGCCCTGCTGGCGATGTCGCTGGCCGCGAGTGACCATGGCAGGGAAGCCCTCGACGAAGCCGACATCGCCATCGGGCTCGATCCGGACAGCGCCCTGGCGCACAAGGCGCGGGCGGAGGCCTTTCTGGCGCTTCGCTACAGCTGGTACGCCGAACAGGAGGCCCGGGAGGCCCTGCGCCTGGACCCCAGCGACATCGACCTCACGATCGACCTGGCCACGATCGTCTTCGGCAGCACGCGGTTCGACGACGCGCTCGTTCTGACCGCCCAGGCGCTCTCGCGGAGGCCACAGTATTCACGGGCCCTCAACATCCACGCGCTGGCCCTTGCCTTCACCGGACGACCCGACGAAGCCCTGGCCGTCCTGGCCACGGCGCTGGCCGCCGCGCCCGAGAAGGCCGGCCTGCACTCAGCGCTCGGCCTGGCGTTCGAACGGTGTGGCGACCTCGAGCACGCCGCCGTCGCCTATCGCGAAGCCTTGCGCCTGAGACCCGACAACGATGCTGCCGCAGACGGTCTGCGCAGCTCGACCGCCTGGTATCGCTGGCTCATCCCGGGCCACGTCATCGGCAGGCTCCGCCATTTCCGGCCGCGCCGGCGAAGCTAGTCGGTGCCGACATCTGCCTGCGTCAGCACGAACGGCCCGAACGAGGCCGGCGTTTGGGATAGAGTCCACGCCACGACCACGGGACGACAACGAGCGGAGGGACTGGAGTCCGGCGATGGCTGACCCCGCGATTGACAGCCTGCGAGCAGCTCTGGCCGTGGCGCCCGAAGACACGACCCTGCGCCAGCTTCTCGCTTCCCGCCTGGCCGAGCGCGGCCGGTTCGACGAGGCGGCCGAGGAGTATCGGGCGGCCGTCAGGCTCCTTCCGAACGACGCCCAGGTCAGGCTGGCGCTGGCTCGCGTCTTCCTCGATGCCGGCCAGGCGGGAGCTGCCGAGATGGCTGCCGGAGACGCCCTCCGGGTGGACGCCTATCTCGGCCCCGGCCACCTGCTCCGAGCCCAGGCGCTGCTCGCCCAGGGCCGGCCGTCCGAGGCCATCAGCGCCTACAGCGTGGCCGTCACGATCGATCCGACTCTCGCGGACGATGCCCTGGCGGTCCGCCTCGGTTTCGCCGCCCCGGCCGCGGGCACGGCGCCGGTCCAATCGGAGCGGCTCAAGAATCCCGAGTCTAAGTCCAACCGGTCCGACACGCGAACGACCCCACCGGCCGACCACCGCTCGAGCGGAGCGCCAGGACCGCAGCGGTCGGAACCCGAGCCCTTCCCGGACGAGATCGACCCGGACGGAATGGCCCGAAGCCATGCCGGCGCTACCTCGCGGGGAGGCGAGGACGAGGAGCAGCCGGATCCGTCCGATTCACTCGGGATCCTCGAGAGGCCGCGCATCTCGTTCGCGGACGTCGGCGGCATGGAACCGCTCAAGGAAGAGATCCGGCTCAGGATTCTGTACCCGCACCTCCACCCCGAGCTCTACAAGGCCTACGGCAAGCAGGCCGGAGGCGGCATCCTGCTGTTCGGAGCCCCTGGCTGCGGCAAAACCCACATTGCCCGGGCAACCGCCGGCGAGCTCGGCGCGGCCTTCATCTCGGTCGGCATCGCCGACGTGCTCGATATGTGGGTGGGCTCGTCCGAGCGCAACCTCCGGGCGATCTTCAACGTGGCTCGGAGTCATGCACCGTCCGTCCTGTTCTTCGACGAGGTGGACGCCCTCGCCGCCTCCCGCAGCGACTTCCGCAGCAGCTCCGCAAGGCATGTGATCAACCAGTTCCTCGCGGAGATGGATGGCGCGGACGCGTCCAACGAGGGTGTACTGATCATCGGGGCGACGAACGCGCCCTGGCACATGGACTCCGCATTCCGGCGACCGGGCCGCTTCGACCAGATCGTGTTCGTGCCGCCGCCGGACCGCGAGGCAAGAATCGAGATCCTGCGAGTGCTGCTGCGAGGGCGCCCGGCACCCGACGCGGACCTGGCCCGCGTTGCCGACGCCACGGACGGTTACTCGGGTGCGGATCTCATGGGCATCGTCAATCGCGCGGTCGAATCGAAGCTCGCCGCGGCGCTTCGGGACGGGATCCCGCGGCCGATCGTCACCGACGATCTCCTCAAGGCCGCCCGGTCGCTTGCCCCCACCACCCGAGAGTGGTTCTCCACGGTCCGCAACTACGTCCTCTACTCGAACGAAAGCGGGATCTACGACCCGGTCCGGCCGTATCTCAAGAACCGCTGACCGACGTGGCAGAGCTGGCCGGCCAGGCCGCCGGCCTGCGCCGTCTCGAAGGCCGCTACCAGCGACTCCTTCCGGCCAGACTGAAGCGAAAGGGTCGCCCGTGACGCCGGAGTAGCGGCGAGGGAGTCAACCGGCCTGTCGCTGACCAGACACCTGCCTCTCCGTGACGTTCCCATACTGGCCCCAGACGCTCGAGTTGGAGGACCGAGGGGCCGTGCTGATCCTGATCCTGTTGTGGGGATTGTTCGGGATCGCAGCCGTCGTGTGTTTGTGGCCGGTTGGCAGGCGAATGCCCAAGGAGGCCATCAACGCGACATCTCTCGCCCTCGGCATGGCATTCCTCGCCTGGCCGATCGTAGCTATGACGCTGGACTTCTCGCCGCTATTCACGACCCCGCCGACTACCCTGAACTCCGATGAAGCCGGGCGCTGGACCGCAGCCGCCAGCGCGGTCTTCTTTCCCGCCCTGATCGCCGCCCCGCTTGGTGCCGTCGCGGTAGAGCGACACGCGCGCCTGGGCGGTTTCTTCACGTTCGTCATGGCACTGATCGTTGCGATCTCGTCGGTTTCGGTCTTGCCGACGCTGCTCGGCGAGAGGGTCGAGATCGGCTACTTCTGCATGGGCGCGTGCGGGCCCTTCTTCACGAGCGCCGCCAGTCCGGCGGATCTACCGGCCGGGGTCCAGATGGCCCTCCTCTTTCCATTCGCGCCATTGTTCGAGCCTGTCCCCGTCCTGGTCCTCGCAGCAGGCGTCGCAATCTGGACGGATCTGGTTCGCGCCCTTCAAGCGGGCGCAATCAGCCGACCTGACGAGCGAGTTACGGCGGCGCGGCCGAGCTAGTCGAAGAGCGCCGCCACGAAGGCGTCCGGGTCGAATGGAAGCAGGTCGCCGAGCTTCTCCCCCACCCCGACGTAGCGGACCGGGACGTGGAGCGCGTCTTCGATTGCGAACACGATGCCGCCCTTGGCGGTCGAATCCAGCTTCGTGAGCACGATCCCGGTCAGGCCGACGGTCTCGTTGAACACCCTGGCCTGGGAGAGGCCGTTCTGGCCCGTTGTGGCGTCCAGCACGAAGAGGACTTCCGGCGCCGAGCCGGGCAGGCGTCGATCGACGACGCGGCGCATCTTGGCCAGCTCGTCCATCAGGTTCGACTTCGTGTGCAGACGCCCGGCCGTGTCCGCGATGACGATATCCACGTTCCGCGCGACGGCGGCATCGAGTGCGTCGTAGACCACGGCCGCGGGATCGGCCCCCGGCGCGTGGGCCACGAACTGGCTGCCCGAGCGATCCGCCCAGATACGGAGCTGGTCGATGGCGGCGGCCCGGAACGTGTCGGCCGCGGCGAGCAGGACGGAGGAACCCTCGGCCCTGAAGTCGTAGGCGAGCTTGCCGATGGTGGTGGTCTTGCCCGTACCGTTGACGCCGACCATGAGCATCACGGCCGGCTGGCCGGGCGCTCCGGCACGCGGCCTCCAGTTTGGCTCGGCCGGAAGG
>DAHXON010000190.1 GCA_027364875.1 Chloroflexota bacterium
CGACGCGGCTTCCGTGTCGACCGAAATCACGGCCCTGCGCGCTGAGATCGACCGCATCGCCAAGTCCACCACGTTCAACGGCCAAAGCCTGCTCACCGGCGCCCTGTCGGTCGCGCAGTCCGGCGGCGGCCTAGCGGTTGGGACCGCCCTGCCGACGAACGGCGCGGCCACCATCTCCGGGGTCGACGTCACCGGCGCCAAGGCGAACACGACTTACACGATCACGAGCCAGGCCGGCGGCAAGGTCACCCTCTCCGACGGCACCGGGCTGTCCCAGCAGGTCACCCTCGCGGCCACCATCGGCGCCACGGGCACCGAGTCGATCAACTTCGGCAACCTCGGCGTCAAGATCACCGTCGTCGGCGCATCCACCAAGACGGCGGCCGACCTGGCCACCGACCTGGCGGGCGTGGGCGTTCCGACGGTTGTCACCGGAGCCGGCACGGGTGCCAACTTCCAGATCGGCGCCAACGCAGGCGACTTCCTCGGGGTGTCGTTTGCCGACGCCCAGATCACGGCCACCGGCTATGGCACGTGGAACGCGGACATCACCGCCTTCGCCACCGCCACGGGCAGCGGCAGCGGCATCATCGCCGCGGCTCAGGCTCTGATCACGAGCTCCGACACCGCGATCGGCTACGTCAGCACCACCCGCGGCAACCTCGGCGCGGTCCAGAACCGCCTCGAGCACACCACCGCGAGCATCGGCGTCGCCTCGGAGAACCTCAACGCCTCCGAGTCTCGTATCCGCGACCTCGACGTCGCGAGCGAGATGGTCAACTTCACCAAGACCCAGATCCT
>DAHXON010000191.1 GCA_027364875.1 Chloroflexota bacterium
TGCATGTGCAATGTCCTTCTGGTTGAAGGCGATGCAGCCCGTCGGGAAGTCCGGGCCTTTGACGAATTCGAGGAGGTCCTCGGTCGTCGCTTCGGGAGTGTCTATAAGATGTATCGCGGCTTCGCAGACCTCGCGCAGGTTGTGCGGCGGAATGTTGCTCGCCATGCCGACCGCGATGCCGGGCGTCCCGTTGAGTAGAAGGTTCGGTATCGCGGCCAGAAGCACGACAGGCTCGGTCTTGGTGTTGTCGTAGTTGGCGACGAATTCGACCGTATCTTTCTCGATGTCGCGCATCATCTCGCCTGCGAGCCGTGCCATCTTGGCTTCGGTGTAGCGGTATGCCGCCGCGCCGTCGCCGTCGATCGAGCCGAAGTTGCCCTGGCCGATGATAAGCGGATAGCGCATGGTGAAATCCTGGGCCATCTTGACCATCGCGTCGTAGACGGATGCGTCGCCGTGCGGATGGTATTTGCCGAGGACGTCGCCGACGACGGTCGCCGACTTACGGGTTTTCGCAGAGGCGGTGAGTCCTGCATCCTGCATGGCGAAGAGTATGCGGCGATGCACGGGCTTGAGGCCGTCGCGGACGTCAGGCAACGCACGGCTCGTGATGACGGACATCGCGTAGTCGAGGTAGCTTTCGCGCATCTCGGTCGATATAGAGCGCGCGACCACCCCCGCGCCGGCCGCTCGCGGCTCCTCGGGAGCTGCCTTTTCAGTATGTTTCTTAGCCGCCATACCGTACTTTTATAG
>DAHXON010000192.1 GCA_027364875.1 Chloroflexota bacterium
GCCGTGCCGTGGCGCCGTGGCGTGGCCCCGTGGCGTGGGCCCGTGGCGTGGCCCCGTGGCGTGGCGTGGCCCCGTGGCGTGGGCCCGACCGTCGGCCTCCGCCAGGTCCGTAACCCCTCTGCCCCGCGCCAGCTCGTCGTCTTCGCCACACGCCCGATCTCATCCCCGACCCTCAGGACGTCCTGCCAATCTTTCACGAGGCGACCGCTATTCCGGAGGTCGCGAAGGCAACCTGCCAGATTTTCGCCCCAGAATGCTTGCGCTTGGAACATCGGCCGGCGAGGTACGCGGCGGGGGGATCTCGGCCGAATTCTGCCGAATCGGGGTCCCTGCGGCGGTTTGCCGGCCCTCGCGCGTGCGAACGAGCTTGCTGTCGGTGGCAGGATGTGCTCGCCGTTCGGCCCAACGTTCACGCCGTGCGAATCTGTCAGAGAGCGGCCGCGGCCGAGCCGTTGGGGGACGATTTCGCGGCTGCGGGTGTCGGGAGTGGGCACCAGTACACGCGCCGGGTCGCCGGGTAGGCCCCCGGGGGGTCGCCGGGGCGCGCCCAGGCGCTGCCGTGTGGCGCCGCCGCCTGATTCTTGAACAACTTCCATGAGGCGGAGGTTATTCAAGAGATCAGGCCAATTCTGCCGTTGGGGAGCCCACGGCCGCGCCGGACCATGCGTGGTCGTTGCGTGATTGAAGGCCGCGTCGACCAATGGGAGTCGTCCGATCTCGCAC
>DAHXON010000193.1 GCA_027364875.1 Chloroflexota bacterium
GCGCTGCACGACCTGGACGCCTGCTTCCACCTTCGCCTTGTCTTTGGCGCGGTAAGGACGCGCTGGGATGATCGCGACTTCATAGTGTTCGGCCCAGTCGCGATAGGTGGGGTTCAGCTCCGGCTCGTAATAGCAAGGTTTTCGGACGCCGGACTTCAGGTTGTCCGGCACCACCACCAGGGTCGTGCCCCCTATGAACTCGAAGGCTCGGATGTGCGAAGCGATCCAGTCTGGCAGGTTCTGTCCCGCAGTCGCCTCGGCGTAGGCGTAGCTGCTGGCGCCCAGGACAGCTACGAATACGGCGGCTTGCTGCACATCTCCTGTGCGGGGGTCGTGAATCGGAATGGTGTCGCCGGCGTAATCGACGAACAGCTTCTCGCCGGCGCGGTGTTCCTGCCGTAACACCAGGTCCCGCTTCTTCAGCCAGCGCCGGTACAGGTCGCAGAACCGGCTGTAGCCGTAGCCCCCGGGGTTGTTCTCGCGTTCTTCCTGCCAGACCAGCTGGAGCGTCAGGTTCTTGTGGGTCTGCAGGTCCTGATGGATCTTCGTCCAGTCGGGCTCGGCATGTTTGCGCCAAACCGAGGGTGTCGGACGGTGCGGAAACAACGTTTGCTCAATCCGCGTGTCGTCCCAGTCGTCGGGCATCGGAAACGGCACTCCGGCCGACTTCGCTGCCGAGACATATTAATGGACGGTGCTTTGCGAGAT
>DAHXON010000194.1 GCA_027364875.1 Chloroflexota bacterium
GTTTTCAGGTGATGGAGGAACTCAATGAAATTGAGCCGAACAAGCAACGAGTCATGTTCGGATTTTCTGCACGCAGATTCGTCTCCGCAGTTCCCACCTCACCGCCTTACACTCCTACACAAAACCTGACACTTCCTAAAAAACTTCACGCAGCTTCACGAATCCTTAAGGTACCGCCAAATCATGGGTCAGAGAGAAATGCATTACATGGGCTTATATAGAGAGGAATTCACCTTCTCCAGGCGACAAAAAACCCCGCAATTTCAAGCAACGCTTTGAAATGTCGGGGCTTTTACAACAAGGCCCAATGCGGTTCTCTGAGCTGTAGACTCCGTGGCGGAGAGGGCGGGATTCGAACCCGCGTTAGGTTATTCACCTAAACACGCTTTCCAGGCGTGCGACTTAAACCGCTCATCCACCTCTCCGAAGGCCGCGAATTATACCGGAGTTTGCCGCCTCACGGCCAATGAAATGGCCTGGGACGTTAACTACGAACCACGTCGGCGCAAATAAGACAGCACCCAGCGTGGCGACCAAAGCCACTGCCGACGCTGTAATAGCAACAATCCCGATATTAAAAACAACAAGTGCACTGGCAAAAGACCAACCCAGGGCGAGAGACGCCCCTGCACAACCCACGCTTGCGCAATGCTCATGGTGTTGTAATACAC
>DAHXON010000195.1:0-334 GCA_027364875.1 Chloroflexota bacterium
CTTCAAAAGAGCGCACGAGGTGCAGGTGATGCAGCATGCGCAGCAACGCGGCCGCGCCGAGGACGTCCCAGTCCTCCGGCACCGCACGAATCTCCTGCCACGGCGCGGCGTATTTCAGATCATTGAGTTCGGGCATCCTGGCTCCGCAGTCGACGCAGGGTCTCAGAACACGTCCCAGCCCGGAAGCCCGCAGGAAATCAGGCGATCGGAGGGGAAGTTCGTGATCACCTCGCAGCCGTCGCGGGTCACCACGACTTCTTCCTCGATGCGCGCGGCCCCCGAGCCATCAGCGGCGCCTTTCCAGGTTTCGACGGCGAACACCATGCCTTCCTTG
>DAHXON010000195.1:344-664 GCA_027364875.1 Chloroflexota bacterium
GGCTCAAGCCGATGCCGTGACCGTACTGCAGCAGAAATGCCTCTTCCTCGTCGCGATAGCCGAATTCTTCCGCCGAGGGCCATACGGCGGCGATGTCATCGACGGTGGCACCGGGGCGGATCGCATCGATCGACGCACTGATCCATTTGGACGCCAGGTCGTACGCCTCGATCTGATGCTTGTTCGGCTCGCCACAGACGAACGTGCGGTAGTAGCACGTCCGGTAGCCGTTGAACGAATGCATGATGTCGAGGTAGACCATGTCGCCCGGCTGGATGATGCGATCGGAGAACGTATGACAGTGCGGCGTACCGCGCGGG
>DAHXON010000196.1 GCA_027364875.1 Chloroflexota bacterium
CTCCCCTTCCTCGCGCTCCGGCGCGGACGCCGCGCGAAAAGTCGCCACCTCGATGATTTCCGTGCCGAAATGCACGTGCGCGAGCCGGAATCGCCGTCCGATCAGCCGGCAATTGCGGAATATCCGGCGCACTTCCTCGGGCAGCGCATTCGTCGCCACGTCGAAGTCCTTCGGCGTAATCCCGAGCAGCAAGTCACGGACGGCGCCGCCGACGAGGAAGGCCTGAAAGCCCGCGTCCTTGAGGCGATAGAGCACTTTCAATGCGTTGGGCGAGATCGCGGCACGCGAAATCGAATGTGCGGCGCGCGGGATGATGACCGGCGCGGTCGGCGACGGTGAAATTGGGCCGGATGCGCTTGAGCTGGAGAATTCGTTCAAAAAATTGGGTTCCGCTTGAGTCCAAAAAATTGGTCCGTATACTACCAGCCCTCTTACCAGAGCGGCGGCTGAGATCCGCCAAGCGTCATTAAGGCTCCCTTCGTCTAGAGGCCTAGGACACGGCCCTCTCAAGGCTGTAACACGAGTTCGAATCTCGTAGGGAGCGCCATAAAATCAATAGGTTATATGGTTTGTGTGATGCAATAAAACGGCTTAGGTAAGTTTTAGGTAACTCTCAAGACTATCAAGCTGCGCCACTTCGCAATTTTGAAATCGCTCTTGCCT
>DAHXON010000197.1 GCA_027364875.1 Chloroflexota bacterium
ACACTTCACTGCGCGTGCCCTCGGGCATTTCCGGAACGGTGATCGACGTGCAGGTGTTCACGCGCGAGGGGATCGAGCGCGACAAGCGCGCGCAACAGATCATCGACGAGGAACTGAAGCGCTACAAGCTCGACCTCGTAGACCAGATGCGCATCGTCGAAGCCGATACGTTCGAGCGGATCGAGCGCCTGATCGTGGGCAAGACGGTCAACGGCGGGCCGAAGAAACTGGCCAAAGGCGCCAAGCTCACCAAGACTTACCTGCAGGAACTGGAGCACTACCACTGGTTCGACATCCGCCTCGCGAACGAAGAGGCGGCGGCGCAGCTCGAGAGCCTGAAGGACAGCCTGGCACAAAAACGCGTCGATTTCGACGTGGCGTTCGAGGCGAAGAAGAAGAAGCTCACCCAAGGCGATGAACTGCCCCCGGGCGTGCAGAAAATGGTCAAAGTCTACGTCGCGGTGAAGCGGCGCCTGCAGCCTGGCGACAAGATGGCCGGCCGCCACGGCAACAAGGGCGTCATCTCCAAGATCGTGCCGATCGAGGATATGCCCTACATGGACGACGGCACGCCGGTCGACGTGGTGCTGAACCCCCTGGGAGTGCCTTCGCGCATGAACGTTGGCCAGATTCTGGAG
>DAHXON010000198.1 GCA_027364875.1 Chloroflexota bacterium
CACCAAAGCCGATGGATCGCTTCGAGCAGAACATCATCCACGGCTGGGTCATGAAGCAGGACCTACTCCACCCGGAGCTGGGGCTGTTGGGCGGGGTTGGAGTAGCTGTCGCGACGATAGGCGGATGGCCGCTGCCCGTCGTGATGCTCGGAGTAGTCATCGGTGGGATCGCGGCGATCGTATGCGTGTCAGGCTGGCTCTGGGTGGTTCAACGGCTTGCGCTCTGGCTCGTCGACAAGCGGACTTGGAACGACGGCCTGCGCGCGGAGGCGGTGTTTCTCGTCATGGTTTTCCCGATTGCCGCTCTCTTCATCCTTGGATGGTTCGCGGCCAATCATTGACCTCCGCGCCACGCCGCCCCTAGCTCGAGCTTCACCGGAGCGACAGCCAGCGGCTCGGTCACCACCACCTACGCCTACGACACCGAGAACCGCCTGACCGGCCTTGCCACAGGCAGCCAGGCGATCGGCGCCTACACCTACGACGGCGCCGGCAATCGGATCGCCAAGACGACGGCGTTGGGCACGACCGCCTACACCCTCGATCTCGCGTCCTCGCTGCCCCAGGTAATCGCCGAGACCACAGCCGGAGCCACTGCCGCCTACGCCTACGCCGGGGGAGCCCTCGAGCT
>DAHXON010000199.1 GCA_027364875.1 Chloroflexota bacterium
CTCCAGGGCTTCGTCATTCCTCCCCCTGGCTATGACCCGGCCAAGAAATATCCCGTCAAGTTCCTCATCCACGGCGGCCCGCAGGGCGCATGGGACCAGTCCTGGTCCTATCGCTGGAACCCCGAGCTCTTCGCCGCCAACGGCTACGTCGTCGTCATGATCAACCCGCGCGGCAGCACCGGCTACGGCCAGGCCGTCATTGACGGAGTGAATGGCGACTGGGGCGGCAAGCCCTTCACCGACCTGATGACCGGCCTCGACTACGCCGAGCAGCACTACCCCTTCATCGACAAGACCCGCGAGTGCGCCCTCGGCGCCAGCTACGGCGGCTACATGGCCAACTGGATCCTTGGCCACACCAACCGCTTTCGTTGCATCGTCTCCCACGACGGCATGTTCAACGCCGAATCGGCCTTTGGCAGCACAGAAGAGCTCTGGTTCAACACGTGGGAGTTCAAAGGCCACCCATGGGATTACTACGGGAAACCAGACGACGAAAATCCATTCCGCAAGTGGTCGCCCTCGCTCTACGCCAAAAACTTCAAGACGCCCACCCTCGTCATCCACTCGCAGCACGACTACCGCCTAGACGTGAGCGAAGGCCTGCAGCTC
>DAHXON010000019.1:0-15421 GCA_027364875.1 Chloroflexota bacterium
GTGCGCGGGCGGTGGGATCTGGTCAATGCCGCGATCCGCGAGGCGCTGAGCGGGTCGGATGTGGTGGTCCTCCAGGATCTGCTGCGGGGCGTGCGCGACCGCGTCGTCGTGGCGATCACGTTTCTCGCGATGCTGGAGCTATCCAAACGGCGCGAGATAACTATCGAGCAGGCCGAACCGTGGGGCCCCATCATTGCCCGGCGCCTGGTGCCGGCCGACGGAGTGGCCACGGCCAAGGCGACCACCGAGATCGACGAGAGCCTGGAGTCGTTTGCGTGACGGAGTTAGAAGCCGAGGGCCAGCCGGCGCCGGGTGAGGCGACCGAGGCTCAGCCCGCGCCCGGCGAGCTGACCGAGGCTCAGCTGGAGGCGCTGCTTTTCGTCGCCGAGAAGCCGCTGACCAGGGCCGAGATCGCCCAGGTCGCGGGCGTGGACCGCGACACCGTGGACGCCCGGATTGGCGACCTCGCCTGCACGCTCGCCGGACGCGGCATCCAGCTCGTGGAATCGGGCGAGAGAGTGGAGCTGGCCACGGCGCCGGAGGCGGGTGCGCTGATCGCCCGGTACGTCGGGGCGGACGCCCCAAAGCTGTCCAACCCGTCGCTGGAGACGCTGGCCATCGTGGCCTACCGTCAGCCCTGCACCCGCGCCACGATCGAGCGCATCCGCGGAGTCGACTCGGACTACACGCTCCGGACGCTGCTGCACCGGCGGCTCATCGTGGAGCTTGGCCGCTCCGAGGCTCCAGGCCGGCCGATCCTGTACGGCACGGCATTCGAGTTTCTCGAGCGCTTCGGGCTTACCAGCCTGGAGGAGCTGCCGCCCCTCGAGCCCGAGATAGCCGAGCGGCTGTATGGCGCCGACGACGAGGCGGTCGGATCAGGGGGGTCGGTCGTATCTCACGCCTCGGCAGAGCCTCCGACCGGGGTGAAGTAGATGGCGCGCGAGCGGCTGCAGAAGATCATCGCCGCGGCCGGGTTGGCGTCCAGGCGTGGCGCCGAAGATCTCATCAGCGCCGGCCGCGTGACCGTGGACGGTCGGGCGGCCGCGCTCGGCGAGCGGGTGGACATGGACGTCCAGCGCGTTCTCGTGGACGGCAAGGCCGTACCCCGAGAGCAAGTGGCCAGGTCGTACTGGCTCCTCAACAAGCCCGCCGGGGTGGTTTCGACCGTGAAGGACCGCCACGCCGAACGCACGGTTCTCCAGCTGATGCCGGCGGATGCCCGAATGGACCGGCTGTACCCGGTGGGCCGTCTGGACGAGGAGTCGGAGGGTCTGCTGCTCCTGACGAATGACGGAGCTTGGACGGAGCTGCTCCTCCACCCGCGCTACGGCGTGGAGCGCGAGTACTTGGTTGGGCTGGATCGCTCGGTGACGAAGCAGCAGAAGGTGGCGCTTCGCAACGGAATAGAGCTCGAAGAGGGCCTGGCCCGCCTCGACTCGCTCGAGGACGCCACTCCGGCGCAGGTGCGCAAGCTGACGGCGCTCCTCGAGCCGCCGCATCCGGAATATCGCTGGTATCGCGTGGTGCTGGCCCAGGGCTGGAAGCGTCAGATCCGGCGCATGTTCGACGTGGTCGGCCAGCCGGTGCGGCGCCTGGTTCGGGTTCGAGTCGGCGTGCTCCGGCTCACGGACGTGGGCGCCGGCGAGGCTCGCCGTCTGACG
This sequence comes from Chloroflexota bacterium, assembly GCA_027364875.1. GTDB lineage: Bacteria > Chloroflexota > Limnocylindria > Limnocylindrales > CSP1-4 > Fen-1039. Next base: position 1,665 of record DAHXON010000019.1, read on the forward strand.
AGCCAGGAAGTCCGTCAGCTGGCGGCCTGCGCCCGGGCCGAGAGCTCGCCGCGAGTCCGGCCGGAGTGAACCGAGCGCGTTTCTCGACGGCGTGGGGTCGGCTATCCTCCGTGACGTGAGTCAGGACGACAACGTGCCCCAGCGCCCGAATCCAGATGACGGCATACCCCCGGCATCGCCCGCGCCCGGACTGATCGTTGCCGTCGACGGCCCGAGCTCGAGCGGCAAGAGCACCGTGGGCGCCGAGGCCGCGACACGGCTCGGCTACCGCTTCTGCGACACGGGGCTGCTGTATCGGGCGGTCACGTGGCTCGCGCTCGAGCGCGGGGTGGAGTCAACGGATCTGGCGGCGCTGGTGGCTCTGGCCGACGAGGTGCGGCTCGAGGCGGACGACCAGGGCCGGCTCTGCTGTGTCCAGGCGGCGGGCAGAGACGTGACCACCGAGGTTCGGGGCAAAGCCGTGGAAGCGGCCGTGTCCGAGTACTCGCGAGTCGCGGAGCTGCGGGCCGCGCTCATCCCACGACAGAGGGAGATCGCGTCGGACGGCGCGATCATCATGGCCGGCCGCGACATCGGCACCGTCATCCTCCCCGACGCCGACCTCAAGGTGTATCTCGACGCTTCGGCCGAGGAACGAGCCAGGCGTCGTGCCGCGCAGCGGGCGGCCGAGGGGATGGCCGAGGAGGCCCGCGAGGAGCAGCAGGTACTCGCCGACCTCAAGCGCCGCGACACGCTCGACTCCACGAGGGTGACGGCACCGCTGCGAGCGGCGCCGGACGCGGTGGTTCTCCATTCGGACGCGCTCTCCTTCGAGGAGACGGTGGAAGCGGTGGTGGCGGTCATTCGAGCGGCAGAGCGGGCGCGGGCCGGCGGAGAGTCGGGAGCGTACGGCGCTTCGTCCGCCTCGGCCGCCTCGTCCGCCTCGTCCCGAAGCGCGGCGCCTGGAGGCGAGCGTGGCGAATAGGAAGCTGCCGTTCTTCCCGCGCCTCTCAGGCGCCTGCCTGCGGCTCGTATTCGGCGGCCTGGCTCGCGTTCGGACGGAGGGCCTGGAGAACATCCCCGCGTCAGGCCCCGTGCTCGTAGTGATCAACCACGCCTCGAACGCCGACGGCATGCTGATGATCGCCTACGTCATCCCCAGGTTCGGCCGGACGTTTGCCTGGCCCGGCAAGGCAGAGGCTATGCGGTGGCCGGTCCTGGGCTATTCCATGAGACACAACGGCGTCTTCGGCGTGAGGCGGGGCGCCGGCGACCTGGAGTCGTTCAAGATGGCCCGTCAGGTCCTCGACGATGGCGGCGTCCTGGCTATCTTCCCGGAGGGCACCCGCTCGCCCACCGGCGCGATGCAGGAAGCGAAGGAAGGGGCGGCGGTTTTGGCCGTCCGGAGCGGCGCGCCGATTCTGCCGATCGCCATATCCGGGTCGCATCGCTTCTGGCCTCGCGGCAAGATCCTGCCGCGTCCATTCCGCCGCATGACGATCCGAGTGGGCAAGCCGTTCTCGCTGGTCACGGAGCGCGGCGGCGATCGCCGCGACTCGCTGCGAGCGGTCACCACGGAGCTGATGGGCCACATCGCCGAGCTGCTCCCGCCGGACCAGCGAGGCGTCTACGGGCCCGCGGCACGTCGCGACGTCGAATCGGCGCCGGGTCGCCAGATCGAGCCGGCAGATGCGTCCGAGAGCTGAGGATCGCGCCATGCGAAGCACGGCGGTGCCGGGGCTCGTCCCAGCGATCGGTGTGATACTTAAGCGACATGGGTAACGTTCGAGAAGTAAGGATCGCGCGGCGGACCGGGTTCTGCTACGGCGTGCGCGAGGCAATCGACAAGGCCAAGGAAGCGGCGGCCGCCGGCAAAAGGACGCATACGCTCGGCCAGGGCGTCCACAACGAAGGTGTCATCAGCCAGCTCGCCGCGCAGGGCATCGAGACGGTGGACACACTCGACGACGTCAGCGACGGGGCCGCGGTCGTCATCCGAGCCCACGGAGTTCGGCCGGAGGTGCTCGCCCGGGCCGAGTCGCGTGGACTCGACGTCATCGACGGCACGTGCACCTGGGTGATCCAGGAGCAGCGTGAGATCACCAGGCTCGTCGAAGAGGGTTATTCGATCGTGCTGCTCGGCACGCCGCGGCACCCCGAGGTCGTCGGCCTGCTCGGCTTCGCGCCGGACGCGATCGTCGTGGACGAGGAAGAGGACTGGCAGGCGATCCCGCGCCGCAAGAAGATGGCGCTGATCAGCCAGAGCACCCAGCCGCCGTGGAAGTTCGAGAAGCTGGCGGCGTTCATGGTGGGTCGCTGCCACGAGCTCAAGATCGTGAACACGGTCTGCCCGGTCACGCTCCGGCGGCAGGAGGACACTGTCGAGGCGGCCCGCGACGTAGATCTCATGGTGGTCGTGGGCGGGCGCTCGAGCGCGAACACGAAGGAGCTGACGCGCCTGTGCGGCATCGTCGGCACGCCGGCGATCCAGATCGAGTCCGAGGAGGACATCGTGGACGCGGCGGCATTCGAGAACGCGGCCGTCGTTGGAGTCACCGGCGGGACGTCTACGCCCATCGAGGACCTGCGCTGCGTGGCCGAGCGAATCCTGCGCATCGCCGGCACGAGCGAAGCCGCCGCGCGAGCCGAGGAACTGGCGGACGCGGCGCTTTCGGTCGCCGCCACTCCGGCCGGACGAACCACGTCGCTGCCGATGGTGTTCGCGGGTCGGTAGCGGCGCGCCGGCGACCGCCGGCCCGGGCGTCGGACCGCCGTTAGACCGGCCCCGGCTCCGGCCGATCGCCCATGGCCCGGCCCATCGGCGCGTAGCCCGAACTTGAACAACTTCCATGTGGCGTGGGTTGTTCGAAGAATTCAGGCCTTGGACGGCAGCCTGAGGGGTCCGCCGGCTCGAGTGTCGACCGGGTCGAGCACTCGGCCGTACGACGACGGCGGGAATACGCCTTCGCGGTGACGCGCACGGGCCGGACTTCTCGCACAACTTCCGCCTGACGAAAGTTGTTCAAGAATCGGCGCGCCGGCGACCTCGTCACCGCCTGGCCCGGCCCATTGCGCCGCTCCTCCGGCGCCTTGCGCCACTTCCGCCCTGCGTCCCTCATAATCCGCGGGTGACTTCACTGCCGATCGTCGCCATCGTTGGCCGTCCCAACGTTGGCAAGAGCACTCTGTTCAATCGCATCGTCGGCCACCGCGCCGCCATCGTCGAGGATCGAGCCCGGACGACACGCGACCGCATCTACGGCGACGCCGAGTGGAACGGCCGCCGCTTCATCGTGGTCGACACCGGCGGGCTGGAGATCCATCCTGGCGATCCTATCGAGGAGCGCGTCCAGGAACAGGCCCGTCTTGCCATCAGCGAGGCGGACGTCATCGTCCTGGTCGCCGACTCGATCACCGGGATCACGCCGGCCGACCACGAAGCCGCCGACCTCCTGCGAACGGCAAAGGCGCCGGTGCTCGTTGCCGCCAACAAGGCCGACAACGACAAGCGCGAGCTCGAAGCAGCCGAGTTCTACTCCCTTGGCTGGGACGAGACGTATCCGATGAGCGCCGCGCACGGCCGCGGCGTCGCGGATCTCCTCGACGCGATCGTCTGGGCGCTGCCGCCCGAGAGCGAGCAGGAGATCGCCCGCAAGCGCCGCGAAGCCGAAGCGGACGTCTGGGCCGCCGACATGGCCGCGGGCCGGCTGTCGCGAATCATCGAAGGCGACGAAGAGGCCATCGAAGCCGACGCGGAAGGCGCGCTCGGAGATGAGCCCGGCGAGCAGGATCAGGAAGTTGGGATCGCGCTGGTCGGCCGGCCGAACGTCGGCAAGTCGAGCCTGCTGAACTCGCTACTGGGCGAGGAGCGGGCGATCGTCTCGGAAATCCCGGGGACCACGCGCGACGCCATCGACACACACCTGACCTGGGGTCGCACCGAGATCGTGCTGATCGATACCGCCGGGATCAAACGGCCCGGGAAAGTGTCCAGGGGCCCGGAAGCCGAGCGCTACTCGACGCTGCGAGCCCTCAAGGCCGTCGATCGCGCGGACGTCGCCGTCCTCGTCGTCGATGCGTTCCAGGGGTTGACGGCCCAGGACGCGCACGTGGCCGGGTTCGTCGTCGAAGAGGGCAAGGGGCTCGTCGTCGCGCTCAACAAGTGGGATTTGCTCGCCGAGAAGACGGATCGGACGTTCGACGAGTACGTGCAAGGCCTCCGTCGCGAGGTGCCGTTCCTCGATTTCGCGCCCGTGGTGTCCATCAGCGCCAAGACCGGCCAGCGCGTCGGTCGAATCCTCGAGCTGGCAGTGGATGTCTGGAGCGAGCGCCGCAAGCGCATCCCGACCCCCGAGCTGAACCGCGTCATCCGCGCCGCCTCTCTGCGTCAGGCGCCGCCCGCCGGAAAACTCGGCCCGCCGAAGATCTTCTACGCGACGCAGGTCGCGGTTGCTCCGCCCGCGTTCGTATTCTTCGCCCGCCACGCCGACCAGGTTCATTTCAGCTACCAGCGCTTCCTGGAGAATCAGCTGCGAACCGAGTTCGGTTTCGACGGGACGCCCATCAAGCTGATCTTCCGAGAGCGTGCCAGCGCCAGGCTGGACCCGAGACGTCCGAGGTCGGACGGAAGGAAGCGTCCGATGACCAGGGCTTTCTCTCCGTCGAGTGCCAGGGGCGTGTCCGGAGCCAAACGAAAGAGCGATACGGGGAACCGCAGCCCGCAGTAAGGAAGCCGGGCCGGGTGGTGGATGCCGGTCGAGGGTCTGGTATCCTGTTTGCCGATCGGGGCGTGGCGCAGCCTGGTAGCGCACCTGAATGGGGTTCAGGAGGCCGAGCGTTCGAATCGCTCCGCCCCGACCATCTTCTCCGGACGGAACGCCCGCGGCAGGCATGCCGGGGGCGTTTTCTCTTGTACCTGGTTGAGCAGGTGGCGGCGGCTCCTGCGCGGGACCGGGGGCGGTCCGGTGCGGTCCGGGAGGTTCCGAAGGCTCGGGTGACGGACCATAATCGAGTGGAGCGGTCTGTCCGAACCCCACAGCGTCGCCCAGGTTGAGTCGGGGGCTCATCGATTCCGGCCGAGCATTTCGCCAAGCCGAGTTCCGCGCCGTCACCTCGCGGAAAAGTGACCGGGAAGACCGGAGGGAGTGCGACATGATCGCCCAATGCCCGCGCTGCGGCACGCCGCGCCAGGGCGACCGCCCGTTCTGCCAGACGTGCGGTTTCGACTACAGCACGGCATCGGCGCCGGCTCAGCCGGAAGCCCCGTCGTTCGGCGCGACCCCGCCGGTGCCGCCCGTCGCGCCTCCGTCGCCGTTCGGGGAACCTCCGGGTCAGGGTCAGTATCCGGCCGCGGCCTACGGCCAGCCCCAGCAGTTCGGCCAGCAGCCCGGCTACGGACAGTCGCAGCAGGCCTACGGCCAGCAGGACTACGGCCAGATGCAGTCGAGTCAGCCGGGCGCCTACCCGGGTCAGCCCCAGCCGGGCTACGGGCAGCAGCCGGGCGCCTACCCGGGTCAGCCCCAGCCGGGCGGCTACCCGGGACAGGGCCAACCCGCTTACGGCCAGCAGCCGGGGTACGGACAGGCCGCGTACGCTCCGCCCGTCCCTCCGTCCAACTGCCCGCGCTGCGGCGCCCCTCTCTATCCGGGCTATCAGGCCTGCGGAAGCTGCGGGCTGGACCTGCGGCAGAGCTTCGGCGCACCCCAGAGCCAGCTTTCGCCCGCGCCCGCCGCGAAGAAGTCGAACCTGCCGATCATCGTCGCCGGGATCGGCCTGGTTCTGATAATCGCCGCCGGCGGCGTTTTCATCGCCACTCAGAACTCGAAGTCCACGGCATCCCCCTCGCCGAAAGCGAGCGCCACCCTCGTCGCCGCGGGTTCCGCGACTGCCGATCCCACGGAGGCCCCGACACCGGAAGCCACCCCGGCCGAAACCCCTGAGGCAACGCCGGACGCCAGCGTTCCCGGCGTGGCGACCCCGGAACCGGCGCCCACTGGCACCTGGACCAAGTTCACGTCGCCCGACGGCACCTGGTCGGCCAAATTCCCCGGGACTACTGCGCCGATCAAGCAAACGCAGAGCACCGGGACCGGAGCGGCCAAGCAGAACATCACTTACTGGTACTCGATGGACCTCTCGAACGCCGCCATCTATGCGGTGTACACGGTTAGTTCTTCCGCGGACCTGTCGGCGATGAGCTCGACGGCATTCCTCGACTACCTGTCTCAATACGTCGACAGCTACGTCGGCTCCAGTCTGGGCGGGACGGTGGAGAGCACGACGCAGACGACTCTCGACGGCCATCCGGCCCTGGAAATCCGGCTCCAGGCGGTCGGCCAGGAAATGACCCTGACGATGACCGGCGTCGGCAAGACCATGTACATGCTCATGGCCTCCTCGTCGGCCGGAGGGTCGGTGTATCCCTCCTACTTCGGGAGCAACTTCGCGATCATCAAGTAGGTCTGCGAGCTCCGTCGGAGCGGCCGCCCGCGCCGGGAGGCCGCTCCGCGATTCCCGGCTAAACTCGACTGGTATCTCCGGCCGCGAGCGCTGCCGGTGCCCCGGAACGTGAGTCAGACCATGACAATCGAACGCGCAGCAAAGGCCGCTTCCCGCGGTCTGTCGGCAGACCTGGACGTCCAGCAGACGGCCGGTCTCAACGACATGGAGCCCGAGGCCTTCCGGGCCGCCGCTCATGCCGCGGTCGACATCATGGCCGACTACCTGGCCACGGTCGGCGATCGTGCGGTTCTGCCGAACATAGAGCCGGGAAGCATCCGCCCGCTCTTCGCGGCCGCGGCACCGGAATCGCCGGAGTCCATCTCGACGATCCTCGACGACTACTGCCGCGTCTTCGAGCCGAACGTCACTCACTGGCAGCACCCTCGATTCCTGGCCTACTTCGCCAGCGCGGCGTCGGGGCCGGGCATCATCGGCGAGATGCTGACGGCGGTGGTCAACGGCAACTCGATGCTGTGGCGGACGAGCCCGGCCGGCACCGAGCTGGAACAGGTGGTGGTGTCCTGGCTCCAGCAGGCCCTGGGTCTACCGGAGGCTTTCGACGGGCTCATCACCGACACGGCGTCCACCTCCTCCATGCTCGCCCTGGCGGCGGCGCGGCAGGCGGCCGGCATCGACGCGGCGGCGGGCGGCCTTTCCGGTCGGTCGGACGTGCCCAGGCTCCGCGTGTACGCCTCGACGGAAGCGCACTCGTCCATCGAGAAAGCGTGCATGACTCTCGGTCTCGGCCGGGCAGGCCTGACCAGGATCCCGACCAACGAGAGGTTCGAGCTCCGGACGGACGCGCTCGAGGCCGCCATCGAGGCCGACAAGAAGGCCGGCGTCCGGCCGATCGCCCTCGTCGGGACGATCGGGACGACGTCGTCTACCTCGGCCGATCCCATTCGTGAGATGGCCGCGATCGCCCGGCGAGAGGGCGCCTGGCTGCACGTGGACGCGGCCTACGCAGGCGCCGTGGCGCTGATACCGGAGCGGCGTGGCCCGTTCGCCGGCTGGGAGCAAGCAGACTCGATCGTGACGAACCCGCACAAGTGGTTCTTCACCCCGGTCGACGCGTCGCTCCTGCTCACTCGCCATATGCCGGTGCTGCGGGACGCGTTCAGCCTGGTCCCGGAGTACCTGCGGACGCTCGATCGCGAAGGGCCGATCCGCGACTACAACGAGTACACGCCCACGCTGGGCCGCCGGATTCGCGCCCTGAAGATATGGATGCAGCTCCGCTTCTTCGGGCTGGAGGGCCTGCGCCGGCGGATCGAGCATCACATCGCGATGGCCGGCCGGTTCGCCGCCTGGGTCGACGCCGATCCCGATTTCGAGCGGATGGCACCTGTTCCGTTCTCGACGGTCTGCTTCCGATTGCGGCCGGCCGAGCTTGCCGGGCGCGAAGACGAGCCCGACGTGGCGGCGCGCATCGACGAGCTCAACGTCCGCCTCATGGACGCCATCAACCGCACCGGCCGGGCATTCCTGTCGCACACCAGGCTCAACGGCCGCATGACGATCCGGGTCGCGATCGGGAACCTTCGGACCACCGACGAGGACCTCGAGCTCGTCTGGCAGATCGTGACGGAGCAGGCACAGACGGTCCGGGCGGGCTGAACGGGGCCGCCCGAACGGTTCAGGCAACCGGGCGACGCGGCAGGGTACTCTGTACCCCTGATGAAATCACGTTCAGAGCAGATCCTCGGGATCGTCGTCGGTATCGCCACGCCGATCGTCATCGTCGGGCTGTCCGTGCTCGTTTTCCTCAACCCTGTCTGGGTGGGCTTCGAACAGGGCCGCAGCGACGTCACCGGCTGGACCGGCTACAACGCCACCCAGGTCAACCAGGTGACGGGCAGCATCCTGTCCGATCTCGTCTTCGGGCCGCCCCGCTTCGACGTCGCCGTGAACGGCAGCCAGGTGCTCGATCCTCGCGAGGTCAACCACATGGTGGACGTTCGGAACGTGATGGCGAAGCTCGGCCTGCTCGCTCTCGTCGCGCTTGTCGCCCTGCTGCTGGCCGCGATCGCGGGTTGGAAGAGGCGGCTGTTCTGGCGCGGCATGGAACTCGGCGCCCGGGTTCTTGCGGTCGGCGTGGTGGTCGCCGGCATCGGCTTCGCCCTCTTCTTCGACCAGCTGTTCCTGCTGTTCCATGACATCTTCTTCCCACCCGGATCGTTCTCCTTCGACCCGAGGACGGAGCGACTGGTCCAGCTCTTCCCGGATCAGTTCTGGTCGGACACGACCATCGCGCTCGCCGTGGTGGTCCTGGCACTGAGCGCGGTCGTGATGCTCGGCGCGGGACGGCTTGCCCGGGCTGTGGCCGCGAGCGAGTCCGCGCCGGCATCGACCATCCCGCAAGCGGAGACGGCCCGATGATCATGGGAGGAGTCGCCCTCGGGCGCGTTTTCGGGACGGAGATCCGCATCCACTGGAGCTGGATCCCGGTCCTGGCGCTGATCGTCGTCTTCTTCAGCAGCGACCTGACGAACCCGGCCGTGGGCTGGCCCAATGAGGCGGCCCTGATCACTGCGATCGTCATCGCGGTGACCGTGTTCCTGTCGGTCGCGGCGCACGAGCTCGCCCACGTGGTCGTCGCCACTCGAAACGGGCTGCATGCACCCATCGTGGTCGTGCAGCTTCTCGGCGGCCCGTACGTGATGGCAATACATGCCCGCACGCCCGGCGAAGAGCTTCGGGTCGCGGCTGCCGGACCCAGTCTCAGCCTGCTGATTGCCGCTGTCTCTACCGCGGTCACGATCTTCTTCGGGATCGGGCCCATCGACATCAACTCGGCGCCGATCGGGATCCAGGCGATCCAGTTCGTCGCCGCCGTCCTGGCGGTGTTCAACTTATTCCTCGGTACCGTAAATCTGATCCCGGGCTATCCGCTCGACGGAGCCCGGATGCTCCACGCAGTAGCGTGGCGGCGTACGGGAATGGAGTCCGTGGCGACTCACTCGACCGTCAGGGTGGGCCGCTACGTCGGCTGGGTGTTCGTCGCCGGCGGCGTCGGCATGATGGTGCTCAATGACGCGGTCACCGGCCTCGGGCTCGTGGTGGCCGGCTGGCTGATCGTCAGCGCAAGCCGCGTCCTGGATCAGCGGAGCTTCCTGCAGACTCTCCTCACCGGGGTCCGCGTGCGAGACGCGCTCGACTCGAATCCGGTCCGCGTGCCGCCGCAGCTGACGCTCGACGTGTTCGCGGCCCAGTACATGGGCGAGCTTCTGGGCGCCGCCGCGCTGGTCGAGCGGGGCTCGGAGCTGCTCGGATTGATCGGCACGGCGCAAATCCGCAAGATCCCTCGCCGGACCTGGGCCGAGACCCGGACTGAGCAGGCCATGGTGCCGATCTCCGCGGTCCCGCAGGCGAGCGAAGACGGCGAGCTCTGGTCCGCTCTCGAGACCCTCGAGCAGTCGGGGCTGGACGCTCTCGTGGTGGCCATGCCGGAGGGCGGGCCATCGTTGTTCAGCCGCCGATCGGCCGCTCAGCTCGTCCACGAGCGAGCGGTGGAAGAACAGCGGCGTCTCGCCGCCGGCGGCGGCCGGCGCGGACCCTTTGGGCGATAGGCTGGGAGCGTGACCGACATGACGTGGAAGGGTCCCACCGGCGACGGCAATGCCGACGGACGGGCGGACGGAAGATCCGGCGACGAGCCCAGGTCGGAGAGGCGCCGTTCGAGCCAGTTCGGGCGCGGCGGCCGGCCCAGGATGGCCAGCCTCTCGGAGGTTCGGAGCGTGGTGCGGAAGGCGGTAGCCGAAGCCGAGGTCGCCGTCTCGCAGGAGACGCTCAGCGCCATCGTGGACGGGTCGGTGCCCCGTGGCGATGTCCTCAGCGTCGCGGAGCTCTCCGGTGTAATGGCGGCGAAGCGGACCGCGGAGCTGATCCCGCTCGTCCATGCCACTCCTCTTACGGAACTCCTGGTGGTGGCGACGCCCGACCGCGCCGCGGGCGCCGTGCGGATCAAGGCCGAGACGGCCGCAACGGCGGCGGCGGGAGTAGAGATGGAAGCGCTGACGGCCGCCGCCGTCGCGGCGCTCACTCTCTACGACATGATCCGGGACGTGGATCCGGGTGCGGAGGTGAGGGCCGTGCGCCTGATCTCGAGCTCCGGAGCGGACACGCCGGAGTGGACGAGGCCGCCGGCGAGCCAGCACGGCGAGCGGCCGCGAGCGGCCCGGATGGCGGGGCGAGGCAAGAGCTCCCGGTAGGGTCCCGGTAGGAAAGTCCCGCTGTCCAACGGGCGAGCGTTCGCTAGAGTGAGCCCGTCGCCCCCGCGGACGGCGCGCCATGTGACGCGACGTCCGTCGACTCCGAAGCAGGCGACAGACCACGAGGCAATCAGTGCCGGCCAACGTCCTGCTACCGCTCACCTGGTTCGTCGCGATGGGGTGCGTGGTCCTGTTCGCCCTGTGGCGGATCGTGGTGGTGGGCGGAGAAGCGCGCCGGGTGGCACACGGCTATCGGATCGCCTCTGACGTGGCTCACCGGGCCGACGGCTGGATAGCCGACGCGGCCGGCATGATCGACGCGATGCGCCGCCGCCAGGTCGAGCCCGAGGAGATGGCGTCGCCCCTCGCCGCCGCCTCGGCCGCCCTCGGGGCGCTTGCCTCCGAGGTCCGGGCGGGTCTGCCGCGGCAGCCGTCGCCCTCCATGACGGCCCTGGTCGAAGAGCTGGACAGGGCGCAGCGCGCACTAGAGCTGGTCGACTATGGCCGCGGGCTGCTTGCTTCGGCCGACCGGCTGGGGGAGGGTGAGACCTCGATCAAGCGCGGCTACCTGAACCTTCTCCACGCCCGCGACGCCATCCGGCTGCGTGGCGTGGAGATCCGGGCTGCGACACCGGGCTCGGCGACCCGTACGGCCTGACGGTGCCGCCTGCCGGGCGAGCCCGCGCCCGGTGCTATCCTCCGATCAGCTACCTGCTGTCTGGAGGTCCGGATGCGCTGTCCGCGCTGCGGCGAACGGGAAACGCGCGTGATCGATTCGCGCGATCTCGACGAGGCCAGCATCCGCCGGCGCCGCGAGTGCGAGACCTGCGGCACTCGGTTCACCACCTACGAGCGCATCGAGGCCCCGAAGCTGCTGGTGGTCAAGCGCGATGGCACCCGCCAGGAATTCGACCGGGAGAAGCTCGCCTCGGGGCTTCGCAAGTCCCTGACGCGCCGGCCGGTCCCGGAGGATGCCGCCGACCAGGCCGCCGACCAGATCGAGCTGCAGCTGCGCGCCAGTGGTGCGACGGAGATTGATTCCTCGGAGATCGGCCGGCTGTCGATGGAAAAGCTGCGCGCGCTCGATCAGATCGCCTACATCCGGTTCGCCAGCGTCTACCAGAGCTTCGAGGATCTCGAGACCCTCAAGCGGGAGGTCGACAACCTGTACGCCCAGCGAGGCAGCGGAGCCAACGTCAAGTGAGCGTTCTTTCCGACAGGGACATCGCCGCGGCGATTGCGGAGGGGCGCATCGGCATCCGGCCATACGAGGAGAGTGATCTCCAGCCGTCGTCCGTGGACCTCCACCTCGACCGCCGCTTCCGCGTCTTCCGGAACAACAGGTACCCGTTCATCGACGTCCGCTCGCCTCAGCCGGACCTCACCGAGCTGCTGAGCGTCGCCGACGACGAAGCGTTCGTCCTGCACCCGGGCGAGTTCGTCCTCGGCCAGACGCTCGAATGGGTCGAGCTACCGGACGATCTGGTGGCCCGGCTGGAGGGCAAGTCGTCGCTTGGGAGGCTCGGCCTTCTCATACATTCGACCGCCGGTTACGTTGATCCGGGCTGGAAGGGCAACCTGACGCTCGAGCTGTCGAACGTCGCCAACCTGCCGATCGCCCTCTACTTCGGCATGAAGATCGGCCAGATCAGCTTTCTGACGATGTCGAGCCCGGTGACCCGACCGTACGGCTCGGCCGGGCTGGGCTCCAAATACCAGGGCCAGTCCGAGCCGACCGCCTCGGCCTTCTTCGAGGACTTCAAGCGAGCCCTCGGGAAGACACGGGACGGCGCGCGGTGACCACGCTCAACGACGCGGTCGATTGGTCGGCGGACCTGGGTGGTGGGACGCGGATCGCGCTCATCCAGGCGGGCACGTTCCGCTCCGACGCTGGCGCTCTCCTGGGTCCGGTGCCCCGGATCCTGTGGAACGGCCTCGTGGCGGACGAGATCGACGAGGATCACCGCCTTCTCCAGGCGCTCAACTGTCTGCTGATCGAGACGCCCTGGGGTCGGGTGCTGGTCGAGACGGGGATAGGGGACCGGATCAGCGACAAGGGCCGGGCCATGCGCCGATACGAGGGGCCGTGGATCCTGCCGGCGCTGATGACAGCCGGCTTCGAACCGGATTCGGTCGATGCCGTGGCGGTCAGCCACCTCCACTTCGACCACGCCGGCGGCGTTCTCAAGGCCGACGGTTTGCGAGCCTTTCCACGCGCCCGGTTCATCGCCCAGCGGGCCGAGTGGGACATCGCGCTCGGCGAGAACCCGCGCCTGGTGGCGAGCTACGACCAGCCGGAGCTGCGATTGATCCGGGATCTCGGTACGCAGGCGGCGGCCGACGGCGAGGTCGAGATCGTGCCGGGGGTGTCGGTCGTGCCGACAGGCGGCCACTCTGCGGGCCACCAGGGCGTGGTCGTGCGGGGTCGGGGTCGAACGGTCGCCTTCTTCGGCGACCTGTGCATGCGGCCGTGGAGCGCGAACCCCAAATGGGTCACGGCCTTCGACGATTTCCCGCTCGACTCGGTGGTGGCCAAGGGCGCGCTGTTCGCCCGCGCCGCCGACGAAGGTTGGACGGTCGTGCTCTCGCACGAGCCGAAGCATCCTGTGGGCCACCTGGTCCGCGAGCGCGATCGCTTCCGCTTCGAGGCCGACGTCTAGCACCGATCCGGCGGTGATCCGGCTGTGATCCGGTGCCCGGGGGTTCCATCGCCCCGGTTTCCGCCCGATGCCGCCCTGGGCAGCAGAATGTGCCGATGGAAGGTTCGCGAAAGGCTCAACCCGACCGTGGGACCGGCCAGCGTGCTCGCATCCTCGCGGCAGGAGGCGCACAGGCTACGGAACAGCCCCAGGTTTCGCTTTCTTGCTGCCTGGGCCGTCATCGAGCGGAAATGCTGACCGGAGCTGGCAGAGCGACGACGACCTCGGCCGCCTGAGGCTGACGTAGTAACATCCCCGCGGGCCCCCGTAGCTCAGTGGACAGAGCGCCGCCGTCCTAAGGCGGGCGTCGTCGGTTCGAGTCCGGCCGGGGGCGCCACCCCACGCCGCTGCGGAGGGGAGTGGAGGG
>DAHXON010000019.1:15459-44852 GCA_027364875.1 Chloroflexota bacterium
CGCCGCGCGGCGCTCCGTCCTATCGTTGGGGAGTCGCCGCCCCAATGAGAGAATCCGAGTCGTGACTTTCCGAACCAGGGCCTTGATCGTTGCGTTCTTCGCCGTGGCGATGGCGTACCTCGAAGCGGCCGTCGTCGTGTACCTCCAGAAGGCCATCGAGATAACGCCGGCGCAGCTGTTCCCGCTCCAGAAGCCGGGGTCCATGGGGAATCTGGCCGCGATCGAGGTGGGGCGTGAGGGGGCGACGCTGGTCATGCTCGCCGCGATCGGCTGGCTTGCCGGCAGGCGAGGGGTAGATCGGCTCGCCTGGACCGCGGTCGCCTTCGGCGTGTGGGACATCTTCTACTACGGCTGGCTATGGCTCTTCATCGGATGGCCGGGCTCGCCCGGCACCTGGGATGTTCTGTTCCTGATCCAGGTTCCGTGGGCGGGACCGGTGTGGGCGCCGATGTGCGTGAGTCTGGCGCTGATCGTCTTCGGACTGGCTGCGGCGCGGGAGACGGAGGGCGGCCGAATACCCGCCGTGGATGCCCGGCTGGCCGGGCTTGCCGTGCTCGGCGGCCTGGTGGTCGTGCTCAGCTTCACGGCTCAGGCGCCGGGGTTGATCAACGGCGACATGCCCGGCTGGTATCCGTGGCCCGTCTTCGTCGCCGGGATGGCGATGGCCGCGTGGGCGGCTACGACGGCACTCCGACGCGGGCGCCGCGCCCTCGACGGGAGCACGAAGTCCTCGGTCGATGCTCCGGCGACCTCGGGCTGAAGGTGGACGAGCGGTCGAGTTATCCCCAGCCCCTCAGGACGTTCCCTGATTCCCGGTCGGCCTGACACAGCCGACATCTACCCAGGGACCGCCGCGCTGGGGCGGGTCGGGCGCCGCGGAAGCCAGGAGAGACGGGATGCACACGGCGATCCAAACCGATTTCAACGAAATGCTGGCGCCGCTCATCGGCTTTGCCGAGACGATGCTCCAGGACGGCGGGGAGTTCCGCCCGTTCGGAGCGCGGCTCGCCGCCGGCGGGCAGCTGGCGCTCATCGACGTCGCGCCAACGCTGACGCAGGCCGATCCGTCGAACCCGCTGATCATCGACGCGCTCTATGCCACGTTCAGGCTGGAGGCTCGGGCGGGGACGATAAGGGCCTGCGCGGTGTGCTGGGACGCGCTGGTGCCGCGCGAAATCGGCAGCGGGTTCATGGACGCGATCGCCGTGGGCCTCGAGCACCGGGACGGCGAGCCGGCCATCGTGCTGCTTGCCTACGAACGGGAGCCAGGCGGCGCGTATCACTTCGAGGATCCGGTGACGGGCCTGGGCAGGCGCCACGTCTTTGGGAACGTGATGCTCTCCTAGCCGGGCGCGGGGCCGGGCGCCGGGCGCCACCGCGGGCGCGATGCCGGGTGCCGGGTGCGGGGCTGGCACACGTGCCCGGCCTTCAGCCGCGGCAGTGCTCGCAGAGGCCGGACACCGTCACGTGCGAGAGATCCACCGCGAAACCCAGGTCGGCCGCCAGAGCGTTCTCGATAAGTGCTCCCGTCTCCGGCCTGATCTCCCACGTCGAACCGCAACCGGTGCAGTAGAGATGTCCGTGTATGCCGTTGGGGAGGACGTGGTACTCCTCGCGGCCGTCCGGCGCGTGGCCGTGGCGGACGAGCCCGAGGTCCTCGAGGATATCGAGCGTCCGGTAGACCGTCGAGGGCGTCGTCGAAGGATCCAGCTTGCGGCATCGGGCGATCAGCTCCGTGGCGGTCACGTGCCCTTCGCGGCCGCGCAGCACCTCCACGAGAGTCCTGCGCTGGGAAGTCCACCGCAAGCCCGCTGCTCGCAGACGTGGTGCCACCACGTCCCAGGGATTCTGTTTGTTCGTCTGAGCGCTCGAGGCGGGTTGACCTGCCTGCGTGCCTGACATACGCCGGCCCCTTTCGCACGCGATTCTCCCGCAAACGGCAGCGCCGTAGCAGGAATGGCGACAACGCCTGCGCCACTAGGCCCATACCGGCCCCCACATAAGGGGCATCTGTTGCGGACCTCGGGACGCGCCACAATAGGGCGACTCTAAGGAGAGCCGTCACTCTCGGGCTCGAGTCTGTGCCGAATATCGTGCTCGGTCGTGCGTAGGGCGAAGTGGACGACCCGCAAACAAGTTCTGAACGACATGAGCTGCTAGACAGCGAAACGGAGAGGGCATCCCGACAGCGCCTCTTCGACGAAGTGCTCGCCTCGGTCGAGCTGGTTCTGGTTGCCGACGGCGCCGCGTTCTGGCGCGAGGAACCGGACCACTCGCTGGTCCTGACGGCGAGCCGGTCGCTTCCTCATTACGTGCTCGACGCGTTCGACCGGCACGTTACCGGGCCGCTCCAGTCGATCATGCAGCGCTGGCCCGAGAGCCCGCTCGTCGCCGTCCCGCTCAACGACCCGGACAACCCCATCGCCGAGGAGATCCGGCAGGTCACCGAGAAGGAAGCCATCGTCGGCCTCGCCGGCGTGCCCTGCCGCGTGCCGGGCGAGACGCTCGGCATGCTCGTCGTCGTCCACCGGCGGCCCCATCCGTGGACCGTCCGCGATCTCGGCCTCGCGACGGGCCTCGCCGGGCAGCTCGCGACGGCCATGCAGAATGCCCGCCTGTTCCAGTCGGTCAGGTCGCTCGCCAACCGGCTCGCCGGCATCCACGAGCTGAGCCTGCGGCTGGCCCAGCTGCGCGACGCCCCCACCATCGCCCAGACCATCGTGGCCGAGATCGGGCGGCTGGTCGACTGCGATACGGCCCGCCTCTACTGCGCCGACGCCGAGGGAGTCCTGCGACCCGTGGCGGCCTCGGGTACCTTCATCGGCATCGAATCGCCGCCCCTCGAAGCGCTGTCACGACCCGGCGAGACCCTGCCGGCATGGGTGGCCAAGCGCAACGAGCCGCTGATCATTCCGGACGCGACGCATGAGCGTCGGTCGATCTTCCGCTCCACCTTTGGGCCAGAGTCGCTTCTTCTCGTGCCGCTCTCGTATGGCGACGAGGTCCAGGGCGTCCTGGTCGTGTCCCGGGCCGGGGCGGATCGCTACGACGCGGAAGACGAGCGGGCTCTCTCCGTCTTCGGCCGGTACGCGGCCCAGGCGATCGTGAACGCCCGAAACATCGACGAGCTCGAACGCCAGCATGCCCAGATGGAGCGCCAGCTCGCCGCCGAGCGCCGCCTGCTCGAGATAAGCGAGCAGCTCGTCTCGACTCTCGACCCGCGCCGCGTTCTCGAGCAGATTGCGGACACGATCGGCGACGTCGTCTCTTACGACCGCCTGACCATCTTCCGGCAGGATCCCGCGACCGGCGCAATAGAGCCGGTCCTGGCGCGGCCGGAACCCGGAGAGGCCGGCGGCATCACGACGGCCCGAACTTCCCTCGACGAAGGGCTCACGAGCTGGGTGCTCGGCCGCGGCGACGCCGTCTGCGCCAACGACATCAGCGAGAAGACGCTGGCGGGCGGCACGCAGCTCGATGCGGCCCTCACCGGCACGCTACGCGGATCGGGCCCGGGCGCCGCTGGCCCGGACGCCACCTCGGCCCGACCGCACAGTCCGGATGAAGAGACCGAGAACATAATCGTGGTGCCGCTACGTGTTCACGGCGCGGTCGTCGGCAGTCTCAACCTGATCCGCGTGGGAGGCGCCGGGGCCGCGTTCAGCGAGCACGAGTTCGAGATGGGCAAGCTTTTCGCCAGCCAGGCGTCCCTGGCCCTCCAGAACGCCGAGGCACACGTCACCGTCGCCACCCGAGCCGATCTCGACGCCCTCACCGGGCTCCGCAACCACGGCACGTTCCAGCGCGACCTGGCCACGCTGGTCGACGCGGGCGATCAGTTCTCGCTGCTGATGCTGGATCTGGACTTCTTCAAGGCATTCAACGACACGTTCGGCCACCCCGCCGGAGATGCACTCCTGGTCACGGTCGCCGGGGCATTGATGGGCGCGATCCGCCAGAACGACCAGGCCTACCGGTATGGCGGCGACGAGTTCGCCCTGCTCCTTCGCGGAGCGTCGGGCAAGGTGGCCGAGGAGGTCGCCGCGCGCGTTCGCACGGCCGTCCGCGAGGCCGTTCTCGGGTCGGGGATCGGGAGCGTGGAGACCGCGATATCCGCATCCGTCGGTTGCGCGAGCTGGCCGCTGGACGGCCCGGACAAGGCCAGCCTGGTCCAGGCTGCCGACGCCGCGCTATACCGCGTCAAGAGGATGCGCAACGAGCCGGAACGCTTCGTCCGCGCTTCCTGACGGGAAGGCCTCGAACTGGGGAACCTGCTGGGAGGCTTTCAGGATTGATGAGGCACGTCTCCTATACTGGCGCGCATGTCTGCCCCTACCCACTCGATGCCGGTCACTGAGATGGACGCGTGCGCCCTGGTCGCGCCGCCCCCACGAGCCAGCAGGCGACGCAAGCTGATGCTCCTGGCCGCCGCGGCGGTGGCGGTCGCGGTGGTCGCGGTGTCCGGGTGGCATCCCTCGGCCGCGGCCGCGGCGCGGACCACGGCCACCATTCTCGGGGCTTCGGCGGCGTCGCTGGATCCCGCGGCGCAGTCGGACGCCGGCAGCGCGCAGGTGGTATCGCAGCTGTTCGAATCGCTGACGGCCGTGGACTCCCAGCAGCACGTTCAGCCCGCCCTCGCGGCCAGCTGGCAGTCGTCGAACGGCGGCAAGCAGGTCGTCTTCCATCTCCGGTCCGGGCTCAGCTTCTCGGACGGCAGCGCCCTGACGGCCAAGGACGTGGTCGCGAGCTGGCTGCGCGTGCTCAACCCGCAGCATCCGAGTCAGCTGGCCTCTGATCGACGACGTCGTCGGGGCAAAGGCGTACCGGCAGGGCAAGGGCCCGGCGTCCGCGGTCGGTTTCAAGGCCGTCGGCAACTCCGATGTCCAGGTCACCCTGGCGAGCCCGGCCTCCGACTTCCCGGCCATCGTCTCGAGCCCGTCGCTCGCGGTGGTCCCGCCGGACATCGACACCAATCCGGGCGTTCTCCAGCCGGGGTCTTTCGTCGGCAGCGGTGCTTATGTATTGAGCGGCCTGACAGACACCGAAACGACGCTGACCGCCAACCCGCACTACTGGGCAGGCAGGCCGGCCATCACCACGATCCATCTTCTGAGCCAGCTGCCGAGCGGCCAGAGCCCGGTGGATGCCTTCCAGGCAGGCAGTCTCGACTACACGCCCATCTCGTCGGGGGACGCCACCTGGATCGCCTACGACAAGACGCTGGGTCCGCAGCTTCGGATCGAGCCTTCCCCTTCGGTCGAGTACTACGGCTTCAACACGACCCAGCCGCCGTTCGACAACGTCCATGTCAGGCGAGCGTTCGAGCTCGGGATCGATTGGAAGCGGATCGTCACGCTCATGGGCAACCCGCTGGTCGTGCCGGCCACCGGCATGGTTCCCACCGGCGTGCCCGGCCACAGCGCCACGGACTTCGGGCCTAAGTTCGACCTCGCCGCGGCAAAGTCCGAGCTCGCGGCGGCAGGCTACCCCAACGGCACCGGCTTTCCCAAGATCACGCTCGTGACTCCCGGCAGCTCGCTCGACGACGCCATCGTGGCCCAGCTGCATACGAACCTGGGGATCGACGTCTCGTATGAGGCGCTCGACTGGTCGATCTACAACCAGCAGCTGCTGACCAATCCACCGGCCTTCTGGGAGATGGACTGGGTTGCGGACTATCCGGGCGCGAACGACTTCCTGGGGATTCTCCTGGGCGATGGACAAACGAACAACTTCGCCCGGTGGAGCAACGCGGACTTCGAGTCGGCGCTATCCGAGGCTCTCTCGGCCCCCGACGCGGCCTCGATGCAGGCGGCCTTCGACAAAGCCCAGTCGATCGTTCAGGACCAGGCACCGGTGATACCGGTGGACTACGGCGCGGGCTACGCTCTGGCCGCGAAGGGTCTGCTCGGCGCGCTGCCCAACAGCCAGGGCCTCGTGCGTTACGCCGGGCTGTCATGGGCGGCCGGCGCATGAACTTCTTGACGAACCTGCATCTCGGTTCACGTGCGCGCCGGCGAGTGGCGACCCTCGGGTTCGCCAGCGCGCTTTCGCTCGCGTTGCTCGCTCCGGCCCAGGTGTCGGCGGCCTCCGTCAGCTTCGGCACGCCGACCGCGAGCTCCAAGTTCGGGACCGGGATCACCTTCACCCAGCCCTACAGCGGCGGCCCCTTCGACCAGGCCGAGATCGCAATTTCGCTTCCGGGCGACGTCGGGCCGACGGTCACCGGCATCACGAAACCCGGGACGAGCTCGCTCAGCTACAGCATGGACCTCTCGAACGGCGGGTTGACGCCGTTCACACCCGTCACCGCGCACTTCCAGGTCGTGCTCTCGGACGGAACGGTCATCGATGGCCCGGACATGCACGTGACCTACGCCGACGACCGGTTTACCTGGAAGTCAGTCACGGGCGGCCTCGTCACGATCCACTGGTTCCAGGGAACCGCCTCGTTCGCCCAGCAGCTCCTGTCCTACGGTCAGAACGGCCTGGCCAAGGCGGCGCAGTTCTTCGGCACGACCGAGACGAAGCCGATCGACTTCTACGTCTACCCGAGCCAGGCCGCCTTCGCCGCCGGCCTGAGCGTGCCTGAGACCATCGGCGGCCAGGCCCAGCCCGGCTATCGAACCTGTTTCGCGCTTATCCCCCCCAACGATCTGGCCTACGGCAGCACCGTCGTGCCGCACGAGCTGACCCATATCGTCTTCGCCGACATCGTGAGCAACCCCTACCACTCGCCGCCGCGCTGGCTCAACGAGGGCCTGGCCGTTTACCTGGCCGAGGGCTACGGATCGGACAACCGACAGCTCGTCTCGCAGGCGGTCAAGAACGGAACACTCGCGCCGCTCGCCGCTCTGGCAGGCTACTTCTCGCTGGACCAGACCCGGATCTACCTCTCCTACGCCGAGGCCGTGTCGGCTGTGGACTACATGGTCCGCAAGTACGGTCAGGCCGGGGTCCAGAAGCTCGTGAAAGCCTACGCGGCCGCGTCCAGCGACGATGAGGCTTTCCAGAAGGCCTTCGGGGTCACGCTCGAAGCCTTCGACAAGGCCTGGATGGCCGACAACAAGGTCGCCGCGCCCACCCAGTACGGCCCGCAGCCGGCGCCCACCGGGCCGCTGCCTCCGGGCTGGTCCAGTTCCGGCGGGGGCACCGGTCCGGGCAGCACGGAACCACCTACGTCGCCAACGCAGGCGCCGCCGGCATCGTCGGCCATCCCGGGTAGCACGGGTGGGTCCCAATCGAACGATCCCAGCTCCGCCGTGTTGACCGCCTCGGCCGCGATCGCGGCGCTCGGCGTCCTCCTCCTGCTCGTCGGGGGTGCGCTCATGGCGCGGGAACGTCGAAGGGTTCCCTGATCCGTCGATAGTCCCTGGCCGCCAGCTCGGCCCGCTGGCCTGACGCCCGTCGCAGTGGTGGCAAGCGCCCAACCGCGAGGCCGCCGGCTCTGGTAGGCTGAGCGGCCGTTATGGATGTTACGAGCGGACGCACCCAGGGCAGGCTCCCATAGTGCCTGGACAGGGATCTGGCGTAGTCGAGTTCCGTTTGGGGGACGTGGTCCGACTGCGCCGGAACCATCCCTGCGGCGGCCACGATTGGCTCGTCGACCGGCTCGGCGCCGACATCGGGCTTCGCTGTCAGGTCTGCTCGCGTCACGTCTTGCTTGATCGCCGGACCCTGGAGCGCCGGCTCACGGCTTTCGTCAGTCGAGGAGATGCAGCTTTGAGCCAGGCAGTCGCTCCCCAGCCCAAGGACGCGGGCTCACGCCCGTCGGAAGACGGGGACGAGGGCCGATGACGGCAGGCCGCTCTCCGAGAGTCGTCCGCAGGCCGCCGGCTGGCACGACGCGCAAGCCCCCACGAGCCAAACCAGCCGCACCGGTAGACGAAGGAAGCGTTCTCCAGAACAGGCCGTTCCTCCTGCTCTGGCTGGCGCAGCTGTCCACGCAAGTGGGCGGCAACATGGTCATCTTCGGCCTGACGATCATCATCGCCGCGTCCTACAACTCCAGCAGCGCGGTCAGCGTTCTCCTGCTGAGTTTCCTGGTTCCGGCGATCGTCTTCTCCGCGATGGCCGGAGTATTCGTCGATCGGGTGGACAAGCGGGTGATGCTGCTCGTCACGAACGTGATGCGCGGCTTCGCCTTCCTGGCGATCTTCCTGGTGGGTGACAACCTTCTTTTTCTGTACCTGCTCATGATCGTGGTGTCGACGGTGACGACCTTCTTCGGACCCGCCGAGGCTTCGATGATTCCGATCCTGGTCCCGCGCGGCCAGCTGCTTTCCGCGAACGGCCTGTTCACCCTGACCAGCAACGTCGCCTTTGCGCTCGGATTCGCGCTCCTCGGACCGTTCGTGGTCGCGCTCGCGGGGGCGCAGGCACTCATTTTGCTCGTGGCCGCTCTTTACTTCGTGGCGGCCGCCTTCTGCTGGACACTCCCGGCGACGCCCCCGGTAGTCTCAACGCCCACGGCCGGCGACACCGTTGCCGACGCGGAGAAGGCCGTCCAGACGATGGTCAACGACTTCGTCGAAGGGATCGTCTACATCCGCGACCACCACAACGTCGCGTGGTCGCTGTCGTACCTGTTCATCACCGGCGCCCTGGTTGGGGTGCTCGGGACCCTCGGGCCGAACTTCGCCAAGACGGCTCTGGGCTTGCAGGCCCAGGATTTCGGCGTCATCGTCCTGCCGATCGGGCTGGGGATCGTCACGGGCATCCTGATCCTCAACTCCTACGGCCGGTTCCTGCCCCGGCGGCGAACGATCGAAGTCGGTATCGTCTTGATGGGCATCCTGCTGATGTTGCTTTCCTTCGCCAGCCCGGTGTCCAATTTCTTCCAGGACCGGGCGACGTCCACGGGGCTGAGCGAAGCACGCAATCTCCTGTCAGTGATGGCCATGGTCATGGGCATCGCCTTCTTCGTCGGGGCCGCCTACGTGATGGTGGCCATCTCCGCCCAGACGCAGCTCCAGGAGGAATTGCCCGAGGAAGTACGCGGCCGCGTCTTCGGCGTCCTGAACATGCTCGTGTCGGTCGCGAGCCTCGCTCCGATCATCATCGTCGGCCCGGTCTCGGACCTGGTGACCATTCCGCCGGTCATCCTGGCGGTCGGGATCATCACGAGCCTCTGGGGCCTGGCCAGCGTCGTCAGCCAGCGGCAGCTCGGCCTCGACCTGGGCGGCGCCCGGGCTCCGATGACGCCCAGCGGCGCGCCGGTCGACCCGCTTACCGTGGCCGTTCTGCCGAACCAGATGGCCGGCGGTCCGTTGGCCGAGCTCGCCGCATCGCAAGATCCCGACGACCTGGACGACGAGTCCGAATTCACCGACGAGTGATGGCACCCGCGGCCGATCCAGATCCGAGAAGGGACGAGGACTTCGGCGGTACGCCCGATGCGTGGCGAGTAGCCGCCGCGGCCGTCCTCGGAGGTGGATTCGTCCTCGGCTTCCTCGCGACGGCGGGGCGTGCCGGGCGGATCGTGCCCGCCTTGACGGCGGGAGTGGCGGTCGGGGCCGCGATACCGCTCGCGATCGCCTCGCGCCGGCCGCCGATCAGCCCCGAGGCGGCAGCCGAGGCCCTCGCCCGGAGCACGACGCCTCCGACCTTCTCGGTAGTGGTTGGCGCCCGCGACGAAGCGGTGTCGCTTCCGAGGCTGATCGCCGACCTGGCGCGCCAGGACTACCGCGATAGCACGGGACGGCCGCTCTTCGAGGTCGTGGTGGTGGACGATCGATCCGTGGATGGCACCGGCGACGCGGTACGCGCCGCCGCGCGCAAGCACGGGATCACGGAGGTCCTGCGAGTCATCGAGAGGAGAGGGGAGGGGCTACCGGACGGCAAGGGCGCGGCGTTGACCGCCGCCCAGCCGGAAGCCTGCAGCGGCGACGTAGTGGTCGTTCTGGATGCGGACGCGCGCCTCGAGCCGCACTTCCTGCGCCGGGCGGCCGGGTACTTCGAGGCCGGCGCCCCGGCCGTGACCGCGCGGCGCCGGATACTGAACGCCGAGCGCGGATGGCTGCAAGGGGCGCAAGCGGACGAGCAGACGCTCGACGGAGAGATAAACCGCGGCCGCTGGGCGATGGGCGGCTGCTCGGAGTTCCGCGGCAACGGGATCATGGTCCGCAGGTCGCTCCTGGCGGAGGTAGGGGGCTGGCGCGCATCCGCGCTGACCGAAGACACGGACCTCTCGAGCCGCGTCGCGGCCGCCACCGGCCTGGGCGTCGCCTGGGCCGTAGACGCCGAGGTGTGGGAGGAACCGGTCTCGCAACCCGCGGCGTTGTGGCACCAGCGCAAGCGCTGGGCGGAGGGTGCGCTGCGACGCTTCCTCGAGCACAGCGGGACGGTGCTGAGGAGCCGGCGGCTGTCGCCGGGAGCCAAGCTGGACTTCTCGGTCTACGCGGCGCAGCTGATCGCGCCGCCGGTCATCCTCGGTGCCGCGGCCGGGGCAGTCGTGAGCGGACGCAAGAAGGGGCTGCTGGCGCTCCTCGTCGGCTACTTCGGGGCGAGCGCCGTCCTGGCCTGGGATTCGCTTCGATGGGAGGGCGGCACACACAGGGCGAGCGAACGGATGCGCCGCGCCGTGCGAGTGTCCGTCTTCAACGGGATCTGGCTCGCCGCCGTGCCACGCGCCCTGGCGAACATCGCCGTGAGCCGCGGGCCCATCGCATACGTGAAGATGGAGCACGAGGGAACCGGCGAGCCGGGCGGCGACGACCGCCTGTAGGCAAGGATATCCGGGCGGCGCGTGCGGGTAGAATCGAGGCTCGCGCGTATCAGGCCGAACCTGGTCGGCTCCGCCGGCACCGCACCGGCAAGCGACGACCGCGGGTCCGGCCGGGACCCCTGGGGGTGGCACGATGCGGGTGGGAAAGCGCAGCGGTTCCAACTACTTGACCTGGAAGATGGTCTTCGCCGTGGGAATTGCCCTCCGCCCGGTCCTCGTCGTGCCGATGGCTCCGAGCGGGCCGGCGGCCGGCTCGATCCTGCTGCCGATCGGGCTCGCCGGGCTGTTCACCGTGAGCATCCTGATCGCGGCCGGCGTGTTCGTCGGAAACCGCCTCGTGATCGCGTTCGGGATCTTCACTGCCCTCGACGGAGTCCTGCTGGCCGTTGCCGGCATTGGCCTGGGCTTGCCGATGCCCTGGCCTCTGGCCCTCCTCGTATGCAACCTCGCGCTGGGCGCGATCGGCGTGGAGGCGTGGAGAGAGACCCGGGTGGCCGACGGCGGCTGAGCTGCCAGCCAGCCGAGCGGGATGGAACCCGGCCCAGATAAGCGGCAGATAAGCGGCGGGTCGTAGAGTGCGCTCGCGCCTCGGCCGCCTGCGCCAGAGTTGATGGATGAGGGGGCGGCCCAGGCCTTCGCTCAACCGGACGAGACCGCGTCGTCGCCAGCAAGGAGGGCAGATCCAGAGAACCCGTCCAGTTCCAAACGCCCGCCGCAATGTGCCCGCCCGCCCGATGCCCGCCTCAAGTAGGAGGTCTCATGAAACGAGCGGGAGCTTTGCTCGTTTCCGTCCTGGTGGCGGTATCCACCCTCGCGGCGGCCTCGCCGGTCGCGGCCCACACGGCAGACACGTGGTCGAACAGCAACGGGTTCCGGTCCGCGTGCGTGGGGTTCAACAACACCTACCCATCGCAGATGTACTCCTGGGCGCGGTCCCAGATGTCCTTGCTCGGCTATTCGCCGATCAACGGGGCACTCGGAGCGTCGTTTACGCGATCGGCATTCCTCGGCCATGTGCTGAGCGACTGGGGCGTCTACGTCCACACCCACGGTGACAACTACTGGGCTTCCTCCGGTCGCCCGAACGTCGACTCCGGGTTCCTGCAGGACCCCGGCACGACCCGCTGCAACTCCAGCTCCACGGACATGATCCGCTCGAGCGCGATCAAGGCCGCGACGAAGGGCTCCCCATACAACCTGGTGATCATGTCCACCTGCGCTCTGGGTGACACCTCGAGCACCATGCCGGCGGCATTCCAGATCCAGATGATGAAGACCAATATGGCCGAGCGGGAGTTCTACCTCGGCTACGCCCACTCCACGTACGACAGCTCGGCCTTCCGTTTCGAGAAGGCGTTCTTCACGTATCTCAACGGCGGATCCAACCACGAACGGACCGTCCACCAGGCGTTCACGTACGCCTCCGGCATCGGCGGGTACGAGTCGCCCGACTCCGCCAACCCGTTCGAGCCCAACTGGTGGGGCAATCCCAACTACAACGGAGTGGCGGGCTGAACATGAAGACGAGGATCAGTTCAACTCTCAAGGGCATTCTCGCTGCCGGGAGCATGGTCGGCGCCCTGTGCCTCACGGCGGGACCTCTCACGGCCGCCACTTCGGCTCCCTCCTCGAGTGAGGACTCCGATGTTGCGGCTCCCCAGGTCCCGGCCCAATCCAGGATCGAAACGGCGATCCTGGCGGACGATCGGCCCGAGGTATTCGCCCGCTCACGTTCGGTCAGGGACGCGCTGGGTATGCCGGGCGGCGTGCGCAACCGCGGGCTCCATGTCAAAGACGGATCGCGCAAGGTCGAGTACGACGAGGTCACCGACACCGACTCGGCCGGGCAGCCGCTCTCGTTGACTCAGTTCGATGCGAGCGGGCGGCTCTTGCTGGCAGTCCGGTTCGATAGACCGGCCGTGCCCGCCCGAGCGCCGGTCGCTCGCGACATCGCCCTCACGAAGGCCGCCGACGGGCTCAAGGCCGCCGGGATCGCCCCGAATGGCCGGCCGGCGGCGGACTCGGTCGAGTCCGACGGCGGCTGGGACGTCCGCTGGACGCGCGACAACGACGGCGTCGTGGTCCGAGGCGACGAGATTCGCGTTCACGTTCGGGACGACGGCACCATCGGGAGCGTCGGCCAGGTCGTTCACGAGCTGGCAGCGGCCCCAACCCGGCGCCTCACCAGGGATCAGGCCCGGAACATCGCCGCGGCCCAGACTCGCGACTGGTCGAGCAAGTCCGGCGCCCAGTTCACCATCGCGGCCCCCGAGCTCCAGTGGGCCGGTCCAAACGCCGCTTTCGACGCTTCGAAGATAGACGCGCCGGAAGCCCCGTACCGGCTTTCCTGGGTGGTCAAGGTCACTCCGCAGGGAAATGCCGCGTCGTATGCGCGGCTCGTCGTCCTCTACGTCGACGCCGGAGACGGCTCGATCATCGGCGGCGACGTCGTCGAGTAGCCAGGCACAGGTTTGACACCGGTCCGCGGGTCTCGCGATCCGCGGACCGGCTCAATGGAGGGATGCGATGACTACCGGTTCGATGACGAGGGTCGCGGGAGTCGTGGCGCCACTGCTGCTCCTTTCCGCGTGCACGGGATCCGCGAGCACCAGCTCGCCCGGCGCGCCGGGGCCGGCGCAAAGCACGCCCCCGGCGAGCGCTCCATCCGCGGCCACCCCGTCCGGCTCTGCGTTTCCGGGCGGGGGACTGGCGGTTCTCGCTGACGGGGTTCAGGGCGGCGTCGGCCTCTGGATGCTCGATCCGCAGGCGCGGTTCAAGGCCACTGTCTCGCTACCTCAGGCGACCTCGATCGCGACGGCTAACGGGGGCATAGCCGTGGTGAACGGGCCGGCGCTCGAAACGCGCAAGGGCGACCTCGCATCGGCCGCGTCGACGGTATCCCTGAAGTGGCCCGCCGGGGCCGCGTCCACCGACGTCGCGGCGCTGGGGTTGTCGCCCGCGGGCCGGATCGGCCTGGTGGTCGGGGCCGACGGCGCTTACTCCTATGCAACCGCTGGCTCAGACGGCCAGGTGGCTGGACTCGCGAGTGTGAGCCAGCAGCCGTTCACCCCGCTGATCGGCTGGCTGGACGAGCAGCGAATGGTGGTCCTCGCCACAGACGTGCAGCAAGTGTCGCGCGTCGCCGTCGGCGCCGATCCGGCGAGTGCGCAGCCCCTGACGCAGCTGATCGGTTGCCGCTGGGTCGCCGTGTCGGCCGACGGAGGCACCATCGCCGCGGCCACCGGATCGGCCCTCTATGTCGGTCCGAGCGCTGACTGGCTGGCCGGCAAGCAGCCCGCCGAAGTCGCCCGGGTCGACGAGGGCAGTGTCGTCTGGGACCTGGCCCTGGACCGAACCGGCGGCCGTTTGGCCTACCTGACAGGGGTCGTGGCTCCCGACGGCACGGTGGGCTCCATCCGCGAGATCGTCTACGCGGCCTCGGCGGGCTCGTGGCGGAAGACGGCGGACATCTCAGTGCCCTTCAACAAGATCCGCGGCCAGGCCTGGCTTGGCTAGGGCCGCCTGATAGGCGGTCGCGCGAGCGGTCCGCACGCCCCGGTTGAGGGCGCCGGACGGGCCTCGCCTCGGCTGTGCTACGATGCCCGCCGCCCGGGCGGTTAGCTCAGTTGGTTAGAGCGCATGCTTGACATGCATGAGGTCAGAGGTTCAAGTCCTCTACCGCCCACCACCTCGGCACAGGCCGGACGACAACCGCACAACCACACAGCGAACGCGATGAGCGGGACACGTTCCGCCCCCGCCCCCTCAGAGAGCCGCCGCCACGACTCGTGGCTGGAAGCGACGGCGCCGGGCGACGACGGAATCACCACCCGCGAGCGACCGGAGAACCGGTCCGGGACCGCCCGTTAGCGCGGCAAGAGTGCGCCACTTTCCAACCGCCCGGGGCGGTCGAGTGGCGAAGGCGGGTGGAACCGCGAGAGATGCCTCTCGTCCTGTCGGACGGGAGGCATTGCGATTCCCGAGAAGGCGCGACAGCAGGCAGGAGATCCGATGAGCGAGGCAGATCAGGTCAGGACGACGCTGAGCGAGGAACCGGACGAGTTCCTGGTGGCCGAGCGAGGTTCGGTCGAAGAGCTCATGGACGCCGGTGCCCACAGCGACCTCGACGCGATGCGCCACTCTGCCGCCCACGTGATGGCCGAGGCCGTGGTCGGTATCTTCCCGGACGCCAAGCTGGGCATCGGCCCCGCCATCGACGACGGGTTCTACTACGACTTCCTGCTGCCGCGCCCGCTCACGCCCGACGATCTGGCCGCCATCGAAGCCGGAATGGCCGCCTCCGTCGCCGCGGACCACGTCTTCATCAAGAACGAGGTTCCGTTCGAAGAGGGGCGCAAGTTCTTCGAAGGGCGCAACCAGCCCTTCAAGGTGGAGATCCTCGACGACCTTGCCGCGAAGGCACGCGAGACCGGGACCCCGATGCCCCCGGTGACCACATATCAACACGGTTCATTCGTAGACCTGTGCAAGGGGCCTCACGTCGCGAGCACAGGCAAGATCGGCCCGTTCAAGCTCATGACCGTCGCGGGCGCTTACTGGCGTGGCTCCGAGAAGCGGCCGATGCTGCAGCGCATCTACGGCACGGTCTGGTCCACACAGGCGGAGCTCGACGAGTTCCTGCGCCGGCGCGAAGAAGCCAGGAAGCGAGATCATCGTCGGCTGGGCGTTCAGCTCGACCTGTTCAGCTTCCACGACGTCAGCCCGGGCTCGGCGTTCTGGCATCCCAAGGGCCAGCGCCTGTGGCGAACGCTCGAGACGGCAATCCGAGAGGTCCAGGACAAGCGCGGCTACCAGGAAGTCTCCACGCCGATGCTGGTCCATCAGCGCCTCTGGCAGCAGTCCGGGCACTGGGATCTCTACGGCGACAACATGTTCCACGTCGAGTCGGAGGGCCAGACCTTCGGCCTCAAGCCGATGAACTGCCCCGAGAGCACGCTCATCTACAAGAGCCGGTTGCGCTCATACCGTGAGTTCCCAATCCGGTACTCAGAGTTCGGGCGGCTGCACCGCAACGAGCGCTCCGGGACGCTGTCGGGGCTGAC
This sequence comes from Chloroflexota bacterium, assembly GCA_027364875.1. Taxonomy (GTDB): domain Bacteria; phylum Chloroflexota; class Limnocylindria; order Limnocylindrales; family CSP1-4; genus Fen-1039. Next base: position 31,249 of record DAHXON010000019.1, read on the forward strand.
CCGCGTGCGCCACTTCATCCAGGACGACGGCCACATCTACGTCCGCCCGGATCAGCTCCAGGACGAGATCGCGGCGCTCCTCGGCGAGATCAAAGAGGTCTACGGGTGGTTCGGCCTCCATCCGACGTTCACGTTTGGCACCAAGCCGGACAAGGCGCTCGGCGACCCGGCTCTCTGGGAGAAGGCCGAGGCCTACGTGAAGGCGGCTCTCGACGCGAGCGGCGCCGCCTACCGGCTCAAGCCCAAGGACGGCGCCTTCTACGCACCGAAGATCGACATCCAGATCGAGGACGCTCTGGGTCGCGAGTGGCAGACGGCCACGATCCAGGCGGATCTGGTGATGCTCCCGGAACGCTTCGACCTCACCTACATCGACGAAGACGGCCAGCCGAAGCGGCCGATCGCGATCCATCGGGCGATCTACGGTTCACTCGAACGGTTCATCGGAATCCTGGTCGAGCACTTCGCCGGGGCGTTCCCGGTCTGGTGCGCGCCGGTTCAGGCCGTCGTGATCCCGATAGCCGACCGCCACGTCGAGGGTGCCCGCCAGCTCGAGGCCGCGCTCAAGGCCGGGAAGATCCGCGTGGAGGTCGACGACTCGGACAGCCGCATGCAGAACAAGATCCGGCTGGCCCAGGAGCAGAAGGTCCCGTACATGCTCGTCCTAGGAGATCGCGAGATCGAGGCCCGGACGGTCGCCATCCGGAATCGTTCCGGCGAGCAGGAGAACGGCGTGGCCTGGGATGTGCTGGTGAGCCGCCTGGTCGAGGAGACGGCCAACCGCCGGCCGTAGTCACCCCCGGCTCAGCGAACCTCGTACAGCTCCCAACCGCTCGGCGTCGGGTTCACGATCCACACCTGCGCGGGACGGCTGGCCGCCAGCGCGCTCCACGTCACCTCGACCAGGACAGCGTGCGCCCTGTCGATCGCGGACGCGAAGGGCTGGTTCTTCAGCCACTCGGCGAGCGGGGCGACGTCGGCCGGGTCGGCGACCACGTTGTAGCCCTTGCCGGCCGACTCCATGAACTCGGCCTGATCGTTGACGTATTTGGACTCCGGTCCAACGAGGGCCTGGTATCCCGGCGCCAGCATCGACCAGGCCTTGTGGTAATGGGCGCCGACGAGGCTGTTCTCGTATTGCTGCGTGAACTCGAGCGCCCCGGGGACGCCGGTCGGCAGAGGCGTCGGGGTCACGGCCGGCGTTGGAGTTGCGGCCGGACTGTCCGAGGGCCCGGCGGTGCCAGTTGGGGAAGGCGTGGCGGGCGAGATCGTCGGCGTGGCAGTGACGGCAGGGTCTGGCGTGATCGACGGCGACGCCGCCGACGAGTCGCAGGCCGAGGCTATCAGGCAGACTGCGACGGCGGCCATAGTGATCCGCTTCATCGTCGTCCTCCGAGCAGTGGGGTGGTTGGGAGCATCATTGCACCCGTCGCGCTACTCGCAAGACCAGATACCGGCTTCCGGCCGCCGTTTGCCGGGCGCGAAATCGCTGTGCTACTATCCCGCGGGCGACCGCCCGGTTCAGGCATGTCCGGGTCCGGTTGCTCGTCTGCTTCCGGGGCATTCTCGGAACGCGGCAACTGGAACACGCTAGGAAAGGGGTCAGCCATTAGCCGAGACCTGCGCATAAATCAGATGATCCGCGTGTTCGACGTTCGGGTCGTTGATGAAGACGGTAGCCAGCTCGGTGTCATGCGAACGGCCGACGCCTTGCGGCTCGCGCAGGAGCGGGGGCTCGACTTGGTGGAAGTCGCACCACTCGCCAGTCCTCCGGTAGCGCGACTCCTCGATTTCGGTCAGTACAAATACGAACTGACCAAGCGTGAGAAGGAAGCCAAGCGAAGACAGCGCTCCGTCAGTTTCAAGGAAGTCCGCCTCAAGCCGAAGATCGGCGTCGGCGACTTCGACACGAAGGTTCGCCGGGCGATCGAGTTTCTCGAGGAAGGCGACCGGGTCAAAGTCTCGGTCCAGTTCCGAGGCCGAGAGCTGACTCACCCGCAGATCGGGCGCGATCTTCTGGACAAGTTTGCGGAACAGATAAAGGACCACGGCGTGGTCGAGCGGCCCCCGCTGCTCGAGGGCAAGTCGATGCACATCAGCGTCGCCTCGACCCACAAGCCGAAGGTTCACGAGCCGACCGCAGCGGCCTCGGCCAAGACTCACGCCAGGACCTCGGAAGAGGACGGCGACGAAGCCGAGACTCCGCAGGAAACAACGAATGAGGCCCCGCCGGTGCCACCGGCGCCGCCCAGACCCGAACCGGACAACGGCTCGGCGTCGACTGGAGTGTGAGACCGTGCCCAAGATCAAGAGCCACAAGGGGACCCAGAAGCGGATCGGGGTCTCCGGCGGTGGCAAGGCGATCCGTGTCAAGTCGTGGCGCGGCCATCACCTGGAGCTCAAGTCGTCGAGGCGAACTCGCCGCTATGCCGGCAAGGCGATCCTCACCGGGGCTTCGCTCGACCAGGTCCGCCGGCTGCTGCCTTACCTGGGAGTCTGAGTTTCGATGGCACGTGTCAAGCGCGGTGTAACCGCCCACCACCGTCATAAGCGACTGCTCGAGGCCGCCGAAGGCCGGAGCGGCACCAACTCTCGTCTCGTCAAGCGAGCGCACGAGTCGGCCCTCCACGCGATGGCGTATGCCACTCGCGACCGCAAGCAGCGCAAGCGCCAGATGCGCGAGCTGTGGATCATCCGGATCAACGCCGCGGCTCGCCAGAACGGCCTCACCTACGGGAAGCTGATCGCCGGCCTCAAGGCCGCCAAGGTGGACCTGGACCGCAAGATCCTGGCCGATCTGGCTGTGCGCGACGCCGCCGCGTTCGCCTCGATCGTGGCCCTCGCCAAGGCGTAACCTCCGATCCGATAGTTGGCGGCGTTGATCTGCCGCCGGCAACAGCAGGCGTTGACGGAGAGGAGACGGGGTCCGAAGCCACAACTTGGTTTCGGGCAGATCCCCAGGGAGAGCGGGTCTGAGACTGAAAGCCCGCTCGGATCGATCCCGTCGGTTCGCTCCCGAGCCGATCGCTCAAACCGGGGCCTCGGCCCCATGGCAAGTAGGCGATCCGGTTGGCCCCCGATACCGGGCCCGCAAGAGCGAGACCGCGTCGCCAGGCGTGGCGCAGTCTCGAACCACGGTGGTACCGCGAGCCCTCGCTCGTCCCTGGACGGTCGAGGGTTTGTGATTCCCGGCCCGGCGCGGGGCCACGGCAGGAACTGGAGCGAGGCACGACAGAGTGGATTTCGAGACGCTGAGCGGCGACCTGCACCGGCTGCGGGACAGGGCCCTCGAGGAGATAGCCACGTCATCCGATCCGGCGGCCCTCGAGGCACTCCAGATCCAGTACCTGGGCAAGAAGGGCGACCTCACGGCCGTGCTGCGGGGCATCGGGGCGCTACCGCCGGAGGACCGGCCCAGGGTCGGCGCCGTGGCGAACGAGGTAGGGGAGGCCGTCAAGGCCGCCCTCGCCACTCGAGGCGCGGAGCTCCACGGCCAGGTTCAGGCCAGGCGGCTCGCCTCGGAGGCTGTAGACGTGACGCTGCCCGGCCGGACGGTGGGCCGCGGAACACTCCACCCGATCCCGGAGACGGTCGAGGCCATCGCCGAGGTGTTCGGCCAGTTCGGCTTCGTGGTCTATGAAGGCCCCGAAGTGGAGGACGATCTGACCAACTTCCAGATGCTCAACATTGCCCCGGACCATCCGGCGCGGGACCTCTGGGACACGCTCTACGTGGACATCCCGGGCTACCTGCTCCGAACCCACACCAGCCCCGGCCAGATCCGCGTGATGCAGAGCACCAGGCCGCCGATCCGGGCGCTGCTGCCGGGCCGCTGCTTCCGCTACGAGGCCGTCGACGCAAGCCACGGCTTCGAGTTCTTCCAGGTGGAAGGGCTGATGGTCGATGAAGGGACGTCGATGGCGGACCTCAAGGGTTTGCTCGACGAGTTCGCCCACGCCCTGTTCGGGCCGCGCAAGACGCGCTTCCGGCCCGGCTACTACCCGTTCACAGAGCCCTCGGTCGCGTTCGACGTGCAATGCGTCGTCTGCGGCGGTGCCGGCTGCCCGGCCTGCTCCAGGACGGGCTGGATGACGATCCTCGGGGCGGGCATGGTTCACCCCGTCGTCCTCCAGTACGGCGGCATAGATCCGGAGAAATACCAGGGCTTCGCCTTCGGCATGGGAGTGGAGCGGATCGCCAACCTCCGCCATGCCGTCCCGGACCTTCGCTATTACCTGGAGAACGACCTCCGCTTCCTGGAGCAGTTCCGATGAGAGTTCCGCTGAGCTGGCTCCGCGACTACGTCGACATCCAGCAGACACCCGAACAGCTGGCCGAGCGGCTGACGTTGCTCGGAATGGAAGTCCAGGGCCTCGAGCAATGGGGCGCGGATTGGCGAAGCGTCGTCGTCGGCGAGCTGCTGACTGTCGAGAAGCATCCGCGCGCCGATCGGCTCCACCTGACCACCGTCAATATCGGATCGGGCGAGCCGCTCCATATCGTCTGCGGCGCGAACAACATCGCCCCGGGCCAGCGAGTGCCCGTGGCACTTCCGGGTGCCGTGCTGCCCGGCGATCGCCGCATCGAGCGCACCGAGAAGATGGGCATCGCGTCCGAAGGCATGCTCTGCTCCGGCGACGAGCTGCACATCACCAGCGACGCCGAAGGAATCCTGATCCTCCCGCCCGAGACGACGCTGGGAGTCCAGCTCTCCGATCTCTACGGCGACGTCGTTCTCGACGTCGACGTCAAGCCGAACCGCGGCGACGCGCTTTGCCTCATCGGCCTGGCCCGCGAGGTCGCCGCGGCAACCGGTGCCACGGTCCGCTGGCCCGATATCGCGGTCCGCGAAGGCGACGACCCGGTTTCGGCGCATCTGCGCGTCGAAGTCCGCGAGCCGGAGCTGTGCACCCGGTTCGTGGGCCGCTGGATAAGCGGCGTGAAGATCGGCCCCTCACCGGACCGGATCCAGATGCGGCTCCAGGCTGCCGGCATGCGGCCCGTCAGCAACGTCGTGGACGCGTCCAACTACGTGATGCTCGAGCTGGGCAAGCCGACCCACACGTTCAACGGCGCGGCGGTACGCGACGGCACGATCATCGTTCGCCGCGCCACGCCCGGGGAGAGCCTGGAGACTCTCGACCACGTACAGCGCGAGCTCACTCCGGACACGCTCATCATCGCCGACCCGCACGGTCCCATCGGCATCGCCGGGGTCATGGGCGGGGCCGACAGCGAGATCGCCGACGACACGACAGACATTGCGATCGAATCGGCGATCTTCGACCCGGTCAGCATCCGCCGGACCGGGCATCGTTACGCCCTTCGCTCGGAGGCCAGTCTCCGGTTCGAGAAGGGCCAGGAGTTCCAGCTGGCCCGCATCGCGGCGGACCGAGTCGCCCAGCTGACGCTCGCCTGGTCTGGTGGCGTATGCGCCCGGGGTCGAATCGACACGGCTCCCGACGAACCGGCGGCCGCCCGGCTGGCGTTCCGGCCCGCTCGCGTCCGAAAGCTGAGCGGCGCCGAGGTCTCCGCTCCAGAACAGCGAGATCTCCTCCGCCGGGTCGGCGTGGAAACGGAAGAGAACGGGGCATCCGTGCAGATCCAGGTGGCCGTCGCGCCGCAGCCGCTGCGCGTGGACGCCGGCGAGGAGGAAGTCCTCGTGGCCGTGGTGCCCACCTGGCGCCGCGACCTGGCGATCGAGGCCGACGTGGCGGAGGAAGTAGCCCGGGTCCGCGGCTACGAGACCACTCCGGCGCATCTGCCGGACACGCTCATGCCCGCCTACCGGCCGAGCCCGCTGGCGGTCCGTAACATGCTCCGCTCGACGCTTGCCGGCGCGGGCCTCAGCGAGGTCGTCACGCATGCTCTCGTCGCGCCGGAGTCCGAGCCTCGCCTGCGCTGGCCCTCGGACGACGACCTGACGGGGGTCGAGACTCCCGAATCCGGGTCGCTGATCACGGTCACGAACCCGCTTTCGAGCCAGCACTCGGTGATGCGCCGTCACCTGGCGGCCAGCCTGATCGACGTCCTCGCCCTCAACGAGCGCCAGGGCCGCGGGGACGTCGCCATCTTCGAGGTCGGCAAGGGCTACGGGCGGGTCGACGGCCGGTCCCGCGAGTGGACGCGGCTCGGAATCCTGCTGTCAGGCAACGCCCAGCCACCGAGCTGGAATAGGGCGGACCGCCAGTACGACCTCGACGACGCCAAGGGCATCGTGGAGCTGCTGGCGAAGCGGCTGGGCCTGCCGGCCCCCGTCTATCGGGCCGACGACAGGGGCTTCCCGTTCCACCCGGGACGCGCTCTCGTGGCCACGTCGATCGCGGACCACGAGGCTGTCGTGGGCCGCGTGGCGGAGCTGCATCCGGACGTCCTGGAGCAGCGCGACCTGCGATCGCAGCGCGTGATAGTGGCCGAGCTGGCGATCAGGGGCCTGGACGCCGGCGTGCCCGCTCGCGTTCACGTGGAGCCGATCCCGCGGTTCCCCGAAGTGGAACGCGACCTCGCCGTCGTCGTCGGCGAGGCCGTGGACGCGGCGACGGTGTCCGCCACGATCTCGCGCAACGCGGGCGAACTCCTCCGCGGCCTTCGTCTCTTCGATCTGTACCGTGGCGCGCCGCTCGCCGCTTCGGAGAAGAGCCTGGCCTACCGGCTCGTCTTCGGCGCTCGCGCCCGGACTCTGACCGAAGCGGAGGTCGACGAGGCCGTGGCTCGGGTCCAGGCCGGTCTGAAGTCGGAGTTGGGGGCGAATCTGCGCTCCTAGACGTACCAGAGGTACTGGGGCATCGCCGCCGCCGAACGGCTAAGGTGTAGCGCGTTGCTCTCGGTCGAGGGGCGCTGATACCCTAAAGTCGACCGTCACGATCCAGGCGCGGCCTGTGGCCGCATCTCGGAGATCAAGCATGGACATACTCGGCGCGATCAGAAGTGCCCCCGTGGTAGACCTCGCGATCCTGTTCGGGCTTGCGGTGTTCATGATCGCCGGCGTGATGCAGGGCGGGATCAGGCGATTGCTTGGCATGGCCGTGATAACGGTCGCCTTTCTCTTCGCCGCCAACCTGCGCGACGTGGCGGGCGACTTCCTCGGCAGCAACTGGCAGCAGTTCGATCTGGGTTACAACCGGCTGCTTGCCTTCGCCATCATCTTCGTCGTCCTGAGCGTGGCCGCGGTCGTCGTGATCGAACTCTCATACGGCCGCGTGGAGCTGTCCGCGGAGCATCCCATCGTCGACGACGTTGTCGGCGGGGTGATGGGCGTGCTCGAGGGACTGCTTTTGCTCCTGGTGCTCGTCGTCATCCTGGGTTCTTTCTCGCTGCCGCTCGAGAGGCCGGGCGATCTCTCCCAGGTGCGGACCGTCCAGGATCTGCTGCTCAACCAGTCGCACATCGCGGGGTGGCTCAGGGACGTTGTGGCGCCCCCGTTCGTCCACCTCTTCTCGATGCTCCTCCCGACCGACCTCGTTTCGGTCTACCCCTGAGCGATCTCGATCGGCCGCGGCCGGCTCGTCCGTTTCCGGTGGATGCCCTGGCCACGGACACTCTCGAGGCTGCCCGCCGCCTCGTGGGAGCGCGGTTGGTTCGGGGAAGTGGTCCGAACGCGCGGATCGGCCGAATAGTCGAGGTGGAGGCCTACATCGGCCGGACCGATATGGCTTCCCATGCCCGCAGCGGACCGACGCGCAGGAACGCGACCATGTTCGGGCCGCCCGGGCATGCCTACGTGTACCTTGTGTATGGGATGTACCACTGCTTGAACGTCGTCACAGAGCCTGATAACAAACCGGCCGCCGTCCTGATCCGAGCGGTCGAGCCACTGGCCGGCATCGAAGAGATGCGCCTGGCCAGGAGCGAGCGGCTGGCTGCCCGTGGAACCGGACGAGGCCGGTCGGAGGCCACCCCGGGGTCCGCGGCGGCTCCGCGGCCGAGCGACGCCAGGCTGGCCTCCGGACCGGGTCTGGTCTGCGTCGTCTTCTCGATCACCCGGGCGGACGACGGCGTGGATCTCTGCGACCCGGCCTCCGACCTTCGCCTGGAGCAGGCGTCGGAGGGCGATGACCTCGGCGACGACGCCGGGGAGAACCTGATCGTCGCCACGGGGCCGCGGATCGGCATCGACTACGCCCCGGAGCCGTGGCTGAGCAACGCCTGGCGCTTCTTCGTGCCTGGCAGCCCGTCGCTGTCCGGCCGCAACCGCGCTCACCCAGTCATCGGAAGGAAGCGATGACGGCCGTGCCCACGACCGCATCGACGAGCGTCGATGGGCGATCGCTGGCGCTCCTCGAGTTCCCGATTGTCCGTGCTCGACTCGCGGCCGCGACAGGCTTCCCGCCGGGCCGGCAGCTCGCCGAGGCGCTCCAACCGTCCACCGACCCGGTGATCGTGGCCCGTGGCCTCGAGGAAACCACCCAGACCCGGGCCTTCGTGGCGGCGCATCCAGGTTCCGGCATAGGCGGCAGCAAGGACATCGGTCCGTGGATCGATCGGGCGGCCAGGGGCGGCCGGCTCGACCCGGCCCACTTCCTCGACATCGCCGACACGATCGAGGCCGCCGCGCGTCTGGGCGACGCCCTGAGCGGCGATCGCCGGCCGCTGCTGCGCGACCTTGCGCGCGAGATCCATTCGCTGCCGAGCCTCAGGAGCGTCCTGCAGCGCAGCTTCGATCCCACGGGCGAGCTGCTCGACACCGCATCGCCTCGTCTGGGAGGACTGCGGCGGGCCGTCCGGGTCGCCTACGAGCGGCTGCGCGGCCGCCTGGACCAATTCGTCCATTCGGGCGAGCTGGCCGGTTCGCTGCAGGAGCCCATCGTGACTCTGCGCGGCGGCCGGTACGTGATCCCGATCCGTGCGGACGCGCGCAGCCGGGTCAAGGGCATCGTCCACGACGCCTCCGGCAGGGGCCAGACGCTGTTCGTGGAGCCGCTCGTCGCCGTTGAGCTCGGCAACGCCTGGCGGGAAGCTCAACTCGCCGAGCAGGCCGAAATCGAGCGGATACTCGACGAGCTCTCGATGCTCGTGGCAGGGCAGGCGGCGCCGCTGCGAGAGACGCTCGACGCACTGGCCCGTTTCGACTTCTGGGCGGCCAAAGCCAGGCTCGCGGAGGAGATGGACGGCATCGCCGCCGAGATCGCCGACCGTCCCGTGATCGTGATGCTCGGCGCCCGCCATCCGGGGCTGTCGGGCCGGGTCGTTCCCATCGACCTGCGACTCGGCGGCGAGTACACCGCGCTCGTCGTCACCGGCCCGAACACGGGCGGCAAGACCGTCGCCCTCCGGACTCTGGGCCTGCTGTCGCTCATGCATCAATCAGGCCTGCACATCCCGGCCGACGCGGGCACGAAGCTGCCGGTCCTGCGCGACGTCTTTGCCGACATCGGTTACGAGCAGTCCGTGGCCCAATCACTCTCCACCTTCAGCGGCCACCTGCGCTCCATCGTGCGGATCGTGGAAGGCGCCGGGCCCAACTGCCTGGTTCTGCTCGACGAGCTCGGCGCGGGCACGGACCCGACCGAGGGCTCGGCCCTGGCGCAGGCTCTGCTCGACCACTTCATCAAGTCCGGAGCGCTCGTCGCCGCGACGACGCACTACGCCGAGCTGAAGCTGTACGCCCACACCACCCCGCAGGCGCGCAACGCTTCGGTCGAATTCGACGTGGAGACCCTGCGGCCCACGTACAAGCTCACCATCGGCCTGCCCGGTCAGAGCCAGGCTTTCGCCATTGCGGAGCGCCTTGGCCTTCCTGCGGCGGTCGTGGCGGATGCCAGGTCCAGACTGACCGACGAGCAGCAGGCATTCGAGGAAACCCTGGCCTCGATCAAAGCCACTCAACTGGAAACCGCCGACGCCCTGGCTCGCGCCCGTGACGCCGAGGAGCGGGCCCGCCTGGCGCTTGCCTCCGCCGATGACGAACGCCGCCGCGCTCGCCGCGAACGCGATGAATCCACTCGAGCGGCCCGAGACGAAGCCGAACGCCTCGTCGACGAGGTTCGGGCCGAGGTTCGCGGGATCCGTCGCCGGCTGGAACGCGAGACGGTCACGCAGCGAAGCCTCGATGAGGACATGGATCGGGCCAAGGCTCAGCTCGATCGCCTGCCGGCTCAGGAGCCGGAAGCGCCGCGCCCGGTTCTCGCGGCGCCCGTGGCCTGGCGGACGGGGATGCGGGCACGAACCCGCAATGGCGGCGAAGGGCGGATCGTGGCTCTCGAGAAGGGCGGCCGCCGCGCGACCCTGGAGGCAGGTGGACTGCGGATCAACGTCGCGGTGGAGGACCTCGAGCCCGCCACCGGTATAGACCCGGAGGCCACCTCGCACAGCCGTGGATACGGCGGGCGGGCAGGCGGCCAGGCCGGATCACAGGCCTCCGGGTCCGCGGCCCGGCTCCAACTCCAGCGCGCCCGGACGGTCGCGTCGTCACTGGACCTCCGCGGCGCCAAGGTCGAGGAGGCTCTAGAGGTCCTGGATCGCTATCTCGATGACGCCTCGCTGGCCGGGCTCGACCAGGTCCTCGTGATCCACGGCCTCGGGACCGGAGCGCTGCGGGACGCGGTCCGCGACCACGCCTCCGGTCATCCGCTCGTCAAGTCGTGGCGGCCGGGGGAGCGGGGAGAGGGCGGCGACGGGGCCACGATCGTCACGCTCTAGGATCTACGTCCGCCTCCACTCATGTCACCCGCAACGCGCCGGGATGCGACAATCGCCGCGAAGGCAGTGGCGCGAACGCCGCCAGGTGGAGGAGTAGCAGTTGACGAGCCGTTCCATGGCGTCTTCGAGTGCCGCCGCCGGCGTGCGCATCGTCGATGCCGGGGGTTGGGCTCCACGCGACTGGGACGATCTCGCCGTTCGGAGCCCGCGCGGCGACGTGTTCCAGTCGCACGCCTGGGGTGAGCTGAAGCGCGGTCTGGGCTGGACCCCGCTCAGATACGTCGTGGAGGCCGAAGGCCGCCCGGTGGCCGTCTGCTTCGTCCAGGAGCGATCCGTCGTCCGCGCGCCGGGGCTGGCTCGCCTGCGAGTCCACTACGCGCCGCGCGGCCCGATCCTGCTCGAGCAGGACGCGCATACAGCCAGGCTTGCCCTCGCGGGTTTGCGCAGGCTCTGCCGGGCTCGGGGATCCGTGACGCTGACGATCGACCCGAGCTGGGACGAAGGGAGCGATCCGGCCGGAGCTCTGGCGGCGTCTGGCTTTCACCCGGCCAGGCGCGAGGTTCAGGTCTCCCGGACGGCCATGCTCGTGCCGCTCCAGCCCACTGACGAGGCCCAGCACGCGCTCCTGGGCGACAGCACGGCCCGGAACGTCAACAAGGCTCGCCGAGCGGGTGTGACGGCAGAACGGATCCACCTGGACGACCCGGCGGCGCGGGAGCAGGCCCTCGAGGAGTTCTTCGAGATGCACGCGGCCACGGGCCGGCGCGAGGGGTTCCTGGTCCGCAGCCGCGAGTACGAGATGGACCAGTGGCGCCGGCTCGCCGAGGCCGGGATCGCGAGCATGTGGTTCGCCGGCGTGGCCCGTCGAGACACCGGCGTGCTGCTGCTCCACTGCGGCCAGACCCTGCTGTCGTTCGCGGCCGGGTCCCGCGAGGATGCCGAGATGCGCCGGACGCGCGCAAATCACCTGCTCCAGTGGGAGATCATCCGCTGGGCCTCGAGCGCCGGGTTCACCACGTATGACCTGGGCGGCGTGGACCTCCAATCCGCTCCGGGGATCCCCAGGGACGAGAGCCATCCGCTCTGGAACCTCTACGAGTTCAAGCGGGGTTTCGGGGCCGAGGGCGTCCTCCGGGTCAGAGCCCACGAATTCGCGCCGAACGCCCTTCTCGGGCTCGCCTGGCGCGCCGTCCGCAGGTTCCGATGAACGGCCGTCCAGGCCGCGACTCCCACGGCGGCGGCTCGCGCGGAGATGACTCGAGTGGAGACGACTCCCGGACAACGCCGGGCGGCACGTCGCCGCGTCGCGAAGGCTGGCAGCCGAGGGTAGGGCTGGGTCGGCTGCTCAGAGGCGGACTGACGCCCGGGCAGCCTCAACCTGGGCCGGTCGCCCAGCCTCGGCCTGTGACCCCGCCTCGGCCGCCTCGACCTCGCCCGCCACTCCGAGAGTCCGGCGGCGTGTTTGCCTCGCCGGTGGCAGTGGCAGGAGACGCGATCCTGTCTGCAGAGGCGGCCACGTCCGATCTGACCGCCAGCTCCAACCTGACGGCGGAGTCGGCGGCCAGGCTGGGCGGGCGGGCGATTGCGCTGGCCGGAGTGGTGGTCGTCGCCGGCGTCGTGCTCTCGCGCCTCCTCGGCTGGGTCCGGACTTCCGTCTTCTACGCTCAGTTCGGGGGCAACAGCCTCCAGCTCGACGCGTTCTGGGCCGCCTTCCGGGTTCCCGACACACTCTTCCAGCTCGTCGCGGCCGGCGCGGTGGGATCCGCGCTCGTTCCCGTCGCGTCGGAGCTCCTCGCTCGGGGCGAGCCCGAACGAGCCCGGCGCCTGATCGCGACCATCTCCAACTTGATGATCGCGGTCCTGGTCCCGCTCGCGATCCTCGTCTGGCTGGCGGCGCCGGCCGTAGTCTCGATCATCGCGCCTACTTCCGACCCGGCGAAGCTGTCCGACGAGATCGGACTGACGCGAGTAATGCTTCTCTCGCCGGTCTTCCTGGCCCTCGGCGCGGTCATGACCGCCGGTCTCAACACCGTGGGCATCTTCGGCGCGCCCGCGCTTGCGCCCAACGTCTACAACATCGCCATCATCGTCTGCGCGATCGCCCTCACGCCGTTCCTGGGCATCTACGCCCTTGCCTGGGGGGTAGTGCTCGGCGCCGCCGGACACGTTGCCACCCAGGCGGTCGCGGTTCGATCGGCGGGCCTCTACAGGCCGCAGTTCGACGTCCACGATCCGGCGGTCAAGGAAACGCTCCGGCTGATGGCACCGCGCGCGCTCGGCCTGGGGGCGACCCAGATCGTCTTCCTCGTCAACACCTATTTCGCCGCGAGTCTGGGCGGCGACGGGCCCATCTCCGTCTACACGGGCGCGTTCACCGCGCTCCAGATCCCCGTCGGGCTGATCGGCGTGCCCCTTGGCATCGTCCTGCTGCCACCGCTCTCGCAGGCGATCGCCCGCGGCGACAACGAGCGCTTCCGGCGGCTGGTCGATCAATCGGTGCGGCTGCTGCTGTTCGCCGTGATACCCCTGACCGGCCTGATGTTCGCCCTGGCGACGCCATCGATCGCCTTCCTCTACCAGCACGGCAAGTTCACCGCGACGGACACCGCCACGATGACGCCCGTGTTCCTGGTCTTCCTCGTCGGCCTCGTGGCCCACGTCCTGATCGCTCTCCTGGCGCCGATCTTCTACGCGGGCAAGGACACCAGAACGCCGGTCACGGCGGCCCTCGTGGCCGTCGCCGTGGATGTCGGAGCGGCCATCGTTCTGTTCCCTGCCTTCCACCTCGAAGGCATCGCCCTTGCCAGCGGCCTCGGGGCCTGGGCCGAGGTCGCGATCCTGGTGGCGTTGATGGAGCGGCGCATCGGCTTCGACCTGCGGCCCGCCGCCCGCCATTCGGTCCTGTTCGCCGCGGGCGGGGTCGTCTGCGCGGCAGCCGCGCTGCTCGCCTACAAGTTCGTCAACAG
>DAHXON010000001.1:0-359 GCA_027364875.1 Chloroflexota bacterium
ACCATTACCTCGGACGGTCCGGCCGGCATGTCGATGCCGCACTCACCGAAGACCTCGAGCTTGGCGGCGGTCACCCAGGCGTTGCCGGGTCCGACTATGCGGTCCACCGGCTCCACGCCCGCTTCCGGCAGGCCGTATGCCATCGCCCCGACCGCTTGAGCGCCCCCGGCGACGATGAACGCGTCCACGCCGACGAGCGCGGCCGCGCCGAGCAGGGTCTGGTTGAGGGTGCCGTCAGGTGCGGCGGGCGAGGCGACCACCACGGACCCGACCCCGGCGACCCGCGCCGGAACGACGCCCATCAGCAGCGAGCTCGGGTATGGCGCCGAGCCTCCGGGCGCGTACACGCCGACTCTGGC
>DAHXON010000001.1:369-110802 GCA_027364875.1 Chloroflexota bacterium
GGCCAGAGGAACCCAGCGGCGTTCGATCTCCACGCCCGGGAGGATGGTCGTCGAGCGCGTCTGAGGGCGCTGCGTCTCGGCGAAGCGGCCGATGTTCTCGATCATCTGCTCGAGACCGCGGCGGATGCGGGGCGGCAGCAAGTCACGGGCAGCCGCCATTTCGGCGGGTTCCACGAGGAGCGAGCCGCCGGCTCGGCCGCCACCGAATCTGGAGTTGGCGTCGCGAACGGCGGCATCGCCACCCGCCTTGACCGCGGCGAGGATTGCCCGGGCGCCCTCGCGCACACGCGGATCGGGGACCGCCCCCCGGCGGAAGAGCGCCCGGACCTCCGCGGCGACGGCCGGATCGGAAGGGGCGCGCGACAGGTCCAGACGACGGAGGGATACGGCTGCGGCGCTCACGGGACCAGCTTCTCGATCGGGAGGATGAGGATGCCGGACGCGCCGGCAGCCTTGAGCCGGGGCAGCAGACCCCAGACGGCATCCGCGTCCACGACGGAGTGGATCGCGATCATCCCCTGGTGCGCGAGCGGGATCACGGACGGCGACTCCAGACCCGGCAGCAGGTCTTCGAGCTCCGCGGCCTTGGACAGCGGGGCGTTCATCATCAAGTACTTGCGGTCGCGGGCGGCCAGCGTGGCGCTGAGCATGGTCTGGATCGTGTCCAGGGCGCCGTCCCGCTCGCTGATGGCCCGCTCATTGGCGAGGAGCACCGCCTCGGAGGCGAAGACCTCCTCGATGGGCCGGAGGCCGTTGCCGACGAGCGTGGTGCCGGTCGAGACGAGATCGACGATCGCTTCAGCGAGACCCAGCCGCGGGGCCACTTCGGCCGCCCCCGAGACCGGAATGACGTTCACCGGGATGCGACGCTGCTCGAAGAAGCGGCGGGTCAGCGACATGTGGGACGTCGCCACGCGCAAGCCCGCCAGATCCTCGGCGGCGCGGAAGGGCGAGTCGTTCGGCACGGCGATCGTCAGACGGCAGCGGCCGTAACCGAGCGTGCGAAGCTGTGGCACGCCGCAATTGGCTTCGGCGACGAGGTCGAGGCCTGTGATGCCGAGCTCGGCGACGCCGTCGTTCACGAACTCGACGATGTCGTTCGTGCGGACGAAGAGGATGTCCAGCTCGAAGTTCTGGACGCGCGCCTCGAGCGCTCGCTCACCGGCCTCGAAGACCAGGCCGGCGTCGCGAAGCAGCGTGACGGTCGGCTCGACGAGCCGGCCCTTGTTGGGAATGGCCAGCCGCATGCGGCGCGTCATCGGGGACCTCGTGGGTTCGATCCGACCTTGGGTTGGCCTTCGTCCGACGCGGCGCCGGCGGCGGAGGCGGCGGAGGCGGCGGAGGCGGCGGACCCGCGCGGTCGTTCCGAGCTCTCACGGGCTGCTTTGCGTCGTGCCAGCGCCTGCAGGTAGCCGCCCTCGCCGTGGTGCAGCCACTGGGCGATGCGGGTGATGGTGGCGGTGCTCGCGCCCGTCTGCCGCGAGATCTCCGCGTAGTGACGGCCCTCGTCGAGGAGCCGGACCACGGCCCAGCGCTGGGCCAGATCGTGGAGCTCACCCAGGGTGCAGAGGTCGCGGAAGAAGGCCGAGGCCTCGTCGACCGATTGGAGTCTCAGGATTGCCTCGAACAGCTCGGCCGTGGCCTCGTCGCGCCATGCTTCCGTCGCGTTCATCTCTGTTCCTCGCCCGTCCGTTCCTCGTCAGCCGCGGGTGCCGCGGAGCGCTCCCGTCGATTGCCTACTGCCGTTTCGCGTAAGCTCTCGGCGTTCATCTTCGTGACGTAGTAGCATAGTAGCATGCTACAACACGATCGCGCCAGCGGACAGAGCGAGGCCGACACGGACGTCCGTGCGAGGGGCGCCGAACGACCGTTCCAGCTGTTGCCCGCCATCGACCTGCGAGGCGGCCAGGTCGTTCGGCTGTCAGAGGGCGATTTCGCGCGGGAGACGGCGTACTCGCGGGATCCGGTGGCGGTGGCGCTGGGGTTCGCGGAGGCGGGAGCGCGCTGGATCCACGTCGTGGATCTGGACGGCGCGAGAGACGGCACCCGGCGCCAGGCCGGCGTCGTGGCGCGGATCGTCGCGGCGGTAGGGGAGCGAGTCGCCTGCGAGGTGGCCGGTGGACTGCGTGACGAGGCGTCGGTGGAGGCGGCTCTGGCGGCCGGCGCTGCGCGCGCCGTCGTCGGCACCGCCGCGCTCGCCGACCCGGATCTCGTGGGCCGCCTCGTGTCGGGCTTCGGCGCGGACCGGATCGCCATAGCCCTGGACGTTCGCGATGGCCTCGCCGTCGGCCACGGCTGGGTTCCTGGAGCGGCGGGCCGGCCCGTCGAGCGGGTATTCGCAGACCTCGCGGATCGAGGCGCACGGACCTTCGTCGTGACGGCGATCGCCCGCGACGGCCTGCTCGGAGGACCGGACACGGACCTGCTGCGGACCATGGTGAAGCTGCACCGCGGCGACGTCGTCGCCTCGGCCGGTGTGAGCAGCCTCGAGGATCTGGCCGCGGTCCGCAGGATCGGTTGCTCCGGCGCGATTGTCGGCCGGGCCATCTACGAAGGAAAGCTCGACCTCGCGGCAGCCCTCCGACTGGTTGGCTCGTCACCGGCCGGATCAGGCGAGGACGCCGCGGAACCGGCGAGCTAGCAGGTCGCGGGCTGCTTTTTGCCGCTGTATTTGCTGTCCGAGCCGAAGAGCTTGACCGACAGCGCCGCGACCTTGTCGAGCTTGAGGCAGCTCGTGTAGGCGATCGACGAAGTGCCGCTGACGCTGTACGGCGGCCCGAGGACCACGCGGTCGTAGCCGTCGGCCGGGATCGAATCCGCCTCGGAAACCATGTCGGCCACCTGGCCCGCCGGGAAGTTGGTGTGGACCAGCGAGCCGGCCGCGTCGGTCAGCTGCGGGAGCTTGAAGAGCATCTCGGGCGACGCCATCTTCTGCTCCAGGGCGACGAGGAGCTGCTGCTGGCGACTGGCTCGCTGCCAGTCGTTGTTGCCGGATCCGTGGCGGGAGCGAACGTAGGCGAGGGCGGTGCGCCCGTTCATGTGGCGCATGCCCGCGGCCATCTTGAAGCCGTATGGGGAGCCGTCGAGCCAGTCGTAGCTCGGGTCGTTGATGGCGCTCGCGACGTTGATGTCGATGCCGCCGACCAGGTCGATCATCCGCGAGAAGCTCGCCAGATCCATGACCGCGTAGTAGTTGATGTCGATGCCGACGAGGAAGGAGACCTCCTTGATCAGCGTCGTCACCGGCTGATCCGGCGACTTGACCCAGCCGTTGCGAACGTAAGTCGGCAGGGCATTGATCTTGATCTTGCTCGTGCCGCCGAAGTAGTAGGGGAACCCGGCCGTGTCACGCGGAACGCTGACCATCGCGACCCGCTTGGTGGTGCGATCGAAGCTGACGACCATGATCGAGTCGTAGAGGCTCTCGCTGCGGGTCGAGTATTCGTCGAGGCCGGCCAGCATGATGGTGATCCGGCTGCCGGATACGGGCGCCATTCCCGGCTCGACGGGGTCGCTCGGGTCGCCGCTGAAGATGCGCGTGTCCATCGAGTATGTGGACCACAGGTAGAAAGCGCCCCCGGCGTGCGTGGCGACGATCGCCACCAGGAGGAGGCCGAGCGCGAATCGCTCGCCCGCCCTGGCATGCAACCGGCCGTCGCCCTGACGAAAGGCGGCCGTCACCGCGAGAAATCGCCACAGACCCAGGAAGATGACCAGGACGAGGGCAATGAAGGCGATCTTGGGGTCCAGGAATCGGGCCGCGACGAGCTTCAGACTGCCCTGGAACGAGTGGACGGCCCAGGCCGCGGCCCCCAGAACCGGCAGGGTAAAGAGCAGCGCCTGCCCCCGATGGCCGGTGTAGGCCTGACCCAGACCGGGCCACAGAAACGAGAGCAAAGCGGCCAGCGATGGAGATTTGGGGGCGCGCGGACGCGGTGACGGTGTGTTCGACAAAGCTGGGTGACTCTAGCACGGCTCGTTGAGTTGGATGGCCGGGGCCCCCGAGCCGGACGGGGCGTCGTGGCACCAATGGACTCAAGACGAGCGGAATGCTGCCGACGATTCGTTTGGCGGCGTCGTTCGCCGGGAGAGTCTCTCCGGACTCCTGTTCCCGGTCTTCCCCGACGCTCCCCTGCGGTGTCTCCGACACAGGCACGAGGAACGGCCGTGTGCCCGCTCGCGAAGCCGCAGAGATGAATTCGGGCCCCGCGCCGGCCGGCGCGGGGCCCGTTTTCGTATGTTCTTTCGCCCGGAGCCCGGCTACTCCTTGTGAGCCGCCTCGACTTCCTTGCGATGCGCTTCGATGATCTTGTCGGCGATGTGCGCCGGGACGTCCTCGTAGTGGTCGAGGGTGGCGCTGAACGTGCCGCGGCCGCCGGTAAGAGACCGCAGTTCCGTGGAGTACGTGAACAGCTCCGCCTGCGGAACCTGGGCGGTGATGATCTGCTTGCCGTCCTTGGTGTCCATTCCCAGGACGCGGCCGCGACGACCGTTGAGGTCGCGGTTGACGTCGCCCATGAACTCCTCGGGGATGCGGATCTCCACGTTCATGATCGGTTCCATGAGCGCGGGCTTGCACTCGAGCACGCCCTGCTTGAGAGCCATCGACGCCGCGATCTTGAACGAGAGCTCGTTCGAGTCCACCGGGTGGAATGAACCGTCGTAGAGCGTCGCCTTGAAGTCGCTCAGCGGATAGCCCGCCAGAACGCCTTCGGCGGCCGCTTCGCGGACGCCCTTCTCGACGCCGGGGAAGAAGTTCTTCGGGACCGTGCCGCCGACGACCTTTTCGGCGAACTCGACGCCGCCGCCGTGGTTCGGCTCGATCTCGATCCACACGTCGCCGAACATGCCGTGGCCGCCGGTCTGCTTCTTGTAGCGGCCATGCGCCTGCGTCTTGCCCCGGATCGTCTCCTTGTAGGCGACCTTGGGCGTGTGGGTCACGATGGCGGCACCGAACTTGCGCTTGAGACGCTCGCCGAGGACGGCGACGTGGGCGTCACCCATGGCCCAGAGGACCTGCTCGCCGGTGTCCGAGCGTTCGACTCGGGCGGACGGCTCTTCTTCGAGCATCCGCTGGAGGGCAGTGCCCATCTTGTCGAGGTCGGCCTTGGTCTGGGGCTCGATTGCGACCTGGAGAGTGGGCATCGGGAAGTCCAGGGCCGGCAGCGAGAACGACTGCTCGCGCGAGGCGCACAGCGTGTCGCCGGTCCCGGTCAGGGTGAGCTTGGCGACCGCGCCGATCTCGCCGGCGTGCAGCTGGCCCACCGTCTCCTGCTCCTTTCCGTGGAGGAGGAGAAGCTGGCCGAGCCGCTCGGGTTCGCCGCGGGTGGCGTTCCACGCCTGGCCATGGCCCTGGAGCGTGCCCGAGAGGATGCGCAGGTAAGTGAGCAGCCCCACGAAGGGGTCGGCCGTGGTCTTGAAGACGCGGGCGACCAGCGGGCCGGCGGTGTCCGGCGTGATCTTGACTTCCTTGCCCTTCGAGTCCGTCGCCGTGAACTCGCCGAGCTCCGCGGGGGAGGGCAGGAAGTGCACGATCGCCGACGTGAGAGCCCTGACGCCGATGCCCTTGGAGCCGCTGCCGACCATGACCGGCGCCACCATGCCGGACCGGACGGCCTTCTTCACGCAGCCCTCGAGCTCGTCGTCGGTGATCTCCTCGCCCTCGAGGTACTTGGTCATGACGTCGTCGTCCGCTTCAGACGCGGCCTCGATCAGCTGGTCACGGCGCGTGGCGACCTCGTCGGCCAGGTTGGCCGGAATCGCGACCTCGGCTTCCTTGCCGCCCTGGAGCTGGAACGCCTTGCGGTGGATCAGATCCACGTAGCCGCTGAAGCTCTCGGCCGCGCCGATGGCCACCTGCAGCGGGGCCACTTTCTGGCCGAAGGCGGTTCGCAGGGCGTCGAGCGCCTGGGCCGGGTTGGCGTTCTCGCGCTCGCACTTGTTCAGGAAGAAGACGGCCGGGTGACCGACCGATCGAGCGAGCGCTACCGCACCCTCGAGCCCGGCCTCGACTCCGCCCGACGCGTCCATGACCAGGACCGCGGCGTCCGTGGCGGCAAAGCCTTCGACGACTTCTGCCGAGAAGTCGGCGTATCCGGGAGTGTCGACCAGCTGGACGCGGTACCCCTCGAAATCCAGGCTCGCGACGGAGAGGGTCAGCGACTGCTTGCGCTTCTGCTCTTCGGGCTCGAAGTCCATGCTCGCCGTGCCGTCATCGACGCGGCCGAGCCGGGTGATCGCTCCGGCTTCGAACAGGAGTTTCTCGGCCAGCGTCGTCTTGCCGGCGCCGGCGTGCGCGGCGATGACGACGCTGCGGAGGTGGGGGAGGTCGACGCTCTTGGTTGTCATCTGCTCAATCGATCCTTTGGTGGCAATCGGGGCCGGATGAGCGGCGAGACGTACTGCGTGACGCAGTCCGGCCATGATATCGCCGGAGGGGGACGGTCGGGCGGTCGATACATTCGTTGTCGCCCGCGAGCCGGACCGTTTTGCGCGGGCTCAACTTGCGCCTCCGGTTCGGTCGCTGGCGCTATACTCCGCCCGATGTCTGGACATTCCAAGTGGTCGCAGATCAAGCGCCAGAAGGGCGCCAACGACGTCAAGCGCGGTGCCGTCTTCACGAAGATGGGCCGCGAGATCGCGGTCGCGGCACGAGCCGGCGGCGGTGACCCCGACGGCAACTTCCGGCTCCGCCTGGCCATCGAGCGCGCCCGGGCGATCAACATGCCCCTCGATACGATCAAGCGCGCCATCGAGAAGGCGACGGGCGGCGCCGAGGGCGAGCAGTTCGAAGAGATCATGTACGAGGGCTACGGCCCCGGCGGCGTGGCGATCATCGTCGAGACGGCCACGGACAACAAGAACCGGACTGCCGCGGATATCCGCTCCGTGCTTACGAAGGCCGGCGGCTCGCTCGCGGCGCCAGGCAGCGTCGCCTGGCAGTTCGAGCAGCGAGGCGTGATCCTGCTGGCGCCCGGGGGCGACACCGAGGAGCTCGAGCTCGTGGCCATCGACGCCGGCGCGGACGACGTGGACTCGTCGGGCGAACAGGTCGAGGTCTACACCAAGCCGACGGAGCTCGAAGCGGTGCGCCGCTCGCTCGAGTCGGCGGGCGTCAAGATCGAGTCGGCCGAGCTGGCCATGCAGGCCAAGAACACGATCGAGCTGGACGCCTCGAAGGCGCGCCAGGCTCTCCGACTCGTCGAGATCCTCGAGGAGCACGACGACGTCCAGCGCGTGACGGCCAACTTCGAGATCCCCGAAGAGATCCTCGCCGAGGTCACCGCATGAGCGAGATTCGCGGAGCGGATCTCGCCGAAGCGAACCTCGAGCCCGGGGCCCGCTGGTGATCATTCTGGGCGTGGACCCGGGAACGGCGATGCTCGGCTACGGGCTCGTGGAGCGGACCGGATCACGACTGCGCGCGATCGACTACGGCGTGATCAAGACTCCCTCGTCGATGGACCTGCCGGATCGCCTGGAAGCGATCTATCTCGCGCTCACGGACCTCATCGAGCTTCACAACCCGGCACTCGTCGGCGTGGAGCGGCTCTTCTTCAGCCGCAATGTCCAGACGGCCTTTGGAGTCGGCCATGCCCGCGGCGTCGTGCTCCTGGCCGCCGCCCGGCGAGATCTGGAAGTACGCGAGGCACCGCCCAACGAAGTCAAGGTCGCGACCGCCGGCCACGGCCACGCCTCCAAGGCTCAGGTCCAGCGCATGGTTCAGGCGGTCCTCGGCCTGCCTGAGATCCCCGAGCCGGACGATGCCGCCGACGCGCTCGCGATCGCCATCTGCGTGGCGAACCGGGAACGTTCCATCTCCCGCATCCCCACAGGCGCGCTCGACCGTTCCGCGTTGAAGCCGGCGCCGTCGGGCGTCACACCGTACGAGAAGGCCGTCCGCGAGGCCCTGCGACGCGAGAAGCTCGGCATCGGGCCGGAAGGCAGCCGTACGTCCGGCGTAACCAACCGTCGCAAGTCGCAGACCGCTTCCTAGCCCGTTAGCGGAGGGGCAGCAGTGATCGCTTCGGTCGACGGCCTCGTGGGCGCCGTGTTCGCCGATTCGCTGATAATCGAGGTCGGCGGCCTGGGCTATCGGGTCTTTTGCGCGCCGGCCCTCCTGTCCGTTGCCCGGCCCGGCGAGCGGACCAAGCTCTTCACGTACCAGCTCATCCGCGAGGACGTGCAGGCGCTGTACGGCTTCCGCTCACCCGAGGAGCTCGGGTTCTTCGGGCTGCTACAGACTGTCACCGGCGTCGGCCCGAAGGTAGCGCTCGCGATCGTGGGCTCCCGGCCCATCGGCGATCTCCAGCTCGCGATCATGTCGGACGATCAAGCCGTGCTCACGGCCGTTTCCGGGGTTGGCAAGCGGCTGGCGGCCCGCATCTGCCTGGAGCTCAAGGAGAAGGTGTCGGCCGCCGGCGTTGCCGCGAGCGTTGGCGGCGGCATCGGTGGACCGGCGGGCGAGCCGGAGGTAGTCGCGGCCCTGCTGGCGCTCGGCTACTCGGCCGGGGAAGCGCGCCAGGCCTCACGAGACGCTCTCTCCGATCCGGCCGTGGGGACCGGCCTCGAGGACCGCGTCAAGGCCGCGCTGAGGACCCTGCTCAGGGGCTAGGGCCGGGCCGAAGGTCCAGGCGTCGTCGACGGCAACATCCGGATGGTGGCGACCACGTCCGCGAGAGGCATCGGTCCGTTGGGCGTCTGAACGACGTCGTCCGCGCCGACCGGCCAGGCGAATTGGATCTGGAGCGGGCCCAGGAGAGTCTTGAAGTCCGCGGCGTATGCGGGACTCAAGAAGAGCAGATACCGCGTCCCGGCGGTGATTCTTGGGGCGACGTCCAACCACTCCGTGACGCAACCGGCGGTGCCGCCCTCGAGCAGGACCGTCGCGGAGCCCTCGGAGGCCTGGCCACGGACGACATCGCTCACCTTGACGACCACTGGGGTGAAGACGAGCGTGCTGCGTCGGAGCGTCGAGCCATCGTCCGTGCTGAGGATCCCCGGCTCGAACGACTCCACGTCGGCGACGACGGTGGTCGCTCCGGCGGCAACGTCAACCTCAGATGCGAATTGCGGGTCGGAGAGCGTGCCGTGGACATGCAGCCCGGCGATGACGTAGTCGCCGTAGTCCTTGTTCTTGGTGATATTGACGCAGCCGCTGCCTCCCGGGATTGGAGTGGCGGCGGCCGCCGGAAGGGGCGGTGGCTCGCTCTTTTCACCGGCCGTGTGCGACGGCGGAGCCGTGACGGAGCCGGCCACAGTGCAGCCGGAAAGCAAGGCGACGGCCATCACCAATCCGCCGGCGATAGAAGCGCTTCTGATCCGCACGGCCGCTCCTCCCGAACTACGAATGGAGTTGAGACGCTCCATTGAGCGGTGTGGTTCGATCATTGGGGGCTTTGATACGTTGCAGCCGAACTCTAGATCCGCCCACGCGCGGCCGGCGGCTCTCGTCCTGTTGTCCGCGGTCCTGCTCGTGTCGGGCTGCGCTTCCGGAGATGCCGCAACGCCCGCGGTATCGAGCAGCCCGCAGGCGACCTTCGCCGGCGCGACGCTGGCACTCACCGGCGGGACTCTGATCGACGGCACCGGCGCTCCGGCGGTCGTCGATGCGGTCGTCCTCGTCGCCGGGGATCGCATCCTTGCCGTCGGATCGGCCGATCAGATCCGAGTTCCGGATGGAGTTCGAACGATCGACCTCGCGGGATCGACCATCCTGCCCGGCTTCGTCAACGCGCACGTCCATCGTGGCTTCAGCGATGCCAATCTGCGGGCGTGGGCCGAAGGTGGGGTCACCACGGTTCGAGATGAGAGCACGTCGCCCTCGCAAGTGGCCGGGCTGCGCGGTCTTCGCGCGGGAGCGGGCGTGGATCCGCACCTGGCCCGCCTCGTTTCGGCGGGGAGCATGCTGGCCATCCCGGGCGGGTACGGCGACCTGACGGTCGGATCGACCGAGGCCGCCCTCGAGGCGGTCGATCGGGAGATCGACGAGGGCGCCAACGCCGTGAAAGTGGCAATGGAAGACGGCTACGCCGGACAGCACGACCTGCCCAAACCCACAGCCGAGTTCCTTCGAGCCGTCGTCGAGAGAGCGCACTCGCGCGGGGTTCCCGTTTCAGGGCATGTCACACAGGCCGCCTATGTGTCCCCGCTGCTCGAAGTGGTGTCGACGACATCGCCCATGTGCCGTCTGACGCGATCCCAGACGAAGTCCTGCGCGGGATGGTCGAGAAGAACGTGTACCTCGTGCCGACGTTCACCGTCTTCCGCAACTACGGGGCGAACGTGGACGGCTGCGTGGACAACGTGCGCCGATTCCACGAACTCGGCGGCAGGGTCGCGCTGGGCAACGACTACGGCGGCGGTCCCGGCGAGTTCGAACTGGGCATTCCGATGTACGAGGTCGAGATGCTCTCGAGGGCAGGCTTGACGCCTGAGGAAGTCGTCGATGCGGCGACGAGGAACGGTGCCCGGGTCCTTCGACTCGACGATGAGATCGGGACGCTCGAGGCGGGCAAGGCCGCCGACATCGTGGTCGTCGGTGGCGATGCACTCGCCGATCTGCAGGCACTGCGGAACGTTCGTCTCGTCATCCACGCGGGGGCCGTGATCCGCCAGGACGCCTGACCGTCGTCCGTTCTACGGCGGCTTTCGGGCACGCGATCGTGTAGAACACCCGTTCGATCTGGTATAGTTCGGCCATGGAGCGAGCGAGTGCGCCGGTGAGGAACAGCGGACGTGGATGACATCTCGCGGATACTCGCCGCCGACGTCCAGGACGACTCCGAGGTGGTGGTCGACCGGACCCTGAGACCGCGCAGCCTGGACGAGTATGTGGGTCAGCGCGAGCTCAAGGCCAACCTTTCGATCCTGCTGGGAGCCGCGCGGCAGAGAGGCGATGCCGCCGACCACGTCCTGCTCCACGGCCCTCCGGGCCTGGGCAAGACGACCCTGGCCACGATCATCGCCCGCGAGCTCGGCGCCAACATCCGCTACGCCAGCGGCCCGGCCATCGAGCGGGCAGGGGACCTCGCCGCGATCCTCACGTCGCTCGACGAGCGTGACGTCCTGTTCATCGACGAGATCCACAGGCTCAACCGGGCGGTGGAGGAGATCCTTTATCCGGCAATGGAGGATTTCGCGCTGGACGTGATGATCGGCAAGGGACCGTCCGCTCGGAGCCTGCGGCTGACCCTCAAGCCCTTCACGATCGTCGGCGCCACGACGCGCGCCGGCCGTATCTCCAGTCCACTCAGAGATCGCTTCGGGGCCACGTACCGGCTGGACTTCTACGACGTGCCGGATCTCACCGCCATCGTGAACCGATCCGCGAAGTTGCTCGGCGTGGAGATAGCCGCGGACGGCGCAGCCGCTATAGCCCGACGGGGCAGGGGAACGCCGCGCGTCGTGAACCGCCTCCTTCGCCGGGTGCGCGACTACGCCCAGATCACGGGCGACGGACGTGTGGACGCGGCGACTGCGGACAGGGCTCTGGCCGCGCTCGAGATCGACGACGAGGGCCTGGACGGCACGGACCGCAAGCTCCTCGCCGCCATCGTGCAGAAGTTCGGCAGCGGACCCGTCGGCGTTCAGGCGCTCGCGGCGGTTCTGGCCGAGGAGCCGGAGACGGTGGAGGACGTCTACGAGCCGTTCCTGCTCCGGCTCGGATTCTTGGATCGGACGCCGCAGGGCCGGATCGCGACGGACGGAGCCCGGGCACATCTGGCCAAGCTGGGCTTCGACGTGCCGCCTCGGCGGCTCGAGCCTGTCATGGACGCTGGCCCCGCGGCCCAGCCCGTCTTGTGGGACGAAGGCCCGGAGTCTTCGGCGCAGTGAGGTCCACCCCAGCGGACAGCCCTGGCGCCCGGCCGTCGCCGGCCCACTTCGAGGTCGCGCTGGCGCCGGCTACGGAGGGTTCGACGCGCGCCCGCCTCGGCCGCCTTACGCTCCCACACGGGGGCGTCGAGACGCCCCAGTTCATGCCCGTGGGCACCAACGCCACGGTCAAGGCCCTCGACCCGGACGACATCCGCGAGGTCGGAGCGACCATCATCCTGTCCAACACCTACCACCTGTATCTGCGTCCCGGCCACGAACGCATCGCCCGCCTCGGCGGCCTGCACAGGTTCATGGCCTGGGACGGGCCGATTCTCACGGACTCGGGCGGGTTCCAGGTTGTGTCGCTCGGCGAGCTTCGCAAGATCGACGAAGACGGCGTCACGTTCCAGAGCCACATCGACGGCTCCTACCATCGCTTCACGCCGGAGCACTCGATCGCCGTCCAGGAGGCGCTCGGCTCGGACATCGCGGTCGCGTTCGACCAGCCGGTCCCTCCGGCGTCCACGAGCCCGGATGCCGTCGCCGACGCCACGGCTCGCTCCAATCGCTGGGCCGGGCGCTCGTTCGCCGCTCATTCGAGGCCGGACCAGGCGCTCTTCGGGATAATCCAGGGCGGGCTGGATCCGGAGTTGCGCCGCGAGTCGACTCGAGCCATCACCGCCCTCCCGTTCGACGGACTCTGCATCGGCGGGCTCGCCGGCGACGAAACGGCCGCTCAGCGAGAGGAAACCCTGGACCTCGTGGTGGACGAGCTGGCCGCGGATCCTCGGCCGCGCTACCTGATGGGCCTTGGCTCTCCGCTGGATCTGCTCGAGGCGGTCCACCGGGGAGTGGATATGTTCGATTGCGTTCTACCGGCTCGCGTCGCCCGGAACGGACAGCTGTGGGTCCCCGGCGGCCGCCTCAACATCCGGAACGCCCAGTTCGCCGACGATCCCAGGCCGGTCCAGGAAGGCTGCCGGTGTGTCCTGTGCAGGCAGTTCTCAAGGGCCTACCTGGCCCACCTGTTCCGTGCCGAGGAGCTCCTGGCCTACCGCCTCGCGACTTGTCACAACCTGACCTTCACCCTAGACTTCATGGCCGAAATCCGCTCCGCTCTGCGCTCAGGCACGTTCACACAGCGCCTGCCCGAGCTTCGGGCCTACGCCTCGCCGTCAAGGTTGCGTGCATTGGCAGTGCAGTCGGAGTGAAGAGCCCACCTGTAGCCTGCAGAACGCGGAGGCACACCAGATGGCCAGCCGAGACCGGCCTCACCGCGAAGAGAAGAAGAAGCCCAAGGAAAACGCGGGCAAGACCAAGATCCAGCCAATGCTGGAGCCTCCGACCAACGTCGAGGTCTGGAAGCCCAAGCGAAAGCCGCGGACCGAGGAGCCCGAGAGCTAGCTGGGAGCGGATGCCATCAGGCGACCGCTCCGCACGGCAAGGCTCGTTCTGGCGCAACGGCCCGAATGATCGAGCAGAGGAGCGAGGAGCAAGGTGGCAATGATCGAGCGAGGCACTGAAGCTCGCGGCGGCAGCAACGGCGCGGGCAATGACCGCGGCAAGGCCGTCGACGCAGCCATCCTGGCTATCGAGAAGCAGTTCGGGCGCGGCTCGATCATGCGCCTCGGCTCCGCCGAGCGCCAGGCCGTGGACGTCATCTCCACGGGCTCGATCGCCCTGGATCTGGCCCTCGGCGTCGGCGGGATCCCGCGCGGCCGAATGACCGAGATCTTCGGCCCGGAGTCGTCGGGCAAGACCACGCTCTGCCAGCACATCCTCGCCGAAGCCCAGAAGAAGGGCGGCGTGGTCGCGTTCATCGACGTGGAGCACGCCCTCGATCCGGGCTATGCCCGAGCCTGCGGCGTCAACGTGGACGAGCTGCTCGTCAGCCAGCCGGATACAGGCGAGGACGCGCTCCAGATCACTGAGACCTTGATCCGCTCCGGCGGCGTGGACTGTGTCGTCCTGGACTCCGTCGCCGCGCTCGTGCCCAAGGCTGAGATCGAAGGCGAGATGGGGGACTCGTTCGTCGGCATCCAGGCCCGGTTGATGAGCCAGGCCCTGCGCAAGCTCGCGGGCGTGGTGAATCGTTCCAACACGGCCCTCGTCTTTACCAACCAGCTCCGCGAGAAGATCGGCGTCATGTTCGGCAACCCCGAGGTAACCCCCGGTGGCCGGGCCCTGAAGTTCTACGCCAGCGTCCGGCTGGACATCCGGCGCATCGAGACGATCAAGGCGGGCACTGACTCGGTGGGCAACCGCGCTCGCGTCAAGGTCGTGAAGAACAAGGTCGCCCCGCCGTTCCGCGTGGCCGAGTTCGACATCATGTTCGGTGAGGGCATCTCCCGCGAGGGCGGCCTTCTGGACGTCGGCGTGGCCATGGGCATCGTGACCAAGACCGGCGCCTGGTTCACGTTCACGGACACTCGCCTCGGCCAGGGACGCGAAGCCGCCAAGGATTTCCTCAAGGGCAACGCCGACATCTCAGCCGAGATCGAGAAGCAGATCCGCGGCAAGATGGCCGACGTCTCGCTCCCGGTCGAGGGGATCGAGGAAGCCGAGTAGCGGGCCGTGGCCGGCCGCGGTGGACGGGATCGAGCCGCGGCTCGCAAGGCCCGGCTCGAAAGGCACGCGGCGGAGACGGATGCCGGCGCCGTGCTCAATGCCGCGGCGCGCTTCCTCGAGGCGCGCCAGCGGTCGATCGATGAGGTTCGCCGCCACCTGACCGGCGCCGCCTACCCGGCGGACCTGATCGAACGCGCCATCGAGCGGCTCACCGAGCTGCGGATGCTCGACGACGAGACGTTCGCGCGTTCATGGGTCGAGTCCCGCGATCGAGCCCATCCTCGCGGCGATCAAGCCTTGCGCCGCGAGCTCGCCGTCAAGGGAATCCACCGCGAGCTGATCGCGGGGATTCTCGAAGAGCGGGCCACCGGAACGGCGGCCGACGACGACGGCGAGGTGGCGTCCGCACAGCTCATCGCCGCTCGACGGCTGCTGGCCCGGCGGGCGGCCGCCCTGGGGCGAGTCGGCGAGCGCCAGGCACGACGGCAACGGGCGTATGCGCTGCTCGCCAGAAACGGCTTCGATCCGGACGTGTGCCGCGAGGCCGTCGCCGAATTCGAGAGAGAGCTGGCCGGCAACGACACCGACGCCGGCGAGGCCGATGCCGGCGACGACGTCGATGACTCCGAGTCCTAGTACAGGAACGGAATGAGGCGTCGCGTTCGCGCCGCGTACGCGACGTACTCGCCGCCGAGCTCCGCACGCAGCATCTCTTCCTCGGCCCTGATGCGGTACAGGTACATGGTGACCACGAAGACCGGCCCCGCAATCAGGCCGATCCAGTTCGAAGTTGCCACGTCCGCACCCCCGAGGACCAGGATCATCCCCAGGTAGCCCGGGTGCCGGACGTATCTGTAGGGGCCGCTCGACACGACCCGATGGTCGCCGGTAACCCTCAGGGTCCGGCTGTAGAAATCGCCAAGCGCTCGCATGGCAGCGACGCGAATCGCGATGCCGACGACCATCAGTGCCAAGCCCGCGGCGCCCACCAGCGTCCCTGCCGTGCCCGACGACACGCGGGCGATGCCTGCCAGCCAGGCAACCGCGGCCACAACCATGACCACCAGCGCGCCGATGAACGCGGCGGACACGGCGAGCTGGCTGCCGCTGTCGTGGGACGTCGTCTGCAGGGTCCGGGCATCCTGATCGCCGCGCACGCTCCGCTCGATCCCAAGAGTCGAAACCAGCAGGAGCGCAAGGGCAACGGCCGCCGTGACCATGGTCGGATGCTATACCCGCGGCTGTTGCGTCGGAAGCGGCCTGCACGGCCTACCCAGTTCAGCAGCGGGAACGGTGAGGCCCGGCGGTCGCCGTCGCTTGGCCCAAATCTCGTGCGCCGCGTAGACTACGGATCGATACGAACATGCGCGCCTGGGGGCGACCCGCGGGCGCGCCAGCTCGAATCAATCGACAACGTGGCTCCGCCGCAGCGCTCCGGGAGCGAGCACCGGCTGGCTTGGAGCCGCTCCAACTAGTTTCCACGTACCTCCGGCCCCGTCTCGGCCGGACGGGAGGCAAGTGCATATGGCGGATATCGCCCTTCCGGCCACTGCAATAGTGGCCGTCCTCCTGGGCGTTGTCGTGGGATTCTTCGCCCGCGGCCAGTACGCGAACCAGGCTGTCAAAGCTGCTCAGGACAAAGCCGCGCGGATCGTCGCGGAAGCTCGCGCCCAGCAGAAGGAACTCATCCTCGAAGCCAAGGACGAGAAGCTGCGACTGCAGCGGGAAGCCGAGGACGAGGCCCGAGCCAAACGCGCCGAGCTCAATGCCCTCGAAAGCCGGCTGCTCACCCGCGACGAACAGCTCGACGTTCGCTCGGACATGCTCGAACAGCGCGACCGAAAGCTCATCGATCGAGAGCGCGAGCTGGAGGCCGCACGCCAGACGCTCGCCCAGGCCCAGCAGGAGCACGTGGCCGCGCTCGAACGAGTGAGCGGCATGAGCGCCGGAGAAGCCAAGGCGCAGCTCCTCGAAGCGGTCCGCGACGACGCCGAGCGCGACGCCGTCCGAATCGCCAAGGCCATAGAGCGCGAAGCCCGCGACGAAGCAGAGGAGCGGTCTCGAGAGATCGTCATCACCGCGATGCAGCGGATCGCCGCCGATCACACGGCCGAGCACACCGTCAGCGCCATCCATCTACCCAACGACGAGATGAAGGGCCGCATCATCGGCCGCGAGGGCCGCAACATTCGGGCCCTCGAGCAGGCCACCGGCGTGGACCTGATCATCGACGACACCCCCGAAACCGTGGTCATCAGCGGCTTCGACCCGGTCCGCCGCGAAGTCGCCCGACTGGCCCTCACCAAGCTGATGGCGGACGGCCGCATCCACCCCGGACGCATCGAAGAGGTCGTGGCCAAGGCTCGCGCGGAAGTGGACCTGGTCATGCGCCAGGCCGGCGAGCAGGCCATCTACGACGCCGGCATTCCCGCCCTTCCCTCGGAGATCGTCAAGCTGCTGGGCCGGCTCAAGTACCGGACCAGCTACGGCCAGAACGTTCTCGTCCACTCGGTCGAGACGAGCCGCCTTGCGGCGATCATCGCGGCCGAGCTCGGGGCGGACGTCCAGGCCGCCAAGGTTGGCGGCCTGCTCCACGACCTGGGCAAGGCGGTCGACCACGAGACCGAGGGTCCGCACGCCCAGATCGGCGCCCAGATCGCCCAGCGCCACAACCTCTCTCCCAAGGTCGTGAACGCCATCGCTTCGCACCATCAGGAAGTGGAGTACGCCTCGCTCGAGGCGCCCATCGTCCAGGTCGCGGACGCGATCAGCGCCTCCCGACCGGGTGCCCGCGGCGAATCCATGGAGACCTACGTCCGCCGCCTCGAAGATCTTCAGGCGATCGCCGAGAGCTTCGAGGGAGTGGAGAAGAGCTTCGCGGTCCAGGCCGGGCGCGAAGTCCGCATCCTCGTCCGGCCGGAGCAGATCGACGACGTGACCGCGACCCGCCTCGCGCGCGACGTGGTCAAGAAGATCGAGGCCAGCCTCACGTACCCGGGCCAGATCAAGGTGACGGTCATCCGCGAGACGCGGGCCGTCGAGTACGCGAAGTAGCCCGCCGTGACGTCCTTCGCGGAGTCGCCGCGGGGCCGGGCAGAGTCTGCTGGCCGGTCCGGAGGTAACGCGCTTCGGATCCTGATGGTCGGCGACCTGATCGGGCGGCCGGGTCGTACCGCCTTCGAGACGCTCCTGCCGGTCCTGCGCGAGGAGCGCGGCATCGATTTCGTGACCGTCAACGGCGAGAACGTCGCCGGCGGCATGGGCCTGACCGCCTCCACAGCCGACGCCCTGTTCAAGGCCGGCGCGGACGTCATCACCTCGGGCAACCACATCTGGGACAAGCGGGAGATGTACGCGCAACTCGAACACGAGGAGCGCATCCTGAGGCCGCACAACTACGGAACCGACGGCGTTCCGGGCCGCGGCTGGGGCGTCTTTCACGCCCACGACGGAACCGAGGTCGCCGTCCTGAACTTCCAGGGCCGCACCTACATGATCCCCATCGAGAACCCGTTCACCGATTTCGACCGCCTGATCGACGAGGCCTCAGATCCGCTGCCGCCGGTCCGCATCGTGGACTTCCACTGCGAGCTCACGAGCGAGAAGAACGCCTTCGGCATCTACCTCGACGGCCGGGCCAGCGCGGTGGTCGGCACTCACACGCATGTCCCCACGGCGGACGAGCGGATCATGCCCAAGGGCACGGCCTACCAGTCCGATCTGGGCATGGTGGGGCCGATCCACAGCGTCATCGGCTTCGATCCGGCGACGGTAATCCCGCGCTTCCTCAACGGCCTGCCGACGCGGTTCGAGGTAGGCTCGGGTCCGGTGGTCTTCAACGCCTGCTTGATCGACGTGGACCGCGCGACCGGGCGAGCGATCGCGATCGAGCGAATTCAGCGGGTTCTCGAGGTTTAGGGTGCCGGACTACGGACGACCGGGTCCCGACGAGGAACGCCGCCGCCGGGACAAGCTCCTGCGGGACGCCGCCCAGGGGGAGCGAGCGGGCGCGCCCCACCCAGGCCCATCCCGGCCCGGCGCCGCGAGCAGAGGAGCCGGCCCGGATTCCGCGCGGCCCGGAGCCGGCGCCGACGGCGGCTCGTATCGATACGCGCCGGGGTCGTACCGAGCCAGCGCCGGCGAACCCGTCGTCCCCGAGTACCCGTCGCGCTTCGACCTTCATACACACAGCCGGCGTTCCGATGGAATCCTCGAGCCCGCGGACCTGGTGGCCCAGGCGGCCGCGGTTGGGGTTCGAGTCCTGGCCCTGACCGATCACGACACGCTCGCCGGCGCCCGCGAGCTGTGCGCTCCCGGCGCGCCGCTCCTGCCCCTCGAGCTGATCCCCGGAGTGGAGATCAACACGCTCGTCCGTGACAAGACCTTGCCGGAGGGCGAGCTCCACATCCTCGGGCTTGGCGTGGACACCGACGACGAGGCCTTCGAAGCCGCCCTGCAGCGGCAACGTGACTTCCGAGTGACCCGTTTCGGGCGGATCGCTGATCGGCTGCGGATGCTCGGCTACCCGATCGACGACCAGGTCGACGAGTACCTTGCCACTTCCGGCGGCGTGGAGGGAGCGTCGATGGGCCGGCCGCAGATCGCCCGCTGCCTCGTGGCCGCAGGCTTCGCCTCTAGCGTCGACGATGCCATGCAGCGGCTGCTCCTGCGCGGCAAGCCCGCCTACGTGCCCCGCGAGGGTCTTGGGCCCGTTGAGGCGATCTCCGCGATCCGCGGCGCGGGAGGACTGCCCTCGCTTGCCCATTTCGCTGAGGCGGACGCTCGCTTCGACCTTGTCAAGGAGCTCGCGTCGGTTGGACTGGGCGGACTCGAAGTGCACTATCGCCACTTCGACGTCGAGACGACGGCGCTGGTCAGAGGCGTTGCCCGGGACCTGCACCTCGTGGCGACCGGCGGCAGCGACTACCACGGCGACGTCGAGAGCTACGCGGACGCGCATCGAACCCTGTTCGTGCCCGACGAGGCCGGCGTGGACGTCCTTTCCGCGGTGGGTAGAGGCCGCGCCGTGCGCCAGCTGGAGCCGTTCGCGCCATGACGAGCCAGAGGATCGAGGAGCTTGCGCCGCTGCCGGTCCAGACGCACGCGCTCCGCCAGGCGCCGGTCGTCGATCCGGACGTCGCGGAGTTCCGCCCCGAGTCGCACTCGATGCCGAGCTTCTTCGTCTGGACGCTCGGTTGCCAGATGAACCAGAGCGACTCCGAGGAGATGGCCGGTCAGCTTCTGGCGGCCGGATGCGGCCGGGCGACGGCCATGGAGACGGCGGACATCATCGTCATCAACACATGTGCCGTCCGGGAGCATGCCGAGGCCAAGGTGATCGGCCGCCAGGGAATGCTCGCCGACCTCAAGAAGTCCCGGCCGGGCACGCGCGTCGTCCTCACCGGCTGCGCAGTGCGAGAAGCGGAGCGCGCCGGCCTCGCGAAGCGTTTCCCGGCCGTGGACATGTTCCTGCGGCCCGACGAAGAGCCCGAGCTGGCGCTCCGGCTGGGTCTAGTTTCCGCCCAGGCGCCCATCGGCCTGCAGACCGTGGCCACAGCTGCCACGACCGTGGTCGCGGGGCGGTCCGTGAGCGCCGCCGACCGGCTGGCCGCCTCCCGAGCCGCCGCCCTCGCCGAATCGCGAGTGGCGAGATCGTCCACGATCTCGGCGTGGCTGCCGATCGTCTATGGCTGCGACAAGACCTGCACCTACTGCATCGTGCCGTTCAGCCGCGGCCCTGAGCGGAGCCGGCCGTTCGACGACATCCTCGCCGAGGCCCGCGAGATCGCCGCCGCAGGCTTCCAGGAGCTGACTCTCCTGGGTCAGAACGTCAACAGCTACGGCCACGACCTGCCGGCCGAGGCACGCTTCGGCCATATCCGGACGGAGCGCTCCGCCGGGCGGCGGCTGGATCTGGTCTCACGGCCGGACCTCGCCGAGCTGCTGTGCGCGATCGACGGCATCCGCGACGCGGACGGCCGCCCGGCAATCTCGCGCCTGCGGTTCATCACCTCGCATCCGTGGGATCTCTCGGACCGGCTCATCGAGGCGATGGCGAGCTGCGACTCCGTCACGGAGCACCTGCACCTGCCGATCCAATCCGGGGACGACGCGATGCTCCAGCGGATGGGCCGCCAGTACACGGTCGCGCACTACCGCGAGCGGCTGGAGCGCATCCGGTCCGCGGTCCCGGGCATCGCCGTCTCCACGGACGTGATCGTGGGCTTCTGCGGCGAGACCGAGGAGCAGTTCCAGGCCACGCTCCAGGCTCTCCGGGACATCCGCTTCGATACCGTTTTCGCCGCGGCCTACTCGCCCAGACCCGGGACGCCGGCGCTGCGCATGGCCGACGACGTGCCCGCGGATGTGAAGCGCCGGCGGCTCAACGAGCTGCTGTCGGTCCAGCAAGGGATCGGCCTCGAGCTCAATCGCGCCTGGCTCGGACGTGACGTGGACGTCCTCGTCGAGCGAGTCACCCCGCAGCGGCGGGTGAACGGCGCCGTTGACGAAGACGCGACCGACGACGACGGCGAGTCCGTGGGCGTGCCTTCGCTCGCGGGTTCGGCGGGCGAGGGGAGTGTGGCCCTGGCAGGCCGGACGCGCCACAACAAGCTCGTCCACCTCGCCGGACGCCCGGAGCTCGTCGGAAGGTCTGTGCGGGTGCGCGTCGAGTTCGCGGGTCCGTTCGCGCTGCGTGGCCGCGTCGTCGACGGGACCGCCCAGACCCACGCCAGCGCTGCCTCCTAGAACGTGGCCGCGCCGCCGCCCCTGATCGTCCTGGCCGGTTCCACGGCCACGGGCAAGACGGCCCTGTCGCTCGAGCTCGCCGCGGCGCTCGGGGGGCGCGGAATCCACTCCGAGATCATCTCCGCCGACTCGCGCCAGGTGTACCGGGGCATGGACATCGGCACCGCGAAGGCGACCGCCGAGGAGCGGGCGCGGGTCCCTCACCACGGCCTGGATCTCGTCGATCCGGACCGGCCCTTCAGCGTCGCCGACTTCCAGGCATGCGCCGCGGAGGCCCTGGAGGCTCTCTCGGCGCGCGGCGCAGTCGCCATCCTCGCCGGCGGAACCGGTTTCTATCTTCGCGCCGTGGCCCGCGGACTCGCCACCGACGAGCTGCCCTGGGACCCCGTTGTGCGAGGCGGTCTCGACGCGCGACTGGCGGCCGAAGGGCTCGACGCCCTGGTGACCGATCTGCGCCGCCTGGCCCCGACGCGGGCGGCCGCGGTGGCCCTGCACAACTCCCGGCGCGTCCCCGCGAACGGTCGCGATTTCCAGGGCCCTCACGACGCGCCGCTGCCGGAGCCACGCGGCTACGGCCGGCCGGTGCTGTGGCTGGGTCTCCGCGTAGAACCCACGACCCTGCGCGAACGGATCCTCGCCCGCGCCCGGGCCCAGTTCGACGCGGGCTTGATCGACGAGACGGCGGGGCTGATCGCCCGCTTCGACCCGACCGCGCCGAGCTTCTCGGGGATCGGCTACGCCGAGGCCATCGGCGTCATCGAGGGCCGACTGACCCGTGAGGAAGCCGTCGCGCTCGACGCCCACCGGAACGTAGCCTTCGCCCGTCGCCAGGCGACCTGGTTCCGCCGCGAACCCGACATCCGCTGGCTCGACGCCACGGACGCACGCCCGCTCCAGGACGCCCTGGC
Organism: Chloroflexota bacterium; assembly: GCA_027364875.1. Lineage (GTDB taxonomy): Bacteria > Chloroflexota > Limnocylindria > Limnocylindrales > CSP1-4 > Fen-1039. The sequence goes on from DAHXON010000001.1 coordinate 22,410, forward strand.
GACCGCGATCGCGTACCTGGAGGCATAGCCTCTCGAGGCCGTCCGGTTCCCGGCGCGCTTCGGCTATCCTGCGCGGGTATGCCAAACGACATGATCGATCTCACCGCGCCCGTCGAGCGGGCTTTTCTCGTGGCTGTCGACACCGGCGATGACCCGGGCTGGACCGCCGAGGAGTCGATATCGGAGCTCGCCAGCCTGGCGGACACCGCCGGAGCTGAGGTGGTCGGCGCCGAGTGGCAGAACCGTCGCCATATCGACCCCAACTCCTACGTCGGCAAGGGCAAGGTGGACGAGCTGGTCGCGGCCAAGTCCGAGACCGGCTACACGATGCTGGTCTGCGACGATGAGCTTTCGCCGGCCCAGCAGCGATCGCTCGAGGAAGCGGTCAAGACCAAGGTCATCGACCGCTCGCGCCTCATCCTCGACATCTTCGCCCAGCACGCCCAGACCCACGAAGGCCGCCTCCAGGTCGAGCTCGCCCAGCTCGAGTACCAGCTGCCCCGGCTCACCCGCATGTGGACGCACCTTTCGCGAACGCAGGGCGGCATCGGCTCGCGCGGCCCGGGCGAGTCACAGCTCGAAACGGACCGCCGGATCGTCCGCGACCGGATAAAGAAGCTTCGCGAGCGAGTCGACCAGGTGGCCGAGCAGCGCCGGACGGCGACTCGAGCGCGCGATCGGCGGCTGATCCCGACCGTCGCGATCGTCGGCTACACCAACGCGGGCAAGTCCACGCTTCTCAACGCGCTCGTCGGCCAGGAGGTCGTGCGCGCCGAGGACCGCCTCTTCGCCACCGTCGACCCGACCTCGCGCCAGGTCAAGCTCGGCGAGGGCCAGACCGCCATCGTCACGGACACTGTGGGTTTCATTCATAAGCTGCCCCACCAGCTCGTCGACGCCTTCCGGGCCACTCTCGAAGAGGTCACCCGGGCCGACGTCCTGCTCGAGATCGTCGACGCGTCCGACCGCCACCATGCCGAGCATCGAACCACCGTCCAGACGGTCCTCGACGAGCTGGGCGCGGGTCAGAAGCCGAGACTGGTCGCGTTCAACAAGGCGGATCTGATCGACGCCTCGGCTCGCGACGGCGACACTCCGGCACCGGCGATCGCGGGCTCCGTGCTCATTTCCGCGGTCACGGGCTACGGCCTCGAGACGCTCCGCGCGGAGCTCTCCGCGCTGCTTGCCTCGCTGTGGGTGGACGTGGATCTGGCGATCCCGTACCGGGCCGGGGAGCTGATCGCCCGGATCCGCGAGCGGGGCACGGTCGAGCTCGACTACCGGGCGTCGGACGTCCGGGTCCGAGGACGCGTCAGCCCGCCGCTTGCCGGCGAGCTCGAAGCCGTCTCGGAGCGCTGGCGCCAGTCCCTGGCTGCTGGCGACACCCTCGACGGCCGTTAGCAAGCCCGCTGCCGGCTTGAACCGCGATTCCGTTCGCTTCCGTCTCCGCGATTGCCCGTTCGCACCCTCCGGGCGACCCAGAACATCCGTTCTCATACAATCGCCGGAGCCCGAGACTGTCCACTACCCGTGTGGGCGGGGAGTGGACAACCTTCAAAATGAACGGCCGTGCGGCCAAAACTGGTGGATAAGCCTCTTCCTGCGGGCCGCTCCGGACCGTACATTTCGTCTTGCCCGGAGGGGCCAGCGAGATCGAACACCAGACCAGCGGTTTCAACTGAAACGGTGAACGGTCTTCGCAAAAGTCTTCGGATCGGCAACGGTCCAAGGACCGAGCGATGATCAGGATCCGCGGAAGGCGGAATGTAGAGGGTTTGGTGGGCGGTTCCGGCAGTGGCCGGAGCGCGGTCCGCCGTTCGAGCGAGAAGTCTTCGGACTCCTTGCCCACGGTGGTCAGAGCGGCCAGCACACGCGGATCCGTTTCCCGATCGAGACGGTTCCTCCGGGCGCTTTTTTGTGCCCGGAAGACGCGGAGTAGGGGACGCCCGCCGGGCGCAGTACCGACGCCGGCAGCAGCGCCATCCCGGCCGCGCAGGTCGCCGAGCGGGTAGGGGACAGACGGGTTATCCTCGGCCGCGTCCCAACGAACGCAAGGAACGAGATGCCGCCCGTCGCCCCAAGCATCTGGATCATCGTCCCGACGTACAACGAGCGGGACAACGTGGGTCCGATCACCGATGCCATCCTGCAGACCGTCCCGCAGGCGCACGTGCTGATCGTCGACGACGGGTCTCCGGACGGCACCGGCGAGCTCGCGGACGAACTGGCTCGAGGCAATCCCGCGATCGCGGTCCTGCACAGGACGCAGAAGCAGGGCCTGGGTCGGGCCTACGTCGCCGCCTTCGAGGAGCTTCTCGCCCGCGGCGCCGACGTGGTGGTCCAGATCGATGCCGACTTCAGCCATCCGGTCCGCTTCCTGCCTGGCCTCCTGGAGCCTCTCGTGAGCGACCGGGCGGACGTCGTCCTGGGATCCCGCTACGTCAAGGGCGGTCACATACCTCGCTGGAACCTGGTCCGGCGCGTCGTGAGCCGGGGCGGCAGTCTGTTTGCCGGCGTGGTCCTCCTCATGCCGTACCGCGACCTCACCGGGGGGTTCAAGGCGTGGAAGGCTTCGGTCCTGCGGGACATCCAGCTCGATCGGCTGCACGCCGGCGGCTACGCCTTCCAGATCGAGACCACTTTCCGCGCCCGACTTGCCGGGGCTCGCGTCGTGGAGGTGCCCATCACCTTCGAGGAACGACGAGTGGGACAGTCGAAGATGACCATGGACATCTTCATGGAGGCCTTCCGCCTGGTCCTGGCTCTTCGCTTTACCACGCTGCGTCGCCGCCAGAAGAGCATCTTTCCGCTCCACTAGTCCGTCGTACCCGGGGTCCCCGCCCTCAGGACGCACGTTCTCTTTCTTGCAGCGGTCGCCTTTCCGGGCGGCGATGGCTGTGCAGCGATCGTGGATGTCGGCCTCGTGGACCCGCATCTTTCTCCAAACTCGTGGATAAGGTTCTTGGCGGCGAGACCGCCCTGACCTAGAGTTGTCTCTGCCCGAAGGGGCCACGGACAACCGAACGACTCGACCGATTCTCGGATCGGGCGAACGATGCGGAACCGAGGTTCCTTCGGGCGTTCTTGTATATCGCATGCGGCCCGCCGAGGCACCGAGCGCCGGCGGGCCGCTTTTTTTCGTCGCCTGCGGCCCGCGCCCCGGCGCTGCTAACATCGGCATCCTTCGACACCTTGCAGGAGGGAGCATGGCGAAGATGGAGGCCCCGGCGGCGCCGAGCGCGCCCGCGGCGGGAGCCCGAGGGATATCGGGCGCGATCGCGTCATCGTTGCCGGCGAGTCGGGGAGCTCAGTTCGCCTGTCTCGCGGTCGTGGCCATGGGGATCCCGCTCGCGTGGTGGGTGATCTCCACGGTCGTTCGCGGCGGCAGCAGCTTCAACGACTACCACGACTTCTACTACGCGGCGCGTCTGATCACTGAAGGCCGTTCGCCATACGACATGCACGCCCTCGGACAGCTGGCGACCTCCGAAGGTCAGAAGTTCGTCGTGGGGACGGGCTACTCGTACTTCCTGCCGTTCGCCGTCGCTCTGATACCGCTGTCACTTCTGCCGTTCACGGCCTCGGTCCTTCTCTTCAACGCCCTGGGGCTCGGACTGTTCGGCGTCACCGTGGCCGCGTGGATCGGCTGGGCGCACGGTTGGTCGACCGAACTGTTCGGCCGGCGTATCGTCCTCGCGGCCGCCGCCGGGCTCTACCCGTCGGTCTACGGAACGATCGCCAACGGGCAGGCCAACCTCGTCCTGATGCCGTTCCTGGCGCTCGGTACGGCCGCCGTGCTCGAGAGCTCGACAGGTCGGCGCGCCTTCACGGGCGGCATCGGTGTCGGCCTTGCGGCCGTCGTCAAGCTCACGCCCGGCCTCTTCGTCGTCCCGTTGGTGATCGCCCGTCGAATGAGCGCCGTGGTGGGGATCGTCCTGGGGATCGCCGGTGCCATTCTGCTTGCTGCCCTCGCCGTTCCGTGGGCCGGAGAGGGGAGTGGCGGCCTGCTGGCGCTCCTGGATCCCGACCCCTACTTCACCAACCAGTCGATCAACGGCTTCGTCAGCCGCCTGGTCTTGCGGTCCTCGCGAACCCTGCCGCTCTGGGACCACGCCTTCGACGCCCGGCTGGCGGCCTTCGCGGCCACCCTGACACTCGCCCTGGCGACCCTCGCGATCCTCTGGGCCGCACGACGGTCGCTGCAGGGCAGGCGCGGCCTCGCCCTCGGTCTGGGCCTTGCCCTGGTCGCAGGCTTGCTCGGGGCCCCCAAGGGCACGTACTGGAACCAGCTCTTCCTTCTCGTGTCCGCCGGCCTGTTGCTCGCCGTCGAAGCGCCCGATCTGCGGATTCGCCGCCTCGGCGCACTAGACCTCACGCTGCTGTGCGCATGGCTGGTCGGAACTTCGCTCCAGACCTACTTCTGGATGTATCCATTGCCAATGGCCGGCGATTTCCCGGCCCTTACGACTCTGCTGACGTCGAGCTCGATCTACGGCGCGCTCGCGCTCTGGCTCGTCCTCGCACGCGGACTCCTCGCGTCGCCGCGTCCGCCAGAGGAGGGATGGTAGGAGCGGAGTTCTCGCGTCTCGCGGGGTGGCCCGAGCGCGCGACCTAACTACCGATAAGAGAGGTTATGTCCGTTCTGGTACGATTCTCTCCACAGCCGATGCTCCGGGGCGATCCGGCAGGCGCGTCGACGCGGTTCGAGGCGGTCCCCCGCGGGCATACTCCGAGCCCGATCGTGAGCCAGCGAAGGCCGAGAGCTTCCGCCGGCGCGGCGTCCATACATGGACGTTCGGTCGGTCGCGCAGGACGCAATCGCGCGACCGACCCCTTCGGACGGGCGTCCCCGCCCAGAAAGGTACCGCATGGCATCTCCAGAGCAGAACAAGGCCGTCGTCCGGCGCTTCATGACCGAGGTCCTGGAGGGAGGCAACCTCGATCTGGTCGATGCGATCCTCGCTCCCGACTACGTCAACACCAGCATGGGGAATGTGGATCGGACGGCTTTCAAGGCAATGCTGAGCGCGCTTCGGTCCGCCGGCATGACCTTCACGATCAAGGAGCTCGTGGCCGAGGGCGACGCGGTAGTTGCTCGCTTCACGGTCACAGTCACCCAGGCCGGCCAGAAACAGTCCGCCATGGGCTTGACCTACTACGGGCTCGTGAACGGCAAGATCGCGGTCGACGAGCCTCTCAGCTCGCCCGACCTCGGGCAATTGCTCGCACCGTTCTTGGCGCAGATGGCCCACGCATAAACGGGCATCGACTCGATGACAAGCCTCCCCTCGCCCACCAAGGTGGACGGGGGGAGGTTGTTGTTTACTGAGGCTGTGTTGAGTTTGACTAGCGGCCGCCCCTGATCTCGATCTCAGGACACCTTGTCGGTTCGGTTGACAAGTGCGCAATCGTGCGTATGATCGTACGCATGAAACGCATCGCCGAGTCAGGTCCTCAGGTCGCCTATCAAGCGACTGATCTCGCGCGCCATCACCGAGCCGTCATCGATGCCGCGCGTTCGGGCCACGCGCTGCTGCGCGATAAGGACGGAACCGCCCTGGTCCTCGCGCCCGCCGCGGACATCGATCGTACGTACGACATCGCGGAGCTCGCCCTGGAGCTGATTCGCGCCAGGCAAGCGGTGGATCGAGAAGCTGGACAGCGTTCGGCTGGGCTATACGGGGATCTCGCATGGCTCACCGTCCTGCCTGACGACGTCCAACGACGGTGCCTTGACGAACTCGCGGACGCGCTGCTCGTCGCCTCATCAGGTATGTCGTTGCGACCGGTCGAGCTGCTGCTGGGCGATTGGCGGGCGACCGCAGAGGCGTGGGCAGACCCGCTCACGCGCGAAGCGCTCGAGGCAGATGAGGCCGCTCCGCTAGTAGACACCGAACTCTAGGATCACGCGTTCCGACGCCGAAGCCGCCGGTTCGCCGGAACACGCCGCGCCCGGCCGCCCCACCGTGGACTGTCAGACCCGCATCCGCTCGAGCTCAGAACGAGTGGGAGCAGGCTATGGCAGCAGAACCCGAGTTGATGTCGGCCCTGCGTGAACGCCTTCGATTGCGTCCACTGGATCGCTCGGACAATCCCAATCGCACGCACCAACTCAGGCCGCCGTTGGCGGAGAAGGTAATCGGCGGCAAGCGTTTGCCGCAGTGGCAACACGAAATCACCAGCAGTGGGCGGGTCTTCTATTGCCCTGGCCCGGCTGACATGGTCGTTTGGGTGACCAGGGTCGATCTCGCGCACCCGAAAGAGACCGATTGAGCAGCCTCCCACGAAATGCCGTCCGGACAAGGTCTCGCGCGGGCCGCAACGCCGGCCACGGAGCGATGGGCCGCCCGCCGGGCTCGGCAAGATAGGGCGAACGGCCGCACCGCATCGGAGGCGAGGATGGGCAAGCTGGTCTACCTGATGAACGTCTCGCTCGATGGCTTCGTCGAGACTCCCGACCACTCCCTCGACTGGAGCCTCGTCGACGAAGAGACCCACCGCTGGTTCACCGACCGCTCCCGCGAGACGGATGCGTTCCTTTACGGGCGGCGACTGTATGAGGTCATGAACGCCTACTGGCCGACCGCCGAGTCCGACCCGTCTGCGACCGACTACATGCTCGACTTCGCCCGAGTCTGGAACGCGACGCCGAAGATCGTTTTCTCGACGAGCCTCGCCCGCGTCGATGGCAACAGCCGGCTCGTGAGCGGTGATGTCGGCGACGTGCTGGCGCGGCTACGGGCCGAATTCCCCGGCGAGTTGAGCGTCGGCGGGCCGACGCTGGCCGCCCAGTTCATCCGGCGCGGCCTGATCGACGAATACCGCATCGTCGTCCACCCGGTCATCCTCGGGGCAGGCCTGCCGTTCTTCCCCGGGCTCGAGAAACCGGTTGGCCTGCGACTCATCGAGACGCGGCGGTTCGCGTCGGGCGCCATGTATCTGGGCTACGTTCCGGTGTAGCCTCGGCGCCGGCGCTGCCGCCAGGCGGCATTGACGCCAACTCCCGAGGTCATGGCCGCACGAATGGCCCATGTTCGGTGCGCGCGGCGGCGTTCATCATGATCGGCCGTGACCGGGCCGTCTCCGCTCGGTGGTTTTCGGCCGTCGCCGGCTCCGTCCAACCGAGAGGGAATGCCCTGGTGCTCACTCATCGTCGCGCACGTCTGGCGCTCCCCGCCCTGCTTCTCGCGGTTGGCGTCTTCGCCGGGTCGCCGGCGTTGTCTTCGTCGCTCGTGGCCGCCGCGGAGACCAACACTGTCTCGGGCACCGTCAACGACGTTCACGGCGCCCCGATGGCGAATGTGCAAGTGCATGTCTGGTCGGCGGCTGGGGCCCCTGTGGCCGGTTCGGCATCTACGGACGCGTCCGGCATGTACTCGCTGGGGCTGGCGGCCGGGTCCTACCTGCTCTACTTCGCTCCTCCGACCGACGCGCAGGGCATGGGCTGGTGGAGCGCGACCGGCTTCAAGTACTCGATGACAGACGCCGGCGCGATCGACCTGACGGCCGGCGACGCGCCCGGCGCGGACCTCGTGATGCCGGACGCCATCTACATCAGGGGGACTGTCACTGCCGCGGGCTCGGTGCCGATCGCCGGGATCCAGGTCATGGCCTCACGAAAAGAGGGCGACAGCACCTGGTTCTACTACGGCACGACTGATTCCGCCGGCACCTACCGTGTGAATATCCCGCCCGCTGCGTTCACCGTGAGTTTCACCGACGCGAGCGGCGTCTATCCGTACGTCTTCTACTCGACGACCGGGGTCACCGTGACCGAGTCCGCGGCGAGTGTCGTCACAGTGGCTTCAACGAGCGTGAGCGGCATCGATGCGACCCTTGCCGCCGGCCTGCACATCACCGGGACCGTGACCGATCTCAATGGCCTTCCGCTCAAGGGAATCACGGTGAGGTCCTACACGGCAGACCTGCACGAACTGGGCCACACGTGGAGCGATGCCGACGGCAAGTACTCGCTGCCGATGCTCCGGGGCAGCTATCTGCTGGTGTTCGAGGAGTACACGCAAACCTACTTGTCCGGCTACTGGAGCGTGTCGGGGCCCGTCTATGAGCCCACCGATGCCGGAACGATCACCCTCTCTCAGACCGACGTTACGGCGGACATCCAGCTGCCCCCCTGGGCACCTCGACCCGACCCGACAGCAGCACCCCAGCCCGATCGGACAGCCCCGGCACCGAACCCGACACTGCCGCCAACGAGCACCGTTGCGTCCAACGCCCCCTCGTCCGGTTTGTCCCTCGCGGCTCTCTGGGTCGGGATCCTGGCCATCATCTTCCTGGCGTACCGAAGGTTCGGGCGCTCCGCCCTCTAGCGGGAGCGACGCGCGGCGGTGCCGGGTCGGGTCAGCGCTCCTTCTCGAGCTGGCTGATTCGCTGGTTGGTTACGCCTAGAAGCATGCCCGTGTCGCGTGAGGTGTATCCCGAGTCTCGGATCTCCCGGACGGCATGACGGACCGCCGCCGACGCCTTCGACTGGGCGACTTCGGCCGCTTCGCGGGCTCGTAGGGCCTCCTCGATCGAATCCTTGAGCCGTCCGAGCGAGGAAAGGTCGGGCTGGACCGTGATGTCGAAAGCGTTCTCCGGAACGCCCAGGAGCAAGGCGATCGCCTCTCTGGCCATGGATTCGACCTGGTCGAGCCGACGCGCCTGCGTATGTACGCCAGGCAACTCTGGGACCTCGATCGCCCACCATCGACCGGTCCTCGTCGCCGTGACCCGATATGTGGACTTCACGACTGCCACCAGCCTTCACCGAGCTCGGGTTCAAGCGATCTACGGATTGAGACCGCCGTGAGCTCATTGATCTCCCGATGTCTTGGGACGGTCACCTGCAGATGACCGCACCGCCACAGTTCATGCCTTGCGCCCTCGCGAACCAGCTGCCACGGGACTCCCCTATCGGCAGCCGCGGCGCCGATCTGCCGCAGGAGTCGCAGGCGCTGCACTCGGGAAGCCTATACCTATTGGCTGTGATAGGCAATGGCTATTGGCAACAACCAGGACGCGTCCGCGAGTTACGCCGGCGTGGGGCGTCAGGCGCGGGCGGATGAACTCAGGCCCCTCGGGGGTGGTGCCGGGCGGCACCGTCAGGTAGGGTAGACGCCGCGCCGGGACGAACCCGTCGGCTCGCGTCCGTCTCGCCCTTGGCTTCGAGGAGGACCCGTCTTGGCACTTCCTTTGCCATCTCGCGTCGCGATCACGATCGTGGGGGTTGCCGTCTCGGTGACGCTGGTCTCCGGACTGGTCTCCGTCATCGATAGAGCCACCGCGACGCAGACTTCGTCGCCGGCGGCGACCGGTACGCAGGCTCCCGGAACCCCCAATTCGTCCGCTGTCGCCGCGGCCACACCCTCGCTTGCGAGCGCGACGGCTGGCGTCTCGATCACGGCTCCGGCCGCCGACGGCCCTACAACGACTCCGAGTTCGAATGCGACGGCCTCACGCACGACCGCGCCCACGCCCAAGACCACTGCCAGGGTTACGGCCACACCCACGCCCAAGCCGCAACCTACGCCTCTACCTACGGCCGCAGCCACGCCGACCCGGCCGCCCTCTCCGGCCGTGACGATCATCGCCGCGGGGGACACCCGGACAGATCTCGAGGGGATCCAGGCCACGACCGCCCTGATCGTGGCTCGCCCCGGGATCCCGGTTCTCAACGTGGGCGACGACACCGACGACGGCTCGGCGGCCATTTACGAGAGCTTCTTCGACCCGAACTGGGGCCAGTTCAAGAACCGAATCCTTCCCACGCCCGGGAACCACGAGTACGACACGGCGGGCGCGGCCCCTTACTTCGCCTACTACGGCGCGGCCGCCGGCAGCCCGAGCAGGAGCTGGTACAGCTTCAACATTGGCAGCGACTGGCACGGCATCGAGCTGAACGGCAACATCGCCCACGGCGCCGGGTCACCGCAGGAGAAGTTCCTCAAGGCGGACCTGGCGGCGAACGCGGGCAAGCACATCATCGCGTTCTGGCATCAGCCCCGGTTCAGCTCTGGCGCCGAGCACGGCAGCGATCCCAGTTTCACCGCGTTCTGGACCGACCTCTACGCGGCCCAAGCCGACATCGTGCTAAACGGCCACGACCACGATTACGAACGCTTCGGCCTCCAGAATCCGTCCGGCGACGCCGATCCGAACGGCATCCGCGAATTCGTCGTCGGGACAGGCGGAGCGCCCCTGTACGCTTTTGGCGGCGCCATCGCCAACTCCCAGGCCCGCAACGACAACACCTGGGGCATCCTGGTGTTGACCCTCACCTCGAGCAGCTACAGCTGGAGGTTCATCCCGCAAGCGGGCAAGACATACACCGACTCGGGTTCCCAGGCCACTCACAGCTGACCCCGAAAAGCCGTGGCGTGGCTTCGGCCGGCCGGCCTCTGGTCCGATCTGACATAACCTCGGCGCCCCGACCGTTCTCGCCGCTCGCGCGGCGCCGGCCATTCTGCCGGCCGCGCCGGAGCTGGCGGCCTGGGCGGCGGGCTACTTCTGCGCCCGTGCTGGCGGACCTCCGATACCGGAGGCTCCCCACGTGCGGCCGCTCCAGCTGTCACAGGCTCGGACGGCGTTGCCCTGGGCTGCACGTGTCCTCGGCTTGCCCGTGCCCGGCTGAGCCCGGGCCTGCCGACCCGACCCCCGACCGATAACGAAAGCGTCTATCGATGGGGAGCGTCGAGCGTGTAGGTGTGGTCGCAGTGGGGGTGGCCCTGCATGAGCGTCTGGGTGCGCGAGAAATGGATTGGCGGGACGAACGAGCCCGTGACGTGGAAGTCCGTGGAGCAGACCAGTTCGTAGAGCCAGTCGCGGGCGTGGTCGTAGCCTGCGGCCTCGAGGGCCGCCGCGAGCTGTTCCTGCGGGCAGCGGCGGCAATCGATGCGCAGGCCCGTCTCGTCGCGGTCCATCGTGAAATCGAACCCTTGCGCTACGAGTGGCTCCCAGAGCAGCCGGATCAGGTCGTCGAGGCTGCCGCCCTCCCGAGCCGTCAGTCCGGCCCAATAGGCAGCGGTGTTCTTGCGGCATAGCTGCCGGACGACGTCACGCACTCGATCGCGGCCGAATCGTGCCGAAACCGATTCCAGGGCCGCGAGCTTGTCCTCGCTCCCCCTCCATGCGGCGGAGAGGGCGGCGAAGACCGCGCACTCATCCGGGTCGAAGTCGTTGCCCTCGGCCTGCGAGGGCTCGAACCAGCCATCGAGCCAGCCGGCTATCTCCTGCCAGCGATCTAGCAGTTCTGGCTGCATGCGCACGGTCCCCTGCGACTCCCTACAGGCTCGATTCTAGCGGGCGATAGCGCCGGCAGTCCTGCAGATCGCGACCGACATCGAGAACGCCCTCTAGCCGCCGAGGGCGAGGATCCTGGAAACGCCGATTGCCACCTCGACGACAGCCAGGCCAAGCAGCAAGAGGGACGCGGCAATCCGGATCCAACGCCACCCGGCGCGACGCCATGGGGCGAGCAGTGTGGTCACACCGATTAGCACAGCGGCCAGGCCGAGACAGGCCAGGCCCTCGGATTGTTCGTGTCCAAGAAGTCCCGCGGTACTCCACGCTCCGATCATCGATAGCATGCCCGCGAGCGCGAGGAGAGCGCCGCGGCCACCCGGCAGGGCCCACCGGCGACGGGTCGCCGGAAAGGCTGTCATGCGCCCATTCGCATCGACGCCCGGCCGGCCTGCCATGAGGTCCGCGATCCAGGCGAGGACGGCACCCCACCGCGTCCGTGCGTCGCCGGCGACGAAATATCCGTGCGTCCGCGCGATCGTCATAACCCGTTCGAATTCAGCCGGCGTGAGCGCGTTGGCTGGGATCGGTACATGCCCGGAACGCTCCGACCACGACACTGGCAGGATGAGAACGCCCCGCTCGACGCGAGGACGACCCAGTGCCCCCCAGCTCTGCCGGGCTTCCCGCGGAACCGGCCAACCTGATACGCCCCGGTCGTCCACGACGATGCCGATCGGCCCGTTGACAAATGGGGCCGATTTATCGCCTGTGAGCCCGGCGGCGAAGCCGAAGACGAATGCCGACGCCAGCGCAGCGGCGCCGATGGCGACGTCTTCGCGAAGTGGATAGTCACCCGACCGCAGCGGCGTGGACAGCAGCAAGAGGCCGAGCGGAACGAAGAGTACGGCCCACATCGTCGCGCCGGGCGTGGTCTCCCAAAACCAGTACAGGTCGCGGAGTCGGAGCCGGTACTGAAGCACGATCGGCTTTGAGGATGGCACCGGCGTGGACGGAACCCGGGTTTGCGTTTCGAAGTCGTCGGTCATTCCGGCTTCGGACCGTCGTGGCCACGCGTGATGAGGTCTTCGCCCGGTACGGCATCCGCACCGTGCCCGCCGGACAAGTCCAGATCCCGGCCCTCAACCGGCGGCGTCGCCGCTACCCGTCCGGCAACGACCGGGGGACCAGCCGCCGGCTCATCAGCGCCACGGGAGAAGGGCTTTGAATCCAACACCGTCGCCACCAGCGCAATACCCAACGCGCCGACCAGCGTGACGGCTGGGATCGACCCGACCAGAAGCTGCTGGACCACGAAGAAGATCCCGACGGCAGCGAGCACAGCAAGGCCCGCGAGGATGGCGAAGCGGCGAGCGAGGGACGGCGCAAAAAGGAACCGGACAAGGCGCAGCCCGACCGGTTTCGGAACAGGAAGGCGCTCCGACTTGTCCCGCAGTCGACAGGCCAGCTGCAGGTCGCGCTCCGCGTCTCGAGACGCCGGGTTCAGCCGGAGAGCTTCGCGGAACTCGGCCGCCGCGCTCTCGAATTGATTGCCCTCCAGGAGTGCGGTGCCCAGATTGTGGTGAAGAAAGGCGCGGGTGGGCTCGTCCACCAGCGCCTCGCGAAGGACCTGGCGCGCGTCGTCGACACGGTTCGCCTGGAGTAGCGCGACTGCCAGCGCGTTGAGGCACGCGACGTCGCGCGGGTCGAGCCGAAGTCCTTCTCGGGCCGCGATGGCCGCATCCGCCAGCCTCTTCTGAATCGCAAGGATCACCGACAAATCCGCGTGCAGGGACGCGCTATCGGGCGCTCCAGAGATCGCCTCGCGCACCTCTTGTTCTGCCTCGACGAGGCGTCCCATTTCCCGCAGCGTGCGAGCGCGCTCGAGGTGGCAGAGCCAGCTTTCGGGAGCACGGGCGAGCGCTTCGTCGGCCTCCTCCAGCGAGGCTTTGAGCTGTCCGCGCCTCCTGAAGCACACAGCGAGGATTCGGTGGGCATCCCAGCTGTCCGGATCCTGAGCGAGCTCGTCGCGCGCGAGCCGCTCGGCAAGATCGGTTCTGTCCGCGTTGAGGAAGTCGATTGCCGGCGATAGACGCGTCGACACTTCCTGACCCTACCGGATGAGGTCGACGGTGTAGTCGTACCGCTGGAGCAAGCGATTCATATCGCATTTCACGATCTTGGCGTCGCGATAGCCCCTGGCCGTCGCGTACTTCCTGGCTTCCTTCTGGGCTCGCCAGTTCACGTATCTGGGCCAGAGCAAGGTGCTCTTGGTGCCCCAGATCCGCATCGTGTATCGGTCCGGGTCGATCGTCGGAAGGAAGTCGTTGGGCCATACCCCCCAGAACGCGTTGTACGCCAGCTTCTTCAGATTCACCCTGTGCCCTCCTGTGGCGAGTCCGCCGTCGAACATGGTAAGCGGCGGGCTCAGTCACAACTGCGCGACGCGCGTCTGCGGCCCTGGTACTTTCGGCCGCCCAGCAGTCACTTCCGACCGACTGCAGGCCTCCGAGGAAGCGCGGCAAGGTGAACCGGGCCGGGGCCGGCGCAAGCCGAAAGTCCCGCCAGGGCGCCAAGGCCTCGGCAGCTAACCCCAAACCATCTCGGCACGCCGGCCCTCAGCAAAGTGAATCCCCCTGGCGCCAGCCACCCGGCGGATCTCCGTAGAACGGACCCGAGATCTGGCCGTCGACGCCGATCACGACGGCCCAGGGAAGATCCGCCTGCGCGTCTCGGACGTGCAACTGGAAGGTGCGATTCACTCCGCCCGCGTCGACCGACACCTCGACGACCCCGCTGCGCAGCCCCGTCGATAGGGTCCGGCAGCCTGACGCCACCGCGCCGCCGGACAACCCCCGAATGGGCGTGCCGAACAGGCCGGGTTGGCTCCAGCTCACGGAGGCGTCCTGCCGGCTGTAGTTCTGCACGACGAGATCCAACGGCGTCGCGCAGGCGCAGGAGTCCACCGGCACCAGCACGACTGCCGTGACGGCGACGATGAGCGCAAGCACGACGGTGCCGAGGGAGAAAATGACTAACCCCACCCGAGTGCGACGGCCCCCTCGGGTCGGCCTGGTTATCGACGCGTCAGCCGGGTCCAACATCGTCCCCTCCCCTTCTCCGGTAGTCTCGCGCCCGGCGCCGGTCATGTCCACTGGAAACGCCCTCGCCGGCGCTGAACCAGGCGACGTGACTGCCGATGTCTACGGGTATAGACTTCCCGCCATGAGTCCTCTGGTTCGAACCGAAGATCTCGTGGATGCGCAGGAGCTGGCCGCGCTACTCGGTCTGGCGCATCCGAACAGCGTGAGCACGTATCAGCGCCGGTACCGCGACATGCCTCGGCCGGTGCTCGATCTGGGGCGCGGGCGGCCAAAGCTGTGGCTCCGGCCGACGGTGCTCGAGTGGAAGTCGGCCCGGGCTCGATGAGCGCTCTCGGGCCCAACGACCGTTGCTGGTGCGGCAGCGGCAAGAAGTACAAACGGTGCCACGGTCTAAGCGCGGAACCGGTCCGGCGCGGCAGCGTCTCGCCGAGGCGCACCGTGCCGGACGGCATCGAGAAGCCGGACTACGCGGAAACCGGGACTCCCGTTTTCGAGGAGGAGCCGCCGGTCCGATCCGCCGAGGAAATCGCCGCGATGCGCCGCGCCGGCCGCGTTGCCGCCGAGGTGCTCGCAGCCGTGGCGGAGGCAATCGCCCCGGGCGTGACCACCGACGCGCTCGACGCCATCTGCCACGCTGAGTGCCTGCGCCGCGGCGCCTACCCGAGTCCGCTCAACTACGGCGGCTTCCCGAAGTCGATCTGCACGTCCGTCAACGAGGTCATCTGCCACGGCATCCCGGACAGTCGAGCGCTGCTGGACGGCGACATCGTGAACCTCGACGTCACGGTTTTCGTGGACCGCGTCCATGGCGACGTCAACGCGACGTTCCCGGTCGGGATGATCGACCCCGAATCGGCCAGGCTGATCAGGGTGGCGCGCGAGTCGATGGAGCTCGGGATCGCGGCGGCTCGGCCGGGGCGGCCCATTCGCGAGATAGGGCAGGCGATCCAGCGCCACGCCGAGGGCGCGGGGTTCAGCGTCGTGCGCTCATACGTCGGACACGGCATCGGAACGCAATTCCACAACGGCCTGGAGATCCCGCACTACGACGAACCGAGCGCAACGACGATCATGGAGCCGGGTATGACGTTCACGATCGAGCCGATGATCGCGATGGGAACCTGGCGCGACGTGCTCTGGCCGGACGGCTGGACGTCTGTCACGGCCGACAGGCGCCGCACGGCCCAGTTTGAGCACACTCTGCTCGTCACGGACGACGGCGCGGAAGTACTGACGGTCTCCCCTGCCCCGGTGGCAACGGCAGAGGCACCGTCGTCACTAGCCGGCTAGTTGAATGGCGGAACCATGTACAGGTCGCCGTTGTCGGCCACTCCGCCGCAACTGCCGCTGACGCGTTCACCTTCGCGCAGTACGACCATGCCCCAGCCGTCGAGGATCTCCAAGTTGGGGCTGAAGCGGGCGCGGTAGCCCTCAGGCCAGATCACATTTTCACGGGTGCCCGGCGCAATGCCGGGGACGGTGATCTGGCTCTCGAGCCAGGCAACGTGGGGATCGCTGGGACTACCTCGAACGACCGCGTCGAGGCCCACGCCCCCGCACATCAAGCGCAACCACCAGGGCGTGGCCGTGGTCGGCAGGGCGTACTCCCCCGGGCGCACGGGCAGGCCCACTCCGGCCAGCACGAGCGTCGCCGCGACCGAGATCCCCACGACCGCCTTCGCGTGCCGCGCCGCCGGCGACCGATCTGGAGCGCCGGCCACGTGCCACCAGGGGTTCATTGGAACCGCCCCAACCGCGAGGATCGCACCTCCCACGAGCAGCCATACCCAGGACAGCGGTCCCCAAATCCGGCTGAGTGTGAGCGCAACCCACGCCATTCCCGTGCCCGTGAGAAGGCCCGAGCACGAGACGCGCGGCCCTCGGAGCGCAACGAAGATCGATACCAGGGCAAGCAGCACTGTCACCGGAAAGATCTGTGTCAGGAACGCCCAACCATCCAGGGCCCCAAGAGCGACTGCGCTAACCCAGGCTGCGGCCGGCCGCCCGGTCAGCCAGGTCAAGTTGCGGGTCCCCATCTCGGTCCCCCTTCTCCCCGACCCTGCGGGTTATCCGCCGATCGAGATGCAGTATGGCTCGATCGCGTGGCAGCCCGCCGGGGGTCGTCGTCGCACGCTAGCATGCGGGCATGCACGCCACACGACTCTTGAAGACACTCGCCGCCCTCGCATTCCTGGCCAGCAGCCTCGCGGCGTGCTCGACCCCAAGCAGCACCGCTTCTGCGAGCGCCGGCGGCGCTCCGACAGGCACCGCCCCCGCCGTCCCCAGCACCGCGACCACCGCGGGGCCCGGCGCCGACTCCACAGTCTCCATCAATGCCGGTGGCCCGGCCACGGGTGCCTTCTGGGCGGACAAGTACTTCGCCGGCGGCGCGACCTACGGCAACGACGCCACGACGGACGTGTCGCAGATCACGTCCAACCCGCCGCCCGCGGCGATCTTCAACACGGAACGCTACGGGGCGATGACCTACACGATCCCCGACCGCTCAGGCCCCCAGACGGTCACGCTCTACTTCTCCGAGAACTACGTCACAGGCCCTGGTCAGCGGCTGTTCGACGTCACCATCAACGGCACGACCGTCCTATCGAAGTTCGACATCTACGCCAGCGCCGGAGGCGCCAACCGGGCGATAGCGAAGACGTTCACCACCACCGCCAACTCGAGCGGCCAGGTGGTGATCCAGTTCATCGCAGAGGTGCAGAGCCCCAAGATCAGCGCCATCGCCGTAACGGGCGCAGGCACGACCGCGACTCCCCCACCGGCGACTCCGAACCCCACTCCGGTCGCGCCGCCCACCAACAGCCCCGACGCGAAGGCCAGCGCCGGCTGCGGTAAGACCCGAGCCCTCCAGAACGGCACGATCAGCATCGAGAGCAACGGGACGCGTTCTTACATCCTCCGAGTCCCGGACAACTACGAGGCCAACCACCCGTACCGGCTCATCCTCGCCTACCACTGGATGGGGGGAACGGCCCAGCAGGTCGCCAACGGCACGGGAGCCACGGAGGGCCCGTTCTACGGCCTCTGGGACCTCGCCAGCTACAGCACGATCTTCGTGGCGCCCGTCGGCCTGGGCTCGGGCACGAACACGGGCTGGCCCAACACCCAGGGCCAGGACGTCGCGTTCACGGACGCGATCCTCGCCCAGCTCGAGGCGGGGCTCTGTATCGACACGAGCCGCATCTTCGCCACGGGCTTCAGCTACGGGGCGGGCATGTCGTACGCGCTCGCATGCGCCAGGCCGGACGTGTTCCGGGGAGTGGCGCTGTATTCCGGCGCGGAGATCAGCGGCTGCGACGGCGGCACCAGGCCGATCGCGTTCTACTCGTCGCACGGCCTGAGCGACAGCGTTCTGCCCATCGCGAGCGGACGGAGCCTGCGCGATCACTTCGTCCAGGTCAACGGCGTAACGCCACAGGATCCGCCCGAGCCTGCGGTCGGCAGCGGGACGCACGTCTGCACCACGTACGCCGGCGGCTCGCCGAAGTATCCGGTCGAGTGGTGCGCCTTCGACGGCGACCACACCCCGAACCCCCACGACAGCGGCCAGGCGACGAGCTGGAACCCGCCGCAGGCCTGGGCCTTCATCAGCCAGTTCTAGCGGCGCGCGCGGATTCCGAGCCGGCACGGTCGCCAGGACGCGCAGCCGGTACGATTCCCGAATGCTCATCATCGTTCGGCCGCCGGCCGCGGCCTTCCGCGAAGCGGTTTCGAATCATCCCGACCATGGCCGCATCGACGTGGCACGAGCGCAGGTACAGCACGCCGCGTTCTGTGCCGAGCTCGAGGGCGCGGGCTTCTCCTTGCTGCGTCTGCCTGCGGAGCCGCATCTTCCCGATGCCACTTTCGTCTCGGACACGCTCGTCGCGCTGCCGCCGATCCGTCCCGATGGATCGCCTGTCGTTGTCGTGGCTCGGCCCGCCCTGCGCTCTCGCCGGCTCGAGGTCGAATCGGTCGCCCGGGCCGCCATCGAGCGCCTGCCCGCGGACACTCGCATCGTGCGCGTGGAGGATCCGGACACCCTCGAGGGTGGCGACGTCGTGCTCTTCGGCGACCGCATCGCGATCGGCCTGAGCGGCCGAACCAGCGAGCGCGGTGCCCGCGTGCTCGCCGACGCCGCCTCTGCCCTCGGATACCGGGCCTTCCTGTGTCCCGTGAACGATCGCCTTCATCTCGCCACGGCCGTCACCGCCGTCACGGCGGACACGCTCATCGGCACAGCCGCCGGGTTCGCCTCGCTCGACGCGGCCGGCGCCGGAGCCGCGCCGCCCGGCGAGATCCGCCGCCTGCTGCTGCCCGACGACGAGGAGCTGGGGGCCAACGTCCTGGCCCTTGGCGGGCATGTCTTCCTGGGCTCAGGAAACCCGACCGCCGGCAGGCTCCTGCGCGAAACGGGATTGACCGTTCACGAGCTCGACCTCGACGAGTTCGCACTCGCCGACGGCGGCCCCACCTGCCTGGTGAATGTCATTCCGTAGCGTCACCGGGTGGCAGCTCGCCGTTCCGGGCGTTTCTCCTGAGAGGTCGAGCCGGCGGCGGATCTTAGGCCGTCCATGGTTGCCGATCCGTCCAGCCTGACGATGCGCAGCCGCACCGGGGCAGCTTCGGCTGAGGGCGAACCGGGTTCGACTCGCTCGCTTCCCGACAGCGCCACGGTCTGGTGGGTGAGCATGGCGAGGATGACTTCGAACGGCTGAGAGGTCCGTCGCACCACGATCGCGGCAATTCGGACGGGGTCGTTGGCCGCCCTGCGGAGCCTGGTCCGGTCCAGTCGCGGCCAGAGGATCATCGCCCGCTCGAGGTAGCTCGACGTGCCGGCTTCTGTGAAGCCCACGGATAGCCGCGATAGCCGATGGGGCACGTGCGTAGCGTACTGACGTCTCGGCATGAACCTGCTCCGACTCCGGGCTCGAAATGCTAGCCCAGCGCTTGCCCCGGAGGGTCTACCCGAAGGCTGAGGTTCTCCGGAAAATCGAGATGAGATTTCATGACGAATTCGGCATCAACCGCACTTTGGGCGTGGCAGCCGTCGAATCAGGCGCCGGCGTACGTCCCGGCTCCGCCCCGCGGGGTAAGCTCGACGCACTGCCACATTGGAGGTCCCCTCCGTGACCGACTCGTCCCCGAACATCCCCGAAGCCGTCGCCGGGTACGTGGCGCTGACGTTCGACGACGGGCCCAACGAGAACACCGCCACGCTGCTCGAGACGCTGCGCTCATGCGGGGCCCGGGCCACCCTCTTCAACACTGGGGAGAACGCCTCTGCCCATCCGGATCTCGTTCGCGCCGAGGTGGATGCGGGGATGTGGATCGGCAACCACAGCTACGTCCACCCGCACATGCTGACCCTCGGTGATGGAGACATGCGCGACCAGCTGCTGCGGACGCAGTCGGCGATCGAGGGCGGAGGCGCCGAGACGCCGTTCCTGTTCCGGCCACCCTACGGCGAGCACGACTCCAACCTCGACGCGATCGCGGCGGAGCTGGGCATGCGGGTCGTGATGTGGGCGATCGACACGAGAGACTGGGACGGTGCCACCACAGAGGCGATCGTCGCGGCCGCCGAGGGCATCGCGGCGGGCGAGATCATCCTGATGCACGATGGCTACACGGCCACGAACGCCGCCGTTCCTATCATCGTCGCCCACCTCGCGAAGCGGGGCCTTCTGCCAGGCATGATCGACCCCGCAAGCGGCCGGGCGGTCGCCCCGCGGTAGCCGGCGTCGGTCAGCCAGGCTCGGCTCGGCTCGGTGTGGCTCCCCTACTCCATCCGCTCCAGAAGGAAGACGGGGATCTGGCGGTCCGTCCTCTTCTGGTAGATGGCGTAGTCGGGAAATGCCGCGACTGCCCGCTCCCACCAGATCGCTTTCTCGTCGCCTGTGATTTCTCGAGCCATGTAGTCGCGTCTGACCGCACCGTCCTGCAGCTCCACGTGCGGGTTCTTCTTGAGGTTGTAGTACCAGACCGGATGTCGCGGCGCGCCGCCGAGCGAGGCGACGACTGCGTACAGACCCTCGTGCTCGACGCGCATCAGGGCGGTCTTGCGCAGCTTGCCGGTCCTCGCCCCCACCGACGTGAGCACGATCACCGGCCGGTCGTGCCGGTCCCGCCTTCCCGTCCGTTCGTCGCTTCATAGAGCTCAACCTGCCGGCGCGCGTATTCGGCGGTGCTGGGCTCGTACTCGCCGGTTAGTGGCATTGCTTCGTCCTTTGACCTCGCAGCGCGGCGTACTACGCGCAGAGGGTAGACCCCCGCCGCGATCCATACGTCCGGCGCGAACCTCGGGCGCTCAGCGCGAGTCGCTACTATGTGCCGGTCGGTGCGGGCCGACCCGAGGGATCTGAGGAGGACACATGGCTACGTACGCCGCGGGGGCCACGGTCGAGCGACGCTATCCCGGGCCCGATGCCGAGACGGCTCGGGCGGCGGCGGAACCGCAGATCGGGGCTTTCGTAAGCTCCGGCTTCTCGATTGCGAGCGAGCGCTGGGAGGAGGATCTGGCCTCCGGCGGCGCCCCGATCGGCGACGCCATCGCCTCGGGTTCCATCAGCCAGCTGGCCGGCCGCGGGGGCGCATTGGTGATCACGTACGTGGCGAACGTGGCCACGGATCTGCCCGCCACCGTGCCGGCTTACACCCTGCAGGATCCGCGGCGAGCCAACCTCCAGACCTGGTCGCAGGTTCAGCTTGCCATCGGCGCCGTATTCCTGGTTGCATTCGTGGTCTTCGCTCTGTACGTGCTGGGGCAGATGAACAGCGCCCAGCACATGTTCATGGCGCCGTAGACCACAGCTCCGCGCCCGCTACGCCAGGGCATTCTTGATCAACGGGCCCGCGGCGCCGATGTTCCTCGCCAGATCGTCGGGGACGCCATGGCGGCTGCGCAGGTAGTCCGGGTTGTTGTAGCTGACCCACACGCGTCCGCCGTCGTCCTGCCAGACCAGGGCTTTGAGTGGAAGATCGATCGCGACGCTCGGCGCGGCCACCATGACCGGCGTGCCGGCTACGGGGTTGCCGAAGATGACGAGCATCGTGGGTGCCATCCGGAGGCCCGCCCGCTCGGCCTCGCCACTGTGATCGACGACGCAGAACAGGGTCACGCCGGTTTCCCGGAGCACGTTCTCGATTCGCGCCAGGGTCTCCTCCACGGAGAAGGGGCTTCTCCCGTCGACGAGGCCGCGGTCCGGCCCTGAATCCACGACGACCTCCCGACGCTACCGCATCGACCCGATTGACCGGACCGGGCGCCCGGGGCTCGACCCGCCCAAGCCACGAGAGCTCGACGCACCCGTGCCGCTCGACGACCCGCCGGCGTCCGCACCCAGACCGGCCTTGTAGGCCAGGAGCGCGGCCTCGACCCGGCTCGCGACCCCGAGCTTGCCCAGGATGCTGGTCATGTAGTGCTTCACCGTCTTCTCGGCGAGACCGAGCCGGCCGCCGATCTCCGCGTTCGAGAGGCCGAACGCGACGAGCTCCAGGACCTCGTGCTCGCGGCTGGTCAGCTCGGCGAATGGATCCGCCGGCCGCGGATTCGTGGCCTCCTTGAGCGCCCCGTATGCCAGACCCGGCGCGAGATATGTTCCTCCCGCGTGGACCGCCTTGAGGATGCTCCGCAGCTCGCGCCCGGCGACGCCCTTGAGCACGTAGCCCACGGCGCCGGCCTTCATCGCGGCCATCAGATCGTCCTCGTTCTCGGAGCTGGTCAGGATCACCGTCCTGGTTCCGGGAGACGCGGACGCGATCTCACGGGCCGCCGCCAGGCCGCCGCCCGGCATCGCCACGTCCAGCAGGGCGATGTCCGGCACATGCTCCCGCACCGACCGGATCGCCCCCTCGGCGTCGGCGACCGTCGCGACCACTGCCAGCTCGTCGTCCGCCGAAAGCGTGGCTACAAGGCCGTCGAGGAACAGCGGGTGATCGTCCGCGACCACGATGCGTATCGGCTCACTCATCGCTCTCCCCCGTTGCTTCGCTCAGCGGAAGGTATACCCGCACCCGGGTTCCGGCTCCCACCTGGGACTCGAGGTCGAGCCGCCCTCCGAGCAGCTCGGCGCGCTCCCGAATGCCGGCCAGGCCCAGATGGCCGGCATTCCGGCTTCGCCGCACGTCGAAGCCCGGGCCCTTGTCGCTGACCTGGGCCATCAGATAGCCGTCGCCCGAGTCGGTCACTCGGACCTCCACGCCGGCGCCCCTGCCGTGGCGGGCGGCGTTCGAGAGCGCCTCGGACAGGATGCGATACAGGGCGATCTTCGTCGCGAGAGGCGCGTCAGCCGGGATGCCGGCCACGTCCACAGTCGTCCGCGTGCCCGACAGTCGTTCGTGGTCCGCGACGGCTCGCCCGACGATCTCGGCAGGAGTGGCGGCTTCGAGCTCCGGCGACCGCAGCCCCGCGGCGATCGTCCGCATCTCCCTGAGCGCGTCATCGAGCGCCGCCCGAACCGTGCGCAGCTCCTCGCCCGTCTGGCCGGTTTCGCCATCGCCGCCGCCTACCGAATCCAGCCTCAGCATGGCGAAAGCCAGCGACTGCGACGGCCCGTCGTGCAGGTCGGAGCCGATCCGGCGGCGCTCGAGCTCGTTGAGAGTCGTAGTCCGGGCGGCCGCCCGTCTCAGTCGATCGTGGAGCTCGGCGTTCTGGTCGAGCAGAGCCGACGTCTCGCGCAGCCTGGCCCGGAGGTCGGAGTCCTGGCTGATGATCTTGCGGTTGCCCTGCCGGACCACCCAGGCAAGCGCCAGATAGGCGAGCAGCGCGGCGGCGGCCACGAAACCCCAGGCCATCAGCCGGTCGTGGTTGACCTCGTCCTCCAGTTCGTTGGGCAGCTGGTAGAGCTCGGCCACGGCAATGATGAGCGACGACCGGCTGGCTCGGACCGGCATGTAGATCTCGAGCAGGTGGCTCCAGTGCTGCCGCTCGTAGACGTTCTCCGGATCGGAGAGGTTGCTGATGTCGCCCGTCACGGCGCCCTGTGCGGCCCTGCCGCGGTCGCCCGTCATCGGGAACGTCCGGCCGATCAGCTGAGTGGTAGGGCTGTACAGGATCTTGCCGTTCGTGGACCAGATCTTGAACGCAACCACGCGCTGCCTGACGCCGGTGTTGGCCAGGAGGTTCTGGAGCGAGTTGATTTCGGGCTTGGTCAGAGTGGAACCCGTGGTAAGCGACTGCAACTCCGGGGCCACGAAGCTCTCCACGTAGAGCGCCGTCACCGACGTCGTGCGGTTGATGGCGCTGGTCTCGATCAGCTGGCCGAGAACCCAGGCCACCGACGCGCCGCCGACCACCACGACGGCCAGGCCGACCAGCAGGAACCGCTGGGCCAGCGACAGATTGAGCAGACCGAAGCGGAGCCGACCCAGACCCGGGATGCGGACCCGAACGCGCAGTCTGATCGCTCGAATTCGGGGACCCACTCTGGCGGCCAGGCCGGCCGCCTTCTCTGAGAGCACGCTCGCCTCCGGTGGCTTCGCTCCGGCCATTCTAGGAGTGACTGCGCGGAGTGCCGCCAGCGACCGAGGGCCGGGCCGCGATCAGACCAAGGTCCGATGCAATTCGGAACCCGGGCACGTGGTCGTTGCGGCGGCGGGATCACATGCTCTTGTAAGCCCATTTCCCCTTCTGCCCGGACGACACTATCGAGGAGCTCGAATGACGACTCACAGATTCAGGACGCCTTTCGCGGCCATGGCAGGACTTCTCTCCGTGGCGGTAATCGCCGGAGCGTGCAGCAGCACGGCCACTCCCACCCAGAGCGTGGGCGGTGCGACTCAGACTCCCGTGGCGGCGAGCCAGGCGCCGGCGGCCGGCACGGCCACCGTTATGGCCAGCACCGTTGGCGGCCAGACCATCCTGGTCGCGGGCTCCAACGGCATGACCGTCTACACCTTCACGAAGGACACTGCCGGTAGTGGCCAGAGCGCCTGCAGCGGCGGCTGCCTGACCACGTGGCCGGCCCTGACAGTCTCGTCCGGAAGCTCGCCGACCGCCGGGACGGGAGTGACGGGCCAGCTCGGAACGATCACTCGATCCGACAACGGCAGCCTCCAGGTCACCTACAACGGCCTGCCGCTGTACTTCTTCTCGGGCGATCACGCCCCCGGCGATACCAACGGCAGCTATCCCAACTGGAACCTGGTCAAGCCCTGACAAATAGCGCGGGCACCGCTCCGGCGGGCCTTCAAGGGTCCGCCGGGGCGCTGTGAGTAGAGGCAATTCATGAGTGCGATCGCTGCCGCGACGGGCAGGTCCTCCCGAAGAAGGCGGAACCTGCTCGTGATCATCGCGGTTCTGGTCCTGGTCGGTGTCGTCGGCGTCGGCTTTGGCCTCTGGTACGTCCTGATCGGACCGCCGGGGCCGGCGATTGCCGCGCCGGTGATCCCGACCGGAGCGGCCGTCCCTGCTCCCGCTTCCATGAATGGCACGTGGCAGGTCAACGATGGTCTGGGCTCGTTCGGCGACTTCAGCTCGAGCTGGCTCGGCTACCGTGTCCAGGAGCAGTTCGTCGGCGTCGGCGGGCACACCGCAGTGGGCCGCACTCCCAAGGTTACCGGCTCGCTCACGCTGAGCGGCTCCACGGTGACCGCGGCCTCGATCACGGGCGATCTGACAGCACTCGTCAGCGATGCACCCCAGCGCGACGGCGAGCTCGGCGGCGACGGCATCCAGAGCGACACCTTCCCGAACGCGACGTTCGTGCTGACCAGACCGATCGACCTCGGGTCGCTGCCACCGAACGGCTCGACCGTGAGCGCGACGGCCACCGGCAATCTGACCCTCCACGGCGTGACCAGGAGCGTTCAGGTGGACCTCCAGGCGCAGCGGCAGGGCGGCATCATCGCGGTTTCCGGGTCACTGCCGATCGTCTTCGGCGACTACCACTTCACAGCGCCAAACGTCCTCGGCTTCGTGACGGTCAACGACCACGGGACCATGGAACTGCACCTTCTGTTCACCCACGCCTGAGCCAGCTGGGCCAGCTGAGCCCGGGACGATGGGCCGCCTGATTGCAGAACACCTAGCCCAGGCGTTCGCTCAGGAAGGCGACCGTGCGCTCGAACGCGAGCTCGGCCGCTTCACGGCGGTAGGCATCTCGGGAAGGCTCGGCGAACCAGTGGCCGGTGCCCGGATAGCGGTGGAACACGGCCTCGCGCCCCGCGCCGCGCAGGGCGGCTTCGAACGCCGTGACGCCCTCGTCGGTCTCGTACGGGTCCGTCTCGGCGAAGTGCCCGAGAACGGGGACGTGGGCCCGGGCGAGGCTCGGACCCGAGATGGAGCCGTAGTAGACCACCGACGCGACGAGGCGGTCGCGCTCGGCCGGGCTCCACATGGCCCAGGCACCGCCCATCGAAAAGCCGAGGGTGGCGAGCTTCGACGAGGGGCCCAGCGCGGCGGCCAGGCGGTCCACGGCCGACAGTGCGATCGCGTCGGCGGCCGGCTCGTCGATCGAGCTGGACAGTCGATCCGCTTCATCGATGACGGACGTCACCGCGCCGCCGTAGAGGTCCGGGGCCACCACGGCGAACCCGGCCGCGGCCAGACGGTCGGCATAGGCGAGAGCGTCGTCGTTCAGGCCCCACCAGGGATGGAAGACAACCACGCCCGGGGTGCCGGGCGTCTGCTGCCCGGTCGCGCCGGCCCAGTACAAACGCGTGGTCTTGCCGCCGGCCTCGATCGTCTCGAATGCGCTCATTGCCGCCTCGCTGATGCAATTGAACCTACTCTAGCCGCCTACCTGCCGGTTTCTGGCAGGTTTCGCCGTACGGGCGTGCCGTCTGTGCCACCCGGTGGGGCAGCCGGTCCATGACCGGTTCTATCTGCGAGAGTTCCGGCGTGGCAGGAGACGATCCGGGCCCCATTTTCAGCGGTGTCGCGCGCTCGTATGACCGCGTGGCAACGGTGCTGTCCCTGGGACAGGATCCCCGGTGGCGGCAAGCCGCGGTGGCTGCGATCGAGGCCCGGCCGGAAGACCGCGTGCTGGACGTCGCGACGGGGACGGGCATGGTGGCGGCGGCCCTCCACGAGCGATACGGCTGCGCCGTCGTGGGGCTCGACCAGAGCGATGAGATGCTGCGTCTGGCCCGCAGCCGCAACGGGACGTATGAGTCGCTGGTTCGCGGGCGGGCCGAGGAGTTGCCCTTCCCGGACGCCTCCTTCGACCACCTGACCTTCACGTACCTGCTTCGATACGTGGACGACCCGGCGGCGACGATGCGCGAGCTTGCCAGGGTCGTGAAGCCGGGGGGTCGCGTCGCCATGGTGGAGTTCGGGCTGCCGCGCGGCGTCTGGCGGCCGCTCTGGTGGCTGTACACGCGGATAGGCCTTCCCGTTCTGGGGCGGGTGGCCTCGACGAGGTGGTCCGCGGTGGGCGCGTTCCTGGGGCCGAGCATCGAACGCTTCTGGCGGCGCAACTCGGCCGCTGATCTGGAACGGTACTGGCGAGACGCAGGCCTCGTGGACGTACGTTTCCGGAGGATGAGTCTGGGTGGCGGCGTGGTGATGAGCGCCACGAAGGCGGCGACGGATCCCCGGAGCGTGGCGACCGCCGGCGGCGGCACCGTGACGGCCGGCGGCCGGGCGGCAACGCCCGCTACCCTGCCGCCGGCGTTCTACGCCCGACGAGGTGGCGGCTGGCGCGACTACTGGACCCTGCTGCACCCGCCGTACACCGTCTGGCACCTCTCCTACGTGCTGCTCGGCGCCGCGGTCGCGCCATCGCCGGATCCCCGAACGGTCGCGGGTGCGCTCGTGGCGTTCGGACTGGCGGTCGGGGTCGGCGCGCACGCTTTTGACGAGCTCAAAGGGCGGCCCCTTCGCACGGAGATACCGTCGGCCGTGCTTGTCGGAATGGGCAGCGTTGCGCTTGCCCTCGCCGTGGCCGTGGGCCTCGTGGGAGTGGCCATGTTCGGGGCGATGTTCCTGTTGTTCGTCGCGCTGGGCGCATCGCTGGTGGTGCTCTATGGGCTTGAGGCCCCGCTCGTCCATTCGGACGCCGGGTTCGCTCTCGGCTGGGGAGCGTTTCCCGTCGTGGCCACGGGCTACGCCTGCGGCGCCCACCCGCTGCCGCTCGCGCTGGCTGCCGCATCGGCGACCCTCCTGAGCCTGGCCCAGCGACGCCTCTCCACGCGCGCCCGAGCGATCCGGCGGCGGGCCGTGTCGGTAGTGGGCGAGATCCTGTACTCGGACGGATCACGCGAGCCCGTAAACGCGCGCAGCCTCATCGTGGCCCCGGAAGCGGCGCTCTCGATCCTCTGGCTCGCCGTCCTGGCCGTCTCGCTCGGAGCCCTGGTCGCCCGCTGGTTCTAGCCCGCCCTACGCCGACGGCAGCCCGATCCAGAGCCGGCCGGCGTTCGTGACGATCACGCCGGTGGGACCCACGGTCCAAACCGTCCCGTAGTCGTAGGGCGGTTGATTGCCACTCTGGGCGAGGGGCGCGAGTCCGCCGTCTGTCCAGGTCAGAAGCGACATCCCGCCGGCATACGGGCTCTCGAGGGTGGCGTCCAGCCCCTGAAGCTGAATTCCGTGCCGGCCGTCCGTCTTGAGACAGCCCTGGTCCTGGCAGTAGAAGTAGTCGCTGATGAAGCGATCCACAGTAACCGGCTGAGGCAGCGCCTTCCATGTCCGGCCGTCCTCGGACACCCAGGCGTGCGCAGCGTTGTCGTAGTAGTCGAACACCGCGAGGGTATGGTCGTCCAGACGCTGGACCGACAGATCGACCCTGAATTCATTCTTGGCCCCGGGCAGCTGGGACTTGACCCAATCGGTCCCATCGGCCGACCACCAGACCGCAGGCACTCTGAGAGGCGGGGTTGCCGTGGGCGCCGCGGACGGATCGACGAGCGTGACACCGCAGTTACGTGCGCCGGTCAGCTCTGTCGACCCGACGAGCACGTAGCCCGCCGAGAACGCGGTGCCGTCGTCGATGCGGGAGGTCGCGAAGACCGGCGCATCGAGATTGACGGGCTGCCAGCTACGGCCGTCTCGCGAGGTCCAGACCGCGTGGCCGATCGTGTCCGTGGCGACGAAACCCGCGGAACCGCCCGACACATCCCAGATGACGGCTTTCCCGAATGCCTTTGCCATGTCGACCGACTGCCACGTGACGCCGTCGCCTGAGGTAAGGAGCCCCTCCACCCAGGTGTCGCCGCAGGCACCGGCCTCTTCGACCGCGAGCAGCCCGGCCGGCCCCTCGTAGACACCACGGATATTCAGGGGGTCTGCCGTCCGTTGCTGCACGCCCGGCCCGGCCTGCCAGTGCGCTCCGTCGCTCGAGTAGGTCGTGACGGCCGTCGTGGTGACCTGGTCTCCTCCCTCAGTTGTCACGCTTTGGAGCGAGAAGCCCACGAAACCACGGCTCCAGCCGAACATCTGGGGACCCGAAGAGTAGGTCGAGACCCCGGAGGCGTCCGGTTCAGGCGACTGCGGCGCCAGAAGCGGTGTCGCCGGCACCGATACCCAGTGGATGCTCTTCCACGTCCCCGATGGCGCGAGGGGCACGCTCGCGAGGTCAATTGCCGCAAGGCTGGAAGTCGGCGTGGCGGCAGGTGAGGTGATGACTGATGCCGCGGGGGTTGCCGCGGGTGGGAATGAGGGTGACCCGGTCGCGGTCGCCCCGACGCAACCTGCCGCTACCAACGCCGGGAGCAAGAGGGCGCCGCGCCTGCGCCAGGCATGACCCTGAGTGAATATCGACCCCACTTCTTGCCCTCCCGAAGGTCGTCGTATGAGGCAGCATCGCGCCTCTTGACGTCGCGGCATAGGGCCGTGTGATGGGTCGATGGACGCGCACCCTCGTCCACAGTCCCGGGGAACGTCCCGCAGTCGGTCAAGTCGCGCTTGCTATAGGGATCGCCGTCGGTCAACCTCCGCGTATGGCTTCGTCACGGCCCGACTCCCGTCAACCGCGCCCGAAGGTATCCGGCCGCGTCGCCGGGATCGCGGTCCTGGCTTGCTTCGTCGCGGGCTGCGTCCCCGGAGTGCCCGTCCCACTGTCCCCGGGCGGCGGAGTGGTCACGAGCCAGCTCGAGGGCGCGGATCGCGTCGCGGTGGCCATATCCGCTTCCACCCAGCTCTCGGCGCGGGGAGCCGTGCCCGTGGTCTACCTCGTGGCCGCGAATCCCGATTCCGAAGCCGCTGCCGCGGCGCCCGCGGCGGCTCTAGAAGGCGGGGCGATCCTCCACGCGGGAGCGACCGCGCTGGCGCCGGCGGTGGCCACCGAGCTCGCACGCCTTGCCCCCGATCGCGTCGAGATCGTCGGGGGCACGTCAACGATCGGCAAGGCCGTCGTCGGCCAGGTTTCCTCCCTGCTCGGCGAGGGCGCGAGCGTGGAGCGGATAGCCGGAAGAACCGCCCCGGAGACTGCCGCCCTGCTCTCGGCCGGGCTGTTCGCGCCTTCCGCGCCGATCGCGTTCGTGGCTTCGGCGGACGCCTACTTCGATGCGCTGGTGGCCGCCTCGGCCGCGGCCAACGTGAAGGCCCCGCTTCTTCTGGTCACGCGCGACACCCTCCCCTCCTCTACCGCCGCCGAGTTGCGGCGGCTCTCGCCGGATCGTCTGATCGTCGTCGGCGGCAAGTCGGCCGTCTCCGAGGCGGTCCTGGCCGGTCTCCGCACCGTGGTCCCCGTGGTCGAGCAGATCTCGGGGTCGGATCGATACTCGACCGCCGCGGCCGTCGCGACGAAGCTGTTCGCGGGCGCCGAAAGCGTCCTGGCCACTGCGGGAACGGCGGATCTCGGTGCGCTCGCCGCCATCCCGCTCGTGGCAGGCGTGGCGCCGGATGGTACGCCGCTGCTTCTCACCCAGCCCGGCGAGCAGCTTCCGGTGGCGACGCGAGACGCCCTCATGGCCCTCGAGCCCGCGTTCATATGCATCGCCGGGCCTCTGCCGCCACTCATCCGCGGCGAGCTGATCGGCTACTCGGACGGCAGGCTCGGCTTGCCGGTGGAGACGGCCACCTACCCGGCCCTGGACTCGGGCTGGCACGAACCGGGCGAGCTGTACACCGTCATCAAGGCCACCGAGATCGCCTATCCGTCGCTCGTGTCGGTCTTCTCGATCGGCAAGAGCGCCGAGGGCCGTGACATCTGGGCGGCCAAGATCTCGGACAACGTCTCCATCGACGAGGACGAGCCCGAGGTTCTCGTGGACGCCCTCCACCACGCCGCGGAGCACCTCGGGGTCGAGCAGGCGCTCTACCTTCTCAACACCCTCACTTCGGGCTACGCGACCGACAAGGAGATCCGCCGCCTCGTCGACTCACGCGAGATCTGGATCATCTTCGCGGTCAATCCGGACGGCTGGGTCTACGACATCTCGGGCGGCGAGTACCACTGGTGGCGCAAGAGCCGCCAGCACAACTTCAACAATCCCAACCTGGGCGTGGACCTGAATCGCAACTACTCATATATGTGGGGTTGCTGCGGCGGCAGCGACTCGAGGGTCTGGGCCTGGAACTATCGCGGACCGGAGCCCTTCTCCGCGCCCGAGACCCGGGCCGTAGCCAACTTCGTGGCCGGCCGCGTCGTCAATGGCGAGCAGCAGATCAAGACGCACGTGACCCTCCACAGCCACGGCGAGATGGTCCTGTACCCGATGAGCTACACGCTTCAGCGCCTGCCCTCCGACATGGACCCCACCGACTACTCCGTCTTCCAGGCCATGGCGCGGAAGATGGCCGCCACGAACGGCTACAAGGCCCAGCAGTCGAGCCAGCAGTATCCGACGGACGGCGACGAGATCGACTGGATGTACGCGACCTATCGGATCTTCTCGTTCACTTTCGAGCTCTACCCCACCGAAGAACAGGCGGGCAAGGGCATCGTCTATCCGTCCGACGACGTCATCGCCAGACAGACCGCTCGGAACCGTTCGGCACTGCTCTACCTGATCGATGCGGCCGCCTGTCCGTACGCCGCGATCGGGAAGGCCGCCCAATACTGTGCCGCCGTGGCGGCGTCGCCCTCCGGATAAGCGGGCCGACTGCGGCGGCCGCGGTCGTGCCGGCAACGGGCGGACCTGGCATCATCGGGTCGTTGGAGTCGTCGCGGAGGAGATCGTGGTGCTGGACATCTCGGGCAAGTGGGTGTTGTTGACGGGGGCCAGCCGAGGCGTAGGCCGGCAGGTCGCCGCGGCTCTCGCGGAGCGGGGCTGCCGCTTGATCCTCCAGAGCCGAAACGTCGAGCACACCGCCGCGATGGCGGCCGAGTTCGCGGCCCGCGGCCTCACGGTCCACTCCCTTGCCGCCGAGCTGTCCGATCAGGACCAGGTGATCGCCCTCGGCCGCGAAGCGCTCCGCATTTCGGGCGGCATCGACATCCTGTACAACGACGCCGCGATCCAGACGGGCTGGCACGAGGACACGTTCGCGACCGACGCCGACGAGTACCGGCGAAGCTTCCAGGTGAACACCATCGCGCCCATTACGCTCTGCAACCTGATGCTGCCGGGCATGATCGAGCGAGGCTTCGGTCGCATCGTCAACGTCACCTCGGGGATCAAGGATCAGCCGCAGCTCATGGCCTACGCCGCGTCCAAGGCGGCCCTGGACAAGTACGTCTACGACATGGCCCCACACCTGGCCGCCACCGGCGTGACGATCAACCTGCTCGATCCAGGCTGGCTCCGAACGGACCTCGGCGGCCCGCAGGCTCCCAACGCGGTAGAGAGCGTCCTGCCCGGCGCCCTGATGCCGGTGCTCGTCGAGGACGGCACCTCCGGCAAGTGGTTCAGCGCCCAGGACTACCGCTAGCGAGGGCGAGGCTCAACCGGCGCCCGCGGGAGCGCCGGCCTCCACCTCGATGACGTATCCGTCCGGGTCCAGGCATTTGAACACCGAAAAGCCCGGTTCGAAGATCGCCTCGACGATGTGGATACCCTCGGCTGCCAGCCGATCGTGGAAGTCCCGAACGAACTCGACATCCTCCGTGAGAAAACCGAAATGGAGCGTTCGCGGCCACTCCGGCGGCGAAGGGTCCGGGGTCAGAGCGAGCGAGAAGCCTTCAACGTTCCGGATCACGAACGTCTCTGCCTGCCACTCCGAGGGCCCATCGAAGCCGAAGTAGCGCTCGTAGAACGAACGCGAGCGCTCGAGGTCTCGAACCAGGAGGTAGAGGTGGTTCAGGTTCACGGCCGGCCTCCGGCGCGCTCGCGCCGCGGGTTCGTCTAGGACGGGATCCAGTTGAACTCGTCCGGGTTCGGGCCGCGGCGGCCGTTGCGATGGAGCCCGGTGATGGCCCGCATATCGGCCTCCGTCAGCTCGAAGTCGAACAACGCGAAGTTCTCCGCGATCCGGGCCGGCGTCACCGATTTCGGGAAGACGATGTCGCCGCGCTGGATGTGCCAGCGGAGCGTCACCTGGGCCGGGGTCTTGCCGAGCCGGCCGGCGATGGCGACGACCACGGGATCGTCGAGTACCTGGCCCTGAGCGATCGGCGACCAGGCTTCGGTGGCGATGCCGTGCGAGGCGTCGTACGCCCGGAGGTCGTCCTGGTTGAAGTACGGGTGCATCTCGATCTGGTTCACCGCCGGGACGGTCCCGGTCTCGGCCGCGAGCCGGTCGAGGTGATGGGCCTGGAAGTTGGAGACGCCGATGGCGCGCACGCGCCCGGACGCGTAGATCTCCTCCATCGCCTTCCAGGTATCCACGAAATCGCCGACGGCGGGCAGCGGCCAGTGGATGAGGAACAGATCCAGGTAGTCCAGCTTCATGACCGCGAGCGAGCGGTCAAACGCCGCGAGAGCGTCTTTGGGGGCGTGGAAGCCGTTGTTGAGCTTGCTCGTCACGAAGACCTCGCCGCGCGGTATCCCGGAATCGCGGATGGCCTCGGCCACCTCGGCTTCGTTGCCGTACATCTCGGCCGTGTCGACGTGGCGATAGCCCACCCGCAGGGCCTCCAGCGTGGCGGCCCGAGTCTCCGCCGGCGGGATCTGGAAGACGCCGAAGCCGAGCTGCGGGATGTCCACGCCGTTGTTCAGGCGGATGTTCGGGACTGCGCTCACTGACTCGATCTCCTCTGCCGTTGCGGTGGACCGTGGGCGACGGGCTCCCGCTTCCGAGACCTGCGGCCCGTCCACGAACCGATACTAGCCCAACGCGCCTCACACGTATGCAATCGATTTCGGGACGAGCGTCCGACGACCGGCGAGGGCCGCTCGTTCCGCCTGGTTGTGCCGCCGAACCCATCTGCCGAGCCGGCCGCGACGTTTCCCCGGTCGGGCTGTCAGGCTCCGCTACTCTCGCCGCCCGAGCGGCCGGCATCTCCCGGAGGAGACCGGCGCGAGAGCCATCGGAGAACCACGCTCTTGTCGACTCAGAGACGGGCAGCCCTGCCGGCGCGCACCCGAGGCGCCCCGAAGGCTCCTCGCATCGACCCCGCGCGCCCGCCGGACCCAAAGGTCGCGGCGCTCGATCGTGAAGGCAACCCGGTCCGAAGGCTCCTGATGACACTTGGCCCGGGCCTGGTCACGGGCGCCTCCGACGACGATCCGTCCGGAGTCGGCACCTATGCGCAGGCCGGCGCGAGCTACGGCTACTCGTTCCTGTGGCTGACGATCCTGATGCTGCCGATGATGACGGCCGTCCAGTACATGGCCGCAAAGATCGCCCTGACCAGCGGACGCGGCCTCGCGGCCGTCCTGCGCGAGCACTATCCGCGCTGGGT
Organism: Chloroflexota bacterium; assembly: GCA_027364875.1. Taxonomy (GTDB): domain Bacteria; phylum Chloroflexota; class Limnocylindria; order Limnocylindrales; family CSP1-4; genus Fen-1039. The sequence goes on from DAHXON010000001.1 coordinate 56,422, forward strand.
CCTGTACGGGGCACTCGCCTCGCTCGTCGTCGCAAACACGCTCAACGCCGGCGCGGATATCGGCGCGATCGCGGCCGCCATCAACCTGCTCGTGCCGGTGCCGGCGATCGCCCTCGTCGTGCCGGTGGGGCTCGCGATTGCCGCCGTCCAGCTCCTCGGCTCATACGCGACCGTCGTGCGGCTGTTCAAGTGGCTCGCCCTGGCCCTCCTCGCCTACGTAGGCAGCGCCCTGTTCACTCACCCGGACCTGGGCGCGGTCCTGGCCGGAAGCGTGGTTCCCACCGTCCGCCTCGACCCGGCGTTCCTGGGTCTCTTCGTGGCCTTACTCGGGACGACCATATCGCCCTACCTGTTCTTCTGGCAGGCCAGCCAGGAAGTGGACGAGCAGATCGCTATCGGCCGGCGCCGGCTCTGGCAGCGCCAGGGCGCGAGCGCGAAGGAGCTGCGTCATGCCCAGGTGGACACGGTCGCCGGCATGGTCTTCTCCGAGATCGTCGCCTACTTCATCATCCTGACGGCCGGCTCGACGCTGTTCGTCGCCGGCCAGCACGACATCGCGTCGGCCACCGACGCCGCAAAGGCGCTCCGGCCCCTCGCCGGCGACTATGCCTCCGTCCTGCTGGCGGCCGGGCTGATCGGCGCGGGCGTCCTGGCCGTTCCGGTGCTCACCGGCTCGGCTGCGTACGGCATCGCGGAAGGGTTCCGCTGGCGAGCGGGGCTGGATGAGCCGCTGCGCCGTGCTCCACAGTTCTACGCGGTCATCGTCGTGGCCACGCTCGTGGGCATCTGCATCAACTTCGTGGGGCTCAACCCGATATCGGCCCTGGTCATCTCAGCGGTCATCAACGGACTGCTCGCCGCCCCGATGCTGGTCCTGCTGCTGCTCGCCTCCAACGACCGGACGATCGTGGGAACGCGAACCAACGGCCGGCTGCTCAACGCGGTTGGCCTGGCGACGTCGGCGGTCATGGGCCTGGCGGCCATCGTGCTCGTCGTGACCACGGCGGTCGGCTGACCGCGCCGGGAGGAGGCGCCGCGCCGGGACGAGCGTGTCAGGCGCTTCCGACCCTCGGACGGCCATGTGCGGGGCCTTCGCGATCTGCGGCCAGCGACTGTGCTTCTTCCTCCAGAGCGGCCATCTCCGCACCGAGCTCGTCGGCGGGTATCTCCTCGGCCCCGTCTTCCGAGGGATCCGAGGATGGACTCGGGTCCACGTCGAGTCTGTAGCCGATGCCCATGTAGGTCTTGATGCGGCCCGGCTCGCCGGGCTTGGCGCCCAGCTTGCGACGGACCCGACTGACCCAGACCCGCAGGTATTGGGTGTCGTCGCGGTACTCGGGGCCCCAGACCTTGCTCAGCAGCTCCACGTGGAGGATCACCTTGCCCGCGTTTGCGGCAAGATGCTCCAGGAGATGCCATTCCGTCCGCGAGAACGAGACGTATTGCCCGCCCTTGGTGACGAGCCGGCGCTCCAGGTCGATCTCCACGTCGTCGAAGGCGACGATGCCACGGCCCGGCGCTGCGCCTGAAGTCCGGCGCAGTATCGCCCGCACACGGGGTCCCAGCTCGGCCGGATGGAATGGCTTGGCTATGTAGTCGTCCGCGCCGAGATCGAGGCCCTTGGCCTTGTCCGCGATCGAGCCCTTCGCGGTCAGCAGGACCACCGGCACGGGCCGGCGCTCCCGCAACTGCTGCATGACCTCGATGCCGTCGATGTCGGGCATCACGATGTCGAGCAGGACCATGTCCGGCCGGTACTGCTCAGCTTTGCGCAGGGCCTCCTCGCCATTTCCGGCCGAGATGACTCGGAAGCCTTCTTCTTCGAGGGCCAGCGAGACGAGCTTGGTGATTCTCGGCTCGTCGTCGGCGATGAGAACGAGGGGCTTTGTACTCAACTGATGAATCCCTCCTGGGGCCACAGGATCGCATCGTCGCGGGGGCTTGCGGCACCTGGTGCCAAACGTCTCATGGCGTGTTCCGCGCCGCTCCTGACGGGTAGTCGGAAATCCCCCACCGGTGGATGGGCGTCGCACGTAGCCGGACGAACTGCGAGGACACTGAAATGCCCGGCCGAAAGCCGCAAGGCCGCGGCCTCTGTCAATCCGGAGTATTCGGCTCAACAATTCCGGCGGAGGCCGCGTACGTGTCGTCGTCCCTTGCCGCGTCGCTTCAGCGCACCCGAATAAACCCCTCGCCAGCCGCGGGATTCATCTCCAGGATCATCGTCGGGGTGGTCACTATCGCGGCGGCTATCCTCGTTCGGATTCCGCTCGAGCCGATCCTCCAGGGTCGCAACACGTTCATCCTGCTGGAGCCCGCCATCGCGATCGCGGCCTGGTATGGCGGCCGGGTTTCGGGGACGACGGCGACGGTCGGCGGCATCTTTGCCAGCACCATCTTCTATGTCCAGCGGCCCGGACCTTTCGCCGCTCCGTCGCAGAACGACTCGCTGTCACTGGCTCTCTTCGCCATCAACGGGTTCGTCCTGACGTTTCTGAGCGCCGGGCTCAAGAGCGCCTACCAGCATGCCACCGGCGCTCGTTTACGCGCCGAGGAATCGGCGGCCAGGAGCGCCCGACTGCAAAGCATCTCCCTGGCGCTCAACCGCCCCATGTCCACCGCGCTGCTGGCCCAGACGGCCATAGAACAGTCTGTGGAGCTGCTCGGGGCGAGCGGCGGCCTGATGGCAGTCGGTCGGGTCGACGATGCGCGACTTCGGATCCTGTCCACCTACGGCTACATCGGCGGAATAGAGGGCATGCGCGACGTCACCAACTCCCCCGCGTCGCCGCTCGGCGAGGTCGTCCGCAGCCGTGAGCCGATCGTCCTGCGCGGCCGAATGGAGCGGATCGCCCGCTACCCCTCGTTTGCTGCCAGCTTCAAGTCCGAAGCGGACAGCATCGTCATTCCGCTCCTCTACCAGGGCACGGCCACCGGGGCGCTGTATCTCAACTTCTCCGGGCCGTCTGGCTATGGCCCCGAGGACCGTGATTTCCTGCGCTCTATAGGCGCCCAATGTGGATCTGCTCTCGAGCGAGCGATCCTGATCGAACGCACCAACGTGATGGCGGCCGAGGAGCAAGCCCGGGCCGCCGAGTTGAGCACCGTCCTGGACGCCATCGGCGACGGCGTCCTCGTCGGCGATTCCATGGGCGAGGTCATTCTGACCAACGCGGCCGCGGAGCGCCTCCTTGGCAGGACCCCGCGCACCCTCGCCGACCTGCCACCGCGCGCCGACGACGCACCCGGCCACGCGGGAGCAGCCAACCGCTACCTCGTTCGCTCGCCGCTGCACAACCGGGGCTGGCTCGAGGTAGTGCGCTTTCCCGTAACCGCGACCGCGGCCAGCTCGGACGTGGTCCTGATCCGCGACGTCACTCGCCTGGTCGAGGCCGACCTCCAGCGCGACGCCTTCCTTGGGGTCCTGTCCCACGAGCTCAGAACGCCCGTGACGTCCATCCTCGTGGCCGTCGACCTGCTGCGCCGCGGCAACGGCACGGCCGGTGGGCGGCGGATGGAGCTCTTGGCCGACATAGACGCCGAGTCCGCCCGCCTGCGCAACATCGTCGAGGATCTGCTGGTGCTGACGCGATCCGAGCGCGGCGCCCTGGACGTGGCCGGCGAGCCGGTCCTTGTCCATCGCCTGGTCGGCGAGGTCGTGGACCGCGCCCGCAATGAGTCTCCGGACTCGTCGATCCTCTTCCACGCCGAACAGGACCTGCCGCCCGTCGAGGCCGAACCGACCTACGTGGAGCAGATCGCCCGGAATCTCGTCTCCAACGCGCTCAAGTACGGTGTCGCCTGCGGGAAGCCGATCGAGGTGTCGATACGGACGCGCGGCGACTGGGTCGAGACGCTGGTTCTCGACCGCGGCGTGGGGTTCGCGCCCGGAGAGGCGGACAGGCTGTTCACTCTCTTCTATCGCAACCCCAAAGTGGTCCGCAGCGCGCCCGGCGCCGGCATCGGCCTTTACGTTTGCCGCCTGCTTGCCGAAGCGATGGGGGGCCTGGCGTGGGCACGGCCGCGAGAAGGGGGCGGCGCCGAGTTCGGCTTCTCGCTGCCGGTTATCGGCGACGTCGAGAGCCGGCCAGGTGTCGTTGCCTCCGGGCGCTTCAGGTCCGCGTAGCCGAGCCGCTAGAGATTCGAAGTCGCAAGAGGTCTGCAACGGCGCCCGCCGGGACGTTCGCTCGACTGCATCCCGAACTGACCGAGGGTAGGGTCAGTTGCCAGGAACTGGCGGCCAATGGAGGTTTTGACATGAACGACCGTCCCATAATGGTCGACCCCGTCGATGGGCGGCTGGAGCCTGCCGGCTCGCGCCTCGGGGATTTCCTTATCCGCCTGGCCATGCTGCTCTTCGGAATCCTGCAGGTGGCGCTGCTCCTGCGGATCGCCTTCCTCCTGCTCGGCGCCGACCAGGCGAACGTGATCGTGCGCGACGTGATAAACGGCACGAACGTCTTCGTGGATCCGTTCAGGGGCATGTTCAAGCTCAACGATGTGCCCACTGCGCCCGGCTCGTTCCTGGACGTGGCCGCGGTGATAGCGCTGATCGGCTGGTCGATCGTGGAGGCCATCGTCGTCGCGATCCTCGGCCTGTTCGATCGCTGACGAGGTCCACGATGCCGCGCAACTCATGGTCATCCAAACGGGACCGCCAGTACGAGGACATCAAGGAGAGCGAACTCGAACAGGGTCGCTCCACGGACCGGGCGGAGGAGATAGCGGCTCGGACCGTCAACAAACAGCGCCGCGAAGCCGGCGAGACGACTCAGGACCGATCGGATAGCGGATCCCGAGCCCGCAAGACCGGCCGTGACACGTAGAGGCCGCCTCTAAACCCCGCCCGATTTCGACGAGCAGGCCGGCCGGCGAAAGCTGGCCGGCTTTGCGTATGCGGAAGCACGCGAGCTCTCTTGCGCACCCGGAAGGCCTAGCACTGCTGCTACTTTCGGGCCATCTGAGGGGAGCCCATTCGGCCGATGCCTTCTCTGACGAGCCGATCGGGTCGGGCGACGCCCTGATCCGGCGCGGGCCGGCGTCGCCGTGTCGAACGACGGTCCGACGGGCTTGCGGCTGCCAAGAGGGCGGAATGGACAGAACCAACTATCCGACGATGGCCGAGATAGCCTCTGCGACGGGCGCGGCGATCCCCGACGTCGCCCTGGCGCTCTCGGGCGATGCCAGCCAGGACCCGGGCCTGCGGGCCAGGATCTCCGAGACCGCTCACGAGGCCGGCTACACGGCTCTTGCCTCGGTCCAGGAGCGCCTCGGACGGCCCCTTCGAGTCGTGCTTCTGTTCAAGACGTTCCCGCGCGACGACCCGGAGGCGAATCGCTTCTACGCGCCGATCTCGTCGGCGATCACCATCGCGTGCTCCAAGACCGGCGTCTCGGTGGATCACGCGATGATGAAGGTGGACGCGCAGTACCGGCTCCTCGACGTCCCCGCGCCATTGGCGAGCGACAGGTACGACGGAGCCTTCCTGTTCGGAGCCCAGCTCGACACCGCCGCGGTCGAACGGGTTCGAGCCAACGGCTGCCCGATCGTTCTGATCGACGGCTACTCCGAAGCCAACGTCTGCGACTCCGTCTGGACCGACAACGCCCACGGCGCCGCGCTTCTCGTGGAGCGGCTTCTGGCCGCGGGCCACAGGGACATCGCCTTGCTCGGCTCCGAGCCCGTCTGCTATCCGAGCGTGCAGGAGCGCCGCCGCGGCTACTCCGAGGCGATTCGGGCCCACGGTCTCGAGGAGCATTTCATCGACGTCAGCTACGTTCTGACAGCGGCCGGCGCGGTCCTGGGCGTGGACTACGTCAGGCGCCATCCCGAGGTGACCGCCGTCTTCGGTGCCAACGACCTGATCACCGCCGCGTTCATGGAGCAGGCTCGCGACGCCGGACTCCGGCTGCCGTCCGACCTCTCGACCGTGGGGTTCGACGACATCGATCTCGCCGGGCTGATAATGCCGGCCCTCACCACCATGGGGGTGGACAAGACCCAGATGGCGCGCGCGGCGATCGCTCTCATGGCCTACCGGCTCGAGCTGCCACAAGGCGAACCGCTTCAGTCCGTCGTGTCCCCGCAGCTCGTCGAGCGCGAGAGCATCGCACCGCCTCGGCCGCGCTGACCCCGTCGGCCGGCGAGCCGCATCGTCAACGGGCTTCGCGTTAGGACGTCGTCAGCTTTTCGAAGCGTCGGCGTTCAGGACCGCCGCCGTCTCCACGAGGGTGCGGAAGCGGGAGATGAAGCGGGCCAGGGGCGCGCCGTTGACGACGTCGTGGTCCACGCTGACGGTCAGGCAGACCAGCTCGCGAGGCTCGATCTTGCCGCCGGCTCCGATGCCGGGCCGCCGACCGATGCCGCCCACGGTCAATCCGATCGAATGGCTGATGAACGGGACGCCCCAGCCGGTGCCGCGTCCGAACATGCTCACGGCCGTTACCGCGGCGGTTCCCGTGTAGAGGCGACGCCATTGCGGGTTGGCGAGGAGCCTCCGGATCGCGAACCGACGGACCGCCGCCGGCAGCAGGAACCAGAGCGGGGCAAACCTCATGGCCCGCGCGTAGGGCCGTCGCTCCGTCCTCGCCAGTGCTATCTCCCGGTCGATCACCTCGGGTGGCTTACGGTTTGCCCGCCGGATGATGTGCGGCACCGGTACGAGCTCCCCGTCGAGCTCGTGCTCCACGAGCACGGTCATGTCGACGTCCTCGAACACGACCACGCGGCCGCGACCCTTCCGGAATGCCTGTACCGATGGATCGGCGGCGATCGCTCGGGCAAACGAGGCCACGATGACCGAGGTGAAGGACAGGGGCTTGCCGCTCGCACGACGCCGCTCGTGGATGGCTTTGCGCGTTGCCGTCACGTCGAGCTCCACGAGCCCGTGGATGGCGTGGGTGCGCGACATCACTTCGTTCCAGTCCACTCCCTGGCGCTGGGCAGCCACGTACGGCAGCGTGCGGAAGCCGCGGATCGCGCCGCCCTTCGGAGCGGTCTCGTCAGGCATGGATGGCATCGAGCGTGATCCGCGAGGCGTGGATCCGGACGATCACGCGCGTCTCACGGCTCCGCTGCTCTTCGGGGTAGACGTGGCCGTAGTAGCAGGGATGGCTGGTGTACCTGCGCGTGAGCCCGTCGAGGTGCTCCGCCGCTCCCTCCGAGGTCAGCTCGGCCGTGCCCCGGATCTGGATGAAGCGGCCCGTGTTCGCCGGATCGACCACGAGCAGGCTGACCTTCGGGTTGGCCAGCATGTTCCGGCCCTTCTGCCGCTCCAGCGTGGTGTTGACGAGAGCGCACTCGCCGTCGAAGTCGACCCAGACCAGGCTCGACTGCGGCTGGCCGTCCGGCATCATCGTGGTCAGCACGCCGTGGGCGGTTCCGGTCAGCAGATGACGGTGGGATTCCGGCACGACCGCACTGTCGGTCATCGCGCTTCCTCGCAGTCCAGAACCACGACTCGGGTGGGCCTGATGCGGCAGAGCACGGGCGTCTCCGTGGCTCGGAACTCCTCGGGGATGCAGCGGCCGAAGTACGGCGCGAGTCCGGTGTACTTGAGCGACAGGCCGTCCAGGTGTTCCAGCGCCCCCTCTTCGGTCATCTCCTGCACCACACCCCGAATCTCGAGGGATCGGAGAGGCCGCGCCGGGTCGAAGCAGAGCAGCGTCACCCGCGGATTCGCCCGCATGTTCTTCTCTTTGCGAAAGCCCCGCATGGTGTTGACCCGGACGAAGGTGCCGTCGAAATCGCACCAGACCACAGACGTCTGCGGGGAGCCGTCGGGCATGATCGTCGTGAGGGCCGCTACCGTCGGGCACTCCACGAGATCCAGAAAGGCGCTGGGGATGCTCGCCGGCTCGCCGGCCGCGCGGATGTCCACGTCACGACCTCCGTCGTCTGAATCGGCTCGGTGACGGCCGAACCGACGCTGGCGATCGGGAGTGTACCAGCGCCCGATCCGATGCCGAATGCCCCGCGCTCGGGTATCAGTGCTCCCCACCAGAGCGGCCCGGATTGCCTATAGTGCGGGAGCGGCACTCGCCGGCCGGACGGCCGTTCTGGAGGTGAAGGTGGAACCGACGACAACTGGCGACGAGAGCACTCCCGCGATCCGAGCCTGCACCGAGGACGACCTCCCGGCGGTCCAGCGGATCTATTCGCACTACGTGTTGCACGGCACCGCGACCTTCGAGACGCTGCCGCCAAATCTGGGCGATTGGCAGCGGAAGCTCGCCGAGATCGAGGAGGTCGGCCTGCCGTTCCTGGTCGCCACGATCGCCGGCGAGGTCGCCGGCTACGCCTTCTGCTCGCGCTGGCGGCCGCGTCCGGCCTACCGGTTCACGGTCGAGGATTCGATCTACGTTGCGCCGGAGCGGGTCGGCCAGGGCATCGGCAGCAAGCTGCTGCCGGCTCTGCTGGCCGAATGCGAGGCCATCGGGGCGCGTCAGGTGATCGCCGTCATCGCCGTCGGCGACATTACTCCGTCACTCGGGCTGCACGCCCGGTTCGGCTTTCGTGAGGTCGGCCGGCTGACGTCGGTCGGCTACAAGTTCGATCGCTGGCTCGATACGGTTCTCATGCAGAAGGCGATCGGCCGCGGAGCGAGCTGAGGGCGCGCGCTGCTGGCCCGAGTTGAGAGCCGGGCCCGGCGGCCGAGCGGCATGGCGCCCTCGCCACGGCCCCACTGTGCGGACCCGGAGTTCCGTCAAGGGGTACGTCGTGGGTCCTCCGCTGACCGGACCGACTCACCGGCCTATCCTGCCGCCTCCACATTGAAGGAGGCGAAATGGCCTTCGAATCTCGACGGGACGTCGCCGTCAGGCACGGTCCGAGCGCCACTACTTCTCTGCGACGCGTTGCCGCGCTCGTTTTCGCCATCGTCCAGGGCCTCATCGGGCTGCGCATCGTGCTGCTCCTCCTGGACGCCAGGCAGACGAACGGCCTCGTCCACACCATCATCAACGCGAGCCAGGTGTTCGTTCAGCCCTTCGAAGGGATCCTCCGGGAGAACGTGATCAACTTCAACGGCCCGGCCCTCGACGCCGCCGCGACTCTGGCCCTTGTCTGCTGGACGATTCTCGAAGTGCTGGTGATCGCGGCCCTCGGCGTGTTTCGGACCCAGTCGCGACCCGGGTCCCAGCCGGCTAGCCTGCCGGGCCCTGGAAATGCGCCTGCATCGGAGACGCCGGGCCCAACCGTAAATCGACCCGACGGGGCATAGATCCGGGGCGATGCGCAGCTACCGGGGCTTCGCTGCGGTCGAGCTGCCCCGTTCCGGGATCGCCGCTATTTCCTACAGTGGCGGCAGCTCCTGGCGCATCTCCAGAGCCGGGGCGAAGAGATCGCCGCGCTCCTGTATGCGGTCCAGGATCGTTCGAATGGTCCAGCGGTCCGGGCGCAGGTCCGGGTCGTCCAGCTCATCCCAATCGATCGGGGTGGACACGGGGGCGCGCCTCGCCGGGCGGACCGAGTACGGCGCGACAAGGGTCTTGTTCCAGGCATTCTGGGTGTAGTCGAGCCTGGCCAGGCCTTCGCGTTCCGCCTTGGCCCACTCCCAGCTGACCATTCCCGGGGCCGCGGCGGCGATGGTCCGGGACAGCGCGGCAACCCAGTCGCGTGTCTGATCGAAGGTGTACCGCGGCGCGACCGGGATCCATACCTGGATCCCCCGCTGGCCGGTGACTTTGGGAAAGCCCGTCACCTTCAGATGCTCCAGGGCGGTCCGATACAGCCGGGCGAACAGAATGACGTCCTGCCAGCTCGTCTTCTGACCGGGATCGATATCCACCATGGCCCAGGTGGGCGTTTGAGGCGCAGCTATCCGGAACGTCGACGGGTGAACGTCTATGGCGGCTTCGTTGGCGATCCACGCGAGCGTGGCCACGGAGTCCGCCACGAGGTACTCCGTGGGCTGCCCCTTGGAGGCAGTGGGCCAGGGCCAGCATTCGATCCACTCCGGCGTGTGTTTGGGCAGCTGCTTCTGCCAGAACCCGGACCTGTCCACTCCGTCGGGATATCGCTGGAGCGTTGTAGCCCGGCCCTCCAGGTACGGGAGCAGGTACCGGGCAACCGAGACGTAGTAGCGGATCAGGTCCCGCTTGGTGAACCCGTCCTCCGGCCAGAGAACCTTGTCCAGGTTCGAGAGCTTGAGCGTGCGCCCGTCCACCTCCCAGAGCCCGCCCTTGCCGGGCAGCGATTCCAGAGCCGCAAGCGCTTCGGCGGTGGAGGCTGGGAGAGCCCCTGACGGCTCGTTGGCTGAGGTAGTGGCTACCCGGCCGCCGGCGCTGGCTTCCACACCAGATCCTCCGCCGCCCGCGCTCGCCCCGGCAGTGGCTATCAGCTCACCCGCCGGTCTCGAGCGCTCCCGGGTCACCGCGGCCGGATCGGCGTCCGGATCGATGCCCTTGTAGGACGCCGCTCGGAGGTTGCCGTCGGCCGTCCATTCGGCGAACTCCACCCTCACCACGAGCTTTGGCTCGACCCAGTGCACCCCCTTCTCCGTGGGGATCGGCCGGAAGGGCGCCGTGGGACGTCCGAGCGGCTCCATCAACTCAATCAGCCGCCGCCTGGCCCGGGCGTCGAACCCGGTCCCGGCCTTGCCGACCGGGCGGAGCTGACCGCCCTCGTGCACGCCCAGCAGCAAGGCCGCGAGATCGGTCGAATCGCCGTCCCGCGTCGTCCAGCCGCCCACGACGAACTCCTGCTCGGACCGCCGCTTGATCTTGAGCCAGGACGCGGGCCGCCGACCGGGCTCGTAGCGGCTCGTCCGCAGCTTGGCGACGACACCCTCGAGCCCTCGGGCGGCTACGGCAGCGTAGAAGGCCTCGCCATCGCCTACCACATGGCCGGCGTACTTGACTCGATCCGACTCGCGAAGAACGCTTCGCAACCGCTCCTTGCGCCGCTCGAGGGGCACGTCGAGGAGCGAGCGGCCGTCCAGGTAGAGCAAGTCGAAGACCTGGTAGACGATCGACGCCGCCGGCCCACCGCCGGTCCTCGCCGCCGCCCGGTTCCGGGCCTGGAGCAGGCTGAAGTTCGGCTGCCCGTCGGCATCGAGTGCGACCACCTCCACGTCGAGGATCGCTTCGTGGGCGGCCAGCCACACGGGAGCGGCCGCGATCTCGGGGAACTGGCCGGCCGCGTCAAGGCCTCGTCGCGAGAACAGGGCGACTCGTCCATCGCGAACGTGGGCCTGGACCCGGTAACCGTCCCATTTGAGCTCGAAGAGCCAGTCGGGATCGTCGAAGGCCCGGTCCGTCAGCGTCGCCTTCATCGGCTCGACAAACTCGGGCATCGGCGAGGGCTTCCCCAGCGGCTCCGCGGGCTCTTCTCCCCTACCCTCGTGCCCGGGACCGGCGGCCGCCCGGGGCGGCACTCCAGCGGCGACTTCGTCGTTGGTGCGACCTGTCTTGACGGAAAGCGGATGCCCTTCGACGTCCCAGCCCGGCACCGCCGAGTCGTCTCGCTTCTTGATGAGAAGCCAGCTCTCCCGACCCGCCTCGCCCGTCGATCCGGCGCCCCGGCCGTCCACGCCGTTCGAGCCCCCCGTTCGGACGAGGGTGAAACGGCCACGGAGCTTCTCGCCCCGCAGAACCATCTTGAGCTCGCCGTCGCGAAGGGCCTTGCCCGGATCGGCCGTCGCCTCGGGTTCGTAGACGCCCCAGTCCCAGACGATCACGTCGCCGGCGCCGTACTCGCCGCGCGGGATGGTGCCCTCGAAGTCGTAGTAGTCGAGCGGGTGGTCCTCGACATGGTAGGCGCCGCGACGAACGCCAGGATCCAGCGTGGGTCCCTTCGGCACGGCCCAGCTGGCCAGCACCCCGTCCACTTCCAGACGGAAGTCGTAGTGGAGCTGCCGGGCACGATGCCTCTGGACGACGAATCGGCCGCCCGTCGCGGGAGCCGAGAGGCGAGTTGGGGCGGCGCGCGAGGAGGCGGCCGTGCCACTCGCCTGGCCGTCCGGCTCGGACGTCCGGTTGAAGTCTCGCTTGCTTCGGTACTTGTCGAGGCTCACGTCGCCCTCAGGCTACGGCCGCCCGTCCACGGCTGCTCGACCGTGGTCGGGTCGTCCCTCAGAGCGGTTGCCACGGCCGGAGGGGGCGCGACGCGACCAGAGGTACGGCACGAGGCGGCGCGGGCGGAGGCGGCCTTCATCGGGGCCGTCCGCCGAGGCGCGTCACCGGGGCGACTCGTCGGTGAGCTCGCCGCGCAGCATGTCGAGCAGCAACCCGTCATGCCAGCGGCCGTCCGGACCGCGCTCGTACGAACGCATGACCCCCACTCGTCGGAAACCGACCCGCTCGTATGCCCGGATGGCCCGCTCGTTGGCGACGGCGGGGTCGATCACGACGCGATGGTGACCGCGAACCTCGAAGAGATGGCGGGCCATGCTCGCGACCGCGTCCCTCCCGAGCCCGCGGCCCTGATAGTCCGTCGCCACGAACAGGTCGATGCCGGCGTGCCGGTAGTCCCGCTCGTTCTCCTCGTCGTACTCGATGGCGCCGATCACTCCGCCGTCGAGCTCGATAGCGTAGACGACGCCCTCTTCCTCGCCGAACAGCTCGTCCACGGCAGCGTCGAGGCCGTTGGGTGCCCACCAGCGAGCCACCTCGGGCTCGGCCAGGATGGCCCGCAGGCGGTCGCGGTCTTCAGGCCGGAGCAGTCGAAGCCACACCCGACGGCCGGAGATGGTCTGCGCGGGTTCGAGGCGCGGCACCTTGCTCACGCAGCTCAGGGTAGGCAGTCAGGGCCGTCGGGTCCAGCCCGTGCCCCCAGCGCGGCCCCGAAGCCCCGGGCGCGCCGGCGCGCAGCCAGCGCGCCAACAACCGGAGGACCTGGCGAGTGGAGCAGCGCCGCACCTGCCGTATCCTGAACGCGGCAACCGCAGTCACGAGGTCAAGATGAGCGATAAGCCAGCCGGGGGCGGGCCAGCCGGGCGCGCCACTGCCGGGGCCGCCACCGCCGGCGCGACCGGCCCGCGCGGCCTCGATTCGGTCGATGCCTGTCGCCTTCGACTCGTGTCGCTCAGAACGCGGATCGACACGAACTGGCCTGAGGGCGGGGGCTTCCTGCGACGGCGCGGTTCGCGCCCCGAGGCCTCGGACCCGATCGGCCGACTGCTCGGCGCCCTGCCCTCGCCCCTGCCCCTGCATCCCGGCGGGCCGCCGGAGCCGATCATGGGCGACGGCGACGCAGACCTACGCTCCGTTGTGGGAAGGGCCGTGGACGCGGCCATGACCCTGCTGGAGGCAGATTCCCTCGAGGCCACATATCCGGGCAACGTCTCGATGCTGGCCGGCCTGAGTCCCGCGACCGATGCCGCAGGTGCCGAGGCGGTCGAGCTGTCGGAGCCCACCGTCGGACTCCTGGTCGCGACGATCATCGGGACTCTAGAAGCGGTCTCGGAGAAGCTGATCCCGAGCGGAGGCCGCGGTGTCCGCCGTTAGCGAGCTGTACCGGACCAGCCTTGCCTCTCTCACGGATCTCTACGAGCTGACCATGGCCGCCGGCTACGTGGATACGGGCATGGCCGAGCGCGAGACGGTCTTCTCCATGAGCTTCCGCAACCTGCCGTTCGAGGGCGGCTACGCCATCGCGGCCGGGCTCGACGACGTCCTGGAGATCCTCGAGGGGTTCAGGTACGAACCCGCCGACCTCCAATACCTGGCCGGCCTGATCGGCGCGGGCGGCCGCCCGCTCTTCGATCCCGATTTCCTCGACCGCCTCGCACGGCTGCGCTTCACCTGCGACGTCGACGCCATCCCGGAAGGGACCGCGGTCTTCGCCAACGAGCCGCTGCTGCGAGTCCGCGGTCCGCTGATGCAGGCCCAGCTCGTGGAGAGCGTCCTGCTGACCGTCGTCGGGTTCCAGACTCTCGTCGCGACCAAGGCGGCCAGGGTGGTGGAGGCGGCGGGTTCCGCGCCCGTTCTGGAGTTCGGCCTGCGCCGCTCGCAGGGTCCCGACGGGGCCATCAGCGCCGCCAGAGCGGCATATGTCGGCGGTGTCGCGGCCACCTCGAACGTTCTGGCGGGACGCCTTTTCGGCATCCCCGTGCGAGGAACGCACGCCCACTCCTGGGTTCAGGCCTTCGAGGACGAACGCCGCGCCTTCGACGCCTATGCCGCCGCCCAGCCGGACAACGTCACCCTTCTCGTCGACACGTACGATTCGCTCCTGGGGGTCGAACACGCCATCGAAGCTGGACGCAAGCTGCGCGAACGAGGCGGCGAGCTGGGCGGCATCAGGCTCGACTCGGGCGACCTGGCCTATCTGTCGATCGAAGCGCGCCGCATGCTCGACGAGGCCGGCTTCGCCGCCACGCGGATCGTCGCCTCCAACGACCTCGACGAGTACACGATCGAGTCGCTGCGCGAGCAGGGAGCCCGGATCGACGTTTGGGGAGTCGGCACCCGGCTCGATACCTGCTACGACCAGCCCGCTCTCGGCGCCATCTACAAGCTCACGGCCATCCGCGACGGTTCGGGCGCCTGGCGCTACCCCGTCAAGGTCTCCGAGCACAGCGCCAAGACGTCCATCCCGGGGATCCTGGGCGTGCGGCGTTTCGTGGATTCCACGGAGCGGTTCCGTGCCGACGTCATCTACGACGAAGACCTCGCCGAGCCCGAGGCAGGAGACGTGATGGTCGACCCTGCCGACGCCCTCCACCGCCGCCGCATCGACTCGGAGTGGCACTGCGTGGAGCTGGTGGAACCGGCCATGCGAGGCGGCCGGCGCACCGGTCCGGCCCCCACGCTGGACGAGATGCGCGACCGGGCCCGAAAGCAGGTCTCGAGCCTCCACCTGGGCATCCGCCGTCTGCTCAATCCGCACACGTATCCGGTCGGCCTGGAGCGGCGGCTGCACGAGCGCAGGACCGAGCAGGTGCTCGAGCGCAAGCGAGCGGAGACGCTCCCCTAGGACCCGCGGCCCGGACGTGGCGCGCGGGCGCCGCGCTTTGCGACGCCCGCCCTGTGGAGCGCGATGTGCCGGAGCCGAAGCAACCCGGCAGGCGCGCCAGATGGGTCCTGGCGTTTCAGCCGCGTCGTGATGCCCGGAGCGGCCTGAGAGCGACCACGCCGAGGACCGACGAGAAGGCCAGAAGGATCAACGGCAGGGCCGGTCCGCCGCCGGTCGAACCGCTGGAGGGAAGCTGCGTTGAAGTCGGGGGAGGACTGGAGGTCGGGCCGGGTCCGGAGGTCTCACCCGCGAACGATTCGAACGGGGTTGGCGTCGAGGCCACAGTGGGCGTCGCGCTCGGGGCCATGGTGGGGGTCGCCGTCGGGCTCGTCAGGTCCACGGTCGCGCACCGGACCGCGGGGTCGTAGCCGTTGTCCACCGAGTTGTCCTTGTTGCGATTGGGCCCGCCGGCAATGAGGCTCTCGTCACCTGTCGCCGGGAATGGTTTGACCTCGCCGAGGTCGTACATGATCACGCAGACCATGTACGTTCCCGAAGCCGCGTACGTGTGCGAGACCGGACCCCAGGTGCCGCTTCCGCCCTGGTCCGGAACCGTCGGCTGGAAGACGACGTTGGTCGCGGCAGTGCCGTCACCGATGTGGTACGAGCCAACGTCGTTGCCGCTCGTGACGTCGCCCCAGGAGATGGCGTAGCCGATGTAGCTCGGGACCGGGTCTTTCGGTTCGGCCGTCCAGGTCCAGCTACCCGATACCTGGACGGACATGCTGGTCACGGTGGCGCTGATCGAAGCCGGCCTGGCGGAGTGCGCGGAGGCGACGGCCGCGAAGGCGACCATTGCCAGCGCGACGCTGGCCACTCCCGCAACGACCTGGCCGGCCCGCCGCCAATGGGGACGCGGTGCCATTTTCTGCCTCCCTCAGCGCAACCTTGATGTTCTGATGACTGCGCTGGTGTTAGGCAACCTACTCATCACTTGCCGGCGAGGACAGTGGGCATCCAGAGCGTGCAAATGCCGATGCACGCGCCGCGACGAGCGCTCCAAAAACCACCCGAAAAGGTGGAAGGCGAGTCGGGCGCAGCCCAAAAGAGAGTGGGTGGACCACCCCTCCGAGGCGTGGCCCTCCCCGTTTCTAGACCTCAGGCGTTTCGGCCGCGTCCGTGGCTTCGGCGGCGATATGCCGGCCGTTGGCGCTTTCGTGGTCGGCTTCGGCCGGGACCTCGACGACCTCGACGACCTCGACTATCTCGACGACCTCGGCGCCTTCGACGGCATCCTCGACCTCGACAACTTCGGCGATCTCGGCGATCTCGGCGATCTCGACGGCTTTGACTTCGTCGGCTTCGCCCTCCGGCTCATCCGGCTCCCCTAGAGCACCCTCGGGCAGGGCATCGGAACCTTCAGGCTCCGGTTCGATCGAGGCCGGGAAGGGCTCCGACGACTCGCCGGCGATCGGCTTCACTCCGGGGATCGTCCAGGAGGGATCCACGAGCAGGTGCAGGACGGCCGGTCTGCCGGCTTCGAGCGCCTGCCGGAGAGCGGGCTCGAACTCCTCATCGTTGTTGACCGTGATGCCAATCGCGCCGCACGCCTCGGCGATGGCGGCGAAATCGATGCGGCCGAGCTTCGTGGCGATGCCGGCTCCGCTGCCTCGCTGCTGCTGATGGCGGTAGATGGTCCCGTAGCGAGCGTTGTCGAAGACCAGCGCGATCACGTGCGCCCGTTCTCGGACGGCCGTCTCGATCTCCGCCATGGTCATGGCGAAGCCGCCGTCGCCGGCGAGGGCCACGCCCAACCGTCCGGGCCTCGCCAGAGTGGCGCCGATCGCGGCCGGCAGGCCGTAGCCCATGGGGCCGGCCGAGGATCCCAGGAAGGTCCCCGGGCGCCGGAAGCGCATGCCGCGCGCGGCCCAGGTCCCGAAATCGCCGGCGTCCGTGGCGACGATAGCCTCCGGCGGCATGGCCAGGCTCAGAGTGGCGACTGCGCGTCCCGGATGGACACCGGAACCGGTCGGCTCCTCTTCGTCCACGACCGAGGCCGCCTCGAAGGCCTCACGATCCACGGCGTTGGCCGCCGTTCGCTCGTCGAACGAGGTCGCTTCGAGAGCGGCGCGAGCGAGCACCCGCTGGGACACGCGCAGGAATGCGGCCGCGTCCGCGGACATGACGATGTCCGGCCGGACCGGCCCGGTTGCCTGCGGCTCGATATCCACCTGGGCCCAGCGCGTCGACGGGCCGGGCAGCTCGTACCCGTAGGAGGTGATCTCGCCGAGGCGCGATCCCAGGACCAGCAGCGCATCCGCTTCCTCGAGGCGGCGACGAACCGTCTCCGGGGCTCCGTTGCCGGTCATTCCCAGGTAGAGCGGGTTGTCGTTCGGAAAGACGTCCGCCCGGCGCCAGGCGGCGATGACGGGCACGCGGATCGTCTGGGCGAAGCGGACGAGCGCGTCCGTGCTCCGCGCGCGCAGCACGCCGGCTCCCGCGAGGATCAGCGGCCTGCGCGCGTCGGTCAGGAGATGCAGGACCTTCCGGACCAGGGTCGGATCAGGCTCTACGTGCTGCTCGGCGTGAGGGGCGGCATGGCTCCCGGGCACATATCCGGTCGCCGGAGCATCGAGGATGTCCGACGGAACGGACAGCAGGACCGGCCCGGGTCGTCCCTTGATGGCCGCGGCGATCGCCCGCTCCAGAAGCGGCACCGCATCGGCCGCGTCCTTGACCTCGCCGGCCCACTTGGCGAGTGGCTGGAACACCGAGACGAGGTCCATCTCCTGGAATGCCTCACGACCGCGAAGGTCGTGCCGGACCTGCCCGACGATGGCGATGAGCGGCACGGAGTCGGCGTGGGCGGCGTGAAGGCCGATGGCGAGATTGGCCGCGCCCGGGCCACGGGTGGCCACGCACAGGGCCGGCCTGCCCGTGAGTTGTCCGACGGCCGCGGCCATGAACGAGGCCGCTCCTTCGTGCCTTGCCGCGACGACCCGGATCCGGTTCTGGCCCAGACTCTCGAGCAGTCCGAGGACGGTCTCGCCCGGAACCGTGAAGGCAACCTTCACGCCGGAGCGGGCCAGCGTCTCCGCCAGTGCGGCACCGACCGTTACGGTGGACCCCTGGCTCTCGCTAGAAGACATCGCCGCTCTCCTCTAGATCGCCGCGCCGGCAGACCGGGCGGTTCTCATCGATAGTTCGTGAACTGCAATGGCACCGGTTCATCGAGCTCCTTCAGTCGGGTGATGACCCGCTGAAGATCGTCTCTGCTCTTGCCGAAGACTCGAAGCGCATCTCCCTGGATCTGAGGCTTGACCTTGGGGAACTCCTCACGGACCAGCTTGCTCAGCTTCCGCGCGAGGTCCTCGTCCAGGCCCCGCCGCAAACCGATGTGCTGGCGGACCTTGTTGCCGCCGGCGGGCTCGACCTTGCCCCAATCGAAGATCTTGAGCGACAGGCTCCGCCTGACAGCCTTGCTCTCGATGAGCTCGCGGATCGCCTTGGCCCGGAATTCGTCGTCCGTGATGAGGATCAGCTCCGTCCGGGATTGGGTCAGATCGAACGTTGCGCCCTTGAAATCGTAGCGCTGCTGAACCTCGCGCCTCACCTGGTCCAGGGCGTTGCGCATCTCCTGATCGTCGAAATCGCTCACGACATCGAAAGACGATTCTCCCGCCATCGACCCTCCTGCACCTCATGGGCTTGGATGCTGGCCCGCTCGAATACTGCGGACGCCAACGCTACACGCTTCGGCGTCCATTGTCCCTTACTCCGTCCACCGGGCGCCGGCCGGCGGCCCCATCGGCGTCGCGTCCACGGGCGTGCGGGCGAAGGCTATCCACCCAGCGCGACCAGCAGAAGTTCCGCGATCCGATAGCTCTTGCCGCCTCCCATGACCAGGACGGCGTCCCCGGGCTTCACTCGACCGGCAAGCCAGGCGGCGGTCTCCTCCACCGAGCCGGGAGCGCCCGCGACTATGCCCGGCCGAACCCGCGCCACCGCTTCGGCGAGTGCGGCGGCCGAGGTCACGGTCGTGTCCGGATCCCGACTCGCCCATATGTCGGCGATCGCCACGGCATCGGCCGTTGCCAGGACTCGGGCGAAGTCGTCGAGCATGGCCGCCGTCCGATGGTACGTGAGCGGCTCGTACACGGCCCAGACTCGCCGGCCCGGCTCCAGCTGCCGGATGGCCGCGAGAGTCTCGCGGATGGCGGTGGGGTGGTGGCCGTAGTCGTCATACACGACCACTCCCCTGCCCTCGCCCTTCCGCTCGAGCCTCCGGCCGACTCCGTCGACCGATCCGAGCGCCTCCGCCACCGAGCTCGCGGGCACTCCCATCGCCAGCGCCGCGCCGGCCACTCCCAGCGCATTGGAGGCGTTGTGGCGGCCCGCCAGGCGGAGACGCACCGAAAGTGGTCCGGGCATCAAGCTGCCGTCCAGCTGGAGTGTGGTGCCGCCAGGGCCCGTCTCCGTCAGGCGGCCGGTCAGCGTCTCGTAGTGCCAGTTCGTAGCATTCGCGCCGCGGGTCGCGGCGACGTCCGGCCCCACGAGGCTTACTGCCACCAGACGCCCCTCCCAGTCGCGGAGCTTCCCGACAACCTCGGCAACGCCCTCGTCACCGATGTTGGCCACGAGAGCCGGCTCGCGCACCGCTCCGGCCGCTTTCTGGAGCCAATCGCGGAAGCACTCCACGACCGCGTCCCGGTTCTCGAAGACGTCCGGGTGGTCCCACTCCGCGCTCGTGAGGACCGCCAGATCCGGGCGGTACGGGTCGAAGTTGCCGGCGTACTCGTCCGCTTCGACGACGAATGGCCGGCCACTGCCCAGGCGGGCCGTTGACGGCAGCCCGGGCTCCGCGCCGAGGGTTGTGACAGAGCGCGGAAGGAGCGCTCCCACGCAGGCCGCCGGATCGAGCCCCGCGGATGCCAGGACGTGCGTCAGCCAGCCCGAAGTGGTGCTCTTGCCATGGGTTCCGGCCACTCCCACCAGGTACCGGCCGACCGCGGCGTCGGCAATTACCTGCTGCCAGGGCTCGATGGGGATGCCGGCTTCTCGTGCCGCCACGAGCTCCGCGTTGTCCGGGTCGATCGCCGTGAGAGCCTTGGTGACCGCGAGCCGCTCCGGGGCCTGCCCGCCCGCGCCCGGTGCGGCGGCGGAGCCGCCCGCGCCCGGTGCCCCGCCGGCACTCGCCACGCCGCCCGGTGCGCCGCCGGAGCTGCCCGCGCCGCCCGTGCCCCGGACGTGAGCGGCGTCGTGGCGCCACTGGAGACCGATCCCGGCGGCCAGGATGGGCGGCGTATAGGGCGAGGGGCCGCCGGGATCGCAGCCACTCACCAGGGCGCCGGCGGCATGGGCGAGGAGCGCCGCGGCGCTGGCGCCGGCGCCGGCGGCACCCACGACGTGGATGCGCTCGCCCGGGGCGATCTTACGGGCCGGTCGCGCGGCGGCCAGTCCGGTGCCCACGGATTCCTTGCCTCTCGGCCTGATCATGGCTCTTCGGCCGAAGGTTGGGCGAGCTCGAGCCGGGCCCGCAGGAGCTCCAGCGCGGCACGCGCGCTTGCTTCTCGATTCGCGGCCCTGTCGCCGATCCAGACGAAACGGCGGACTTCCACGCCTTGACCATCCGCCACGGCGACGTAGGTCAGCCCGACCGGCTTCGCCGCGCTACCGCCGCCGGGCCCCGCCACGCCCGTGACCGCGAGCGCCACGTCCGCGCCAAGGCGCTCAAGGGCTCCCAGCGCCATCGCCCGCGCCACCTGGGCGCTGACCGCGCCATGGGCTTCCAGCTGGTCCTCGGGCACGCCGAGCAGCCGCGCCTTGGCCTCGTTCGAATACGAGACGATCCCACCCGGGAAGTACTCACTGGACCCGGCGATGTCCGTGATCGCCTTCGCCACGAGTCCACCCGTGCACGATTCGGCGGTCGCGAGCTTCAGGCCGAGCTCCAGGCAGCGCTTCTGGACTCGGATGGCCAGCTGGTCCAGCGGTTCCTCGCCCATCCGGGGTCAGCAGGCCGAGACGTTCTTGGGCGGATGCGTGGCGTCTATGAACAGCCTGAGCCCACCGAACTTGGCAACCGACCCTACGGATACGCCGTTGACCGTCACGTACACGTTGCTCGCCTTGCCCGTGCGAATACAGACGTTCTGCTTGGCGCTGACGGTGACCTTGAAGCCGTCCGGATAAGTGCTCGTGCCGATGGCCACGCCGTCGCGGTAGTAGGCCATCCAGGCTCCACCGGCGCCCTTCACCTCGATCAGGACCACCACGCCGGTGAACGGCACGGCCACGGTCCGGCTCACGACCACCGATTTGTGGCCCTGCGTGTCCTGGCCCTGCAGCGACAGGCGCCACACTCCCGCCGGAAGCTGGAACGAGAAGTTGAAGTCGCCGGTTGCGGTCACGGACGTCGTGGCCGGGGCGGGTGCGGGCGGAGCGCTCGCGCCTGCGGACGGGTTCGCCGACGCTCCCGCGGAGGCCGGCGCGGGCGTGGCCGACGCTCCGGGCAAGGCCGAGGGGCCCGGCGATCCCGAAGTCCCGGGCGACGCGCCGGGAGCCGGCGAGCCGGTGGAAGGCGGCAGCGTGGCGCCCGGAGCCGGCGGTACGCCCAGGTAAGTGGTGGTCAGGGTGACGTCGGTCACGAAGCTGCTCGTTCCGGTGATCGTGACGTTGCCGTTGGTGATGATCGCGTTGTCGGCCGGCGTCGCGAACGCCACCACCGGCACGGGCGCGGTCGGCGTGGGACTCGGAACGTAGATGTAGACCTTCACCACCTGGCTCGAGTGATTCGTGTCGATGTTCTGGGATTTGATGTCGAACTCGTTCTGGCCGGGCACCAGGACGGCCTGGTACGTCCAGTGGCCGCCGTCGTCGGCCGTGAGGGTCTTGGCGTCCTGGCCGTTCCAGGTGATCGTGACCGTGCTGCCCGCGGTGGCGGTCCCGGTCAGGAAGTAGTTCGTGGCGCCGATCGGAGCCGTGTAGTGGGCGACTCCGGGCGCGGTCACGCTGATGGTCGGATACGAGAGGAAACGGGTGACCTGGTAGCCGAAGTAGACGCTCACGATGCCGACGATGAGCACCACCGCCAGGATGACCATGTGGCTCGTCTGGAGGAAGAAGCCGCGCCGGGGCAGAACCATCGGCCGGGGCGCCCCGAGCATCGGCTGGGCGGTCGCGGCCTTCGGGCCGGTCTCGCTACGCCACTCGTCGATGATTTCGTCGGCGTCGAGGCCAAGATACGTGGCGTAGTTGCGCAGGAAGCCCCGGGCGTACACGTCGCCGGGCAGATCCGCATACTCTCCCGCCTCGAGCGCCACGAGGAACTTGTGGCGGATCTTGGTATCGCGCTCGACGCGGTACAGGTCCAGGCCGCGGACCTCGCGGGTGTCGCGGAGCTTGTCCCCCACCGTCGAGCGGCCGTTCCCATGGGAGCCCAGGCCGTTGGAGCTGGTCCGTCGCGTGGCACGGCGAATCGGGTTGTTGCTCGTCATTCCTCGTCCTCGCCCTGTCCGTAGCTCGGACCCGGCGACGTGCTGTCTCGGCGCAGGACCTGCCGGGCGTTCGACCCGTCGAATGGCCCTATGTAGCCCCGCGCTTCGAGCTGGTCGATGATGCGCGCTGCTCTGGCGTAGCCGATCTTCAGGCGCCGCTGGAGCAGCGACGCGGAAGCGCGATCGTACTCTTGCACGACGCCCACCGCATCGAGTAGGAGGCGATCGGCTTCTTCGTCGGGCTCCTGGTCGACGTCGGTCGTCTCTTCGCCCGTATCGACGATGCCCATGTCGTAGTGCGGCTCGGCCTCGGCGCGCCAGTGCTCGGTGATGTTGGCGATCTCCCGGTCCGAGACGAAGACGCCCTGGAGCCGGATGGGCCGGGGCAGGTCCGCCGGCTGGAAGAGCATGTCGCCCCGCCCGATCAGGTCCTCGGCGCCGGGCATGTCCAGGATCGTCCGCGAGTCTATCTGGGACGCCATGGCGAAGGCGATCCGGCTCGGGAAGTTGGCCTTGATGAGCCCGGTGACGACGTTGACCGACGGCCGCTGCGTGGCCAGGACCATGTGGATGCCCGTGGCGCGAGCCTTCTGGGCGAGCCGGACGATCGGATCCTCGACGTTCTTGCCCTCGCGCATCATCAGGTCCGCGAGCTCGTCGATGATGATCACCAGGTAGTTCATCTTGTCGGCCGGGTCCGCGCGGGTCTCGTTGAAGCCGGTGATGTTGCGGGCGTTCGCCCCCGCGAACCGCCGGTAGCGGTTCTCCATCTCGGCCACTGCCCACTTGAGCGCGGCTTTCGCGCGCTCGGGCTCCGTGATTACCGGGATCATCAGGTGCGGCAGCCCGTTGTAGGCGGACAGCTCCACTCGCTTGAGGTCCATGAGGACCATCCGGACTTCATCCGGCGTGGAGTTGCAGAGCAGGCTGGTGATGAGGGCGTTGACCATCACGCTCTTGCCCGAGCCGGTGGCGCCGGCGATCAGCAGATGCGGCATCCTGGCAAGGTCCGCGGCGCGGGCATGTCCGGCGACGTCGCGGCCGAGGGCGAAGGTCAGCTTGGACGCGGCGCGGAGATCCACCTCTTCGAGGATCCGCCTCAGCGCCACGATGTTGAAGTCCTTGTTGGGGATCTCGAGGCCGACCACGCTCTTGCCCGGGATCGGCGCCTCGATGCGTATAGTCCGCGCCGCAAGGGCCATGGCCAGGTCGTCCGAGAGCGCCTCGATACGGCTGACCTTGATCTCCGGCGAGGGTTCGACTTCGTACTGGGTGACCACCGGGCCGGCGTTCCAGGTTGCGACGCGGGCCGGAATGTTGAAGCTGGCGAGCTTGGCCGAGATGATCGCGGCGTTTCGCTGGTGGTCCATCGTGCTGTCGCCATTGCGCGGCGCGATGTCCTCGAGCAGCGCAAGGGGCGGCAAGTGGTACTCGGGACGCGCCTTCGGCAGGGACAGCTGCTCGCCCGAGCCGGCCTCTCCTACGACGCCCATGGCAGGCCGCTGGCCCCTGATCGGTGCTCCGTCGCGGACCGAGCCCTCACGGGCGGGCGATTCGGGGCCGCCGGCCCCGGGTCCGGCCTCGCTCGGATGGCCGTTGGAGATGACCGAAGACGCCACCACGCTGCCCGGGGCAGCGGCGGCGGTGCCGGCGAAACCTGCGCCCGTACGCCCGTCTTTCGACGCGGGAGGCGCGAAGGTCAGTGAGGTCGGACCGGGATTCTGCTGCGCCGAGGGGATGGACCCCAGGCGATCCTGGAGAAATCGAGGCGTGTCGTCGGCGGCCGCGGCAGCGGCCCGAGCCGCCTTCTCGGCGCGTGTCGGCTTGGCGGTGGTGGAGGCCCCGTTGCCCGCCAGAGCCGATGCCTGGCCGTCGGGCGCGGGCCGGAAGAGGCGTTCGTTGGCACGAGTCACCAGACCGCCGAGCGGGGACATGACGGCCGGAAACGACATGTCGAGGACGAGCAGGAGGCCCGCGAGGGCGAGCACGCTGAACAAGAGCGCGGCGCCGGGCCTGGTGATCAGGTCGCCCATGAAGCTCGCGATGCCCTGGCCGATCGTGCCCGCGCGTCCCGGTACGACGATCCCGGCCAGCCCGTCGATCGATAGGAACGCGAGCCAGCTGCCCAGGAGCGTGACTTCCCAGTCGCGGCTCTTCGCCTGCGTCTGGACGAGGTCGTAGCCGGAGACGAGCAGCACGAAAGGCAGAAGCCAGCGGATCGTCCCGAACAGCGGGGCCACGAGATACCACTCGTAGTCCGTGAGGCGCCCGCCCTTGAAAACGAGGCCGATGAACAGGATGACGCCGAGGAGGATCAGGGCGTATCCGATCACGATTCGGATGACGTGCCCCGGAATCGACCAGCTGCGCCCAGACCTGCGGCGTCGAGCGGCCGCCACCTGGCTCGCCGATCTGGTCGAACGAGTCGGGGTGGCATTCGTGCGAGCCGGCAATCTACACCTCCACCACGACCGGGAATACGAGCGGCCTGCGCCGCGTTTGCTCGTAGAGGTAGCGAGAGACTTCGTCCTTGACCTGGCTCTTGAGCAAGCCTACCTCGCTCGTGCGGTCTCCGGGACTCTCAACCGCCGCCATGATGCGCTCGACCGCCCCGTTGAGGAGCGGATCGCTCTCGTTCCCGTGGATGAATCCGCGGGTCACGATCTCCGGACGGGCGACGACCTTGCCGGTCTGCTTGTCCACCGTGACCACCACGATGAACATGCCGTCGCTCGCGAGAGCGCGTCGATCGCGCAGAACGACCTCGCCGATCCCGCCCACGGAAAGCCCGTCGACGAGCACGTAGCCCGAGGTCACCGGCGCGGCTCGCCGTGCGGTGCCGTCGGCGAAGAACTCGATGGCCTGGCCGTTCTCGATGATGAAGACGTTCTCCGGCGCCACGCCAGTCTCGACGGCCAGGCGGCCGTGCTGGACGAGCATCCGGAACTCACCATGGATCGGGATGAAGAACTTCGGCCTCGTCAGCCCGAGCATCAACTTGAGCTCTTCCTGGCTGGCATGTCCTGAGACGTGCGCGTGCTTCACGGTGTGGTAGAAGACGTTCGCCCCGGCCTTGAAGAGGTTGTCGATGGTCCGGGCCACGTACTCTTCGTTGCCCGGGATGGGGCTGGCGCTGACGATGACGGTGTCGCCCTGCTGGATCTCCACGAACCGGTGGTCGCGGTTTGCCATCCGGGCCAGGCCCGCCATCGGCTCGCCCTGGGCGCCGGTCGTGGCGATCACGATCCGATCCGACGCCACCGAGCCGATCTGGTCCTTGCCCACGATCTGGCCGGGGGCGAAGGTGAGGTAGCCCAGATCGGTCGCGATCCTGAAGTTCTGCTCCATCGAGCGGCCGACGACGGAAACCCGTCGATCGAAGGTCGCGGCGGCGTCGATGACCTGCTGGATGCGGGCAATGTTGCTGGCGAAAGTCGCCACGATCACGCGGCCCGTCAGCGGCTCCATGATCTCTCGGAACGTCTCGCCGACCGTCCTCTCCGACGGCGTGTAACCAGGGTTCTCAGCGCGCGTGGAGTCGGAGAGCAGGCAGATGACGCCTTGCTCGCCGAGCTTGGAGAGCATGGCGAAGTCCGAGCGGCGGCCGTCCACGGGCGTGTGGTCGAACTTGAAGTCGCCCGTGGTCACAACGGTGCCCACAGGGGTGTGGATGGCCATGCCCATCGCGTCGGGGATGGAGTGGCTGATCCGGAACGGCTCTACGCGGAACGGCCCGATGGTCAGGTCGTCGCCCGGATCGAGCGGTAGGAGCGGGTTGTTGTGGAGCTTGTGCTCCTTGATCTTGATCCCCAGAAGCCCCCGCGCCAGCGTGGACGCGTACACGGGCACGCCGGGCAGATACGGCAGCACGTACGGCAGGCCGCCGACATGGTCCTCGTGGGCATGGGTGATCAGGAAGGCGCGGACCTTCGAGGCGTTCTCTCGCAGGTACGTGACGTCGGGTATGACGAGGTCGATGCCGAACATCTCCTCGTCGGGGAACATGAGTCCGCAGTCCACGACGATGATGTCGTCGCCGTACTCGAAGACGTACATGTTCTTGCCGATCTCCCCCACGCCTCCAAGGGGGATGATCCGTAGCGGTATGTCGTTGTCAGGCATCTAGTCTCGTGTGACGGGCGTTGTTGCGTCCATCCTAAAAGAGGGTGAGTTGGTCTGTCGGGTCGGATTCGGCGTCGGTCGCGACGGAATGGATCGCGGCGCCGGCGTTTTCCTCGGCTGAAAGCTCGGTCGAAGCATGCGTCTCGCCTCCCGATTTTGGCAGGTTCGGCGCTTTGGCACCGGTGGCGGGGTCTGAGACCTCCGCGGGCCCAGGCTCGGCATCGATCGGCTCGTCCTGAATCGCCGACTCGGCCGGCGCCTGTGCCGGCGCTTCCGTCGCGATTCTGCTCGCGCGGAGCTTCCTGGACGCGATCAGCGCCGCGGGCACTCCGGCCATGTCACGGAACGACATCGCTTCGACGCCTGGATCGCGCAGAGCCGCGGCCGGGTGGTACATGAAGTAGACCAGGGCGTCGGGTGCCCCGGATTCGACCGGCGCCGTCCGGTAGGTTCCGTGGACCTGGCCGATCCGTGCGCCGGGGCTGAACCGCGCCATCGAGAACCGTCCCAGCGTCACCACCAGGGCCGGATCGAGGGCCTGCATCTGGCGCGTCAAGAACGGGCTGCAGGCCGCGATCTCGTCAGGCTCCGGATCGCGGTTCTCGGGAGGGCGGCACTTGACGACATTGGCGATGAAGACCTCATTTCTTGTCCAGCCGATCGAGGCCAGCAGCTTCTCGAGCAAATCGCCTGCCCGGCCGACGAATGGCCGGCCCTGCCGATCCTCGTTGAAACCGGGCCCTTCGCCGACGAACATGACCTCGGTATCGGGATTGCCCTCGCCCGGGACTGCCCTCGTTCTGGTCTGGTGCAAACGGCATCGCGTGCAAACCGCCACCTCCCCCGCGATGGCGTCGAGCGCCGAGCGGCGCTCGGCATCGGTCACGCGCCCTCCCCTACCCCGGCCTCGGTCCGCCGGCGCGACCGGGCCTTGACCCAGCCTCGTTCGATCAGTCCCTCGGCGATCTCGACCGCGTTGGTGGCCGCACCCTTGCGGAGGTTGTCGCTGACGACCCAGAAAGCCAGGCCGCGCTCCACCGACGAGTCCGTGCGGACCCGGCCGACGAAGACCTCGTCCTTGCCGGCGGCCTGGGTGGCGATCGGATAGGTGTGGGTCTCGGGATCGTCCATGACGATCACCCCCGGGACTGCGGCAAAGGCGGCGCGGGCCTCGGCCGGGCTCATCGGCCTGGTCGTCTCCACGTGGACGGCCTCGGAGTGGCTGACGAACACCGGCACGCGGACGGCCGTGCACGAGATCCGAAGCTCCGGCAGGTGCAGGATCTTGCGGCTCTCGGTGACTATTTTCCACTCCTCGCGGGTGTAGCCGTTGTCGAGGAAGACGTCGATCTCGGGGAGGACGTTGAAGGCGATCGGGTGCGGGTAGACCGTCGCCACCTTGGGCTCGCCCGCGACGTGGGCGCGAATCTGCGTCTCGAGCTCCGAGAGAGCCTCGGCCCCGGTCCCGGACACCGATTGATACGTATCCACGACGACGCGATCGATCCCGACCGTGTCCCGGATTGCCATCAGAACGGGCACGAGCTGCATCGTGGAGCAGTTGGGGTTGGCGATGATTCCTTCGTGCCACTCGGCGTCGCCGGGGTTCACCTGGCTGACGATGAGCGGGACGTTAGGCTCCATCCGCCAGGCGTTGGAGTTGTCGATCACCGTGCAGCCGCGCGCCGCCGCCTCGGGAGCAAGCTCGCGCGAGACTTCCGTCCCGGCAGAGAACAGTGCGATGTCGACGCCGGCAAAGGCGTCCGGAGTCGCCTCTTCTACCGTCATGGTCCGCCCGGCCGCGCTCACAGTCGAGCCGGCGGATCTACCCGACGCGAGCAGGCGAAGCTCGCCGACGGGGAACTGCCGTTCGGCCAGAACCTGGATCATCGTCCGACCGACGACGCCGGTGGCGCCGACGACCGCGACGGTCAGCGGGTGGCTATTGACAGACATGGCTCCACTTGAGTATGGGATGGCGGACCGGCCGAGTATACCAGCGAGCCTCCGCCGGCCTGCGGCTGCATAGACGGCCCCCGTTTCGCATGATTATGCGCCCACTGAAAGCACCGATCCAGTGGCCGCCCCCAGGCGGCGCTTTCGGCTCGGAGTGCGCGGCAGCCTCTAGAGCGGCACCGCCGGAACCGCCAGGAGCACTGAGGCATAGCTGAGGACTGCCAGGGCAAAGAAGGCGGCCATCAGCATGGAGCTGAAGTCCTCGTTGAAGTCGAGGAAGCTCGCGCCGTTGAAGCCTGCCGCCAGGATCAAGAGCATCCCGAGGACGCTCGCCCAGCGCAGCGCTCGGACGTGCAGCGGCCAGGCTCGGACCACGAGCGCGATCGACCCAACGAAGAGCAGGGTCCCCCAAACCACGTGCGCGATCAGTGGCGCCGGTCCTTGGGTGACGGCCCACACGTAGCTCTGAGCCGAGCCCGAGAAGTACTCGGAGGGATGCGCCCCCGGATGGTTCGTCGGGACGGTCACGAACAGGTTGACGATCATGCCAAGGGTGAACTGGATCATCAGGGCCACGATCATCCCGAAGGCGGCACGCCGCAGGCGGGCGAACTCCTGCGGACCGGCTGCCGCCGGTGTGATTTGCGCGGGACCGGCCAACGTCGCCATGACCGCAAGCTAGGACGGCCGTGCCGATTCGGTCAACGGGCGGCGGCTGCCGTTCCGTGGTGCCGCCCCTGTGCGAAAGCCCGGGAATCGAAGAGGCGGGCCCGCGGGCTCGGCGCGTTTCTGAAAGGGGTTTGACTACTGGCCGTCGACCCGGGCCAGGTGGCGCTGCATCGCGGCCTTGCGGCTCAGGTTGATGCGGCCCTGGCGGTCGATCTCGGTCACGACGACCATGACCTCGTCGCCGACGGACACCACGTCCTCAACTGAAGGAACGTGATAGTCCGCGAGCTCGCCGATCCGGACCAGGCCTTCCTTGCCCGGCAGGATCTCGACGAAGCAGCCGAAGCCCATGATCCGGGTGACCTTGCCCAGGTAGAGGCCGCCGATCTCCACGTCTCGGGTGATCGACTCGATCCACTGGACCGCCTTGCGCGAGCTGTCGCCCGACACCGCGGCAATCTGGACCGTGCCGTCGTCCTCGACGTTGATCTCGGTGCCGGTCTCCTCCTGGATCTTGCGGATCACGGAGCCGCCCTTGCCGATGATGTCGCGGATCTTCTCGGGGTTGATCTTGATGGTGATGATCCGAGGCGCGAAGCGGCTCATCTCGGTCCGGCTGGCCGGCATGACCGCGTCCATCTTGTCCAGGATCGCCATTCGGGCGGCATGCGCCTTCTCGAGACCCTGGCGGATGATCGCTTCGCTGATGCCCTTGACCTTGATGTCCATCTGCAGCGCCGTGACGCCCTCGCGGGTGCCGGTCACCTTGAAGTCCATGTCGCCGAAGGCGTCTTCCTTGCCGAGGATGTCCGTCAGGACGACGAACCGGCCGTCGGGCTCGCTGATGAGGCCCATCGCCGCGCCGCCGACGGCGGCCTTGATCGGCACACCGGCGTCCATGAGCGCGAGGCTGGAGCCGCACGTCGAAGCCATCGAGGTGGAGCCGTTGGACGTCACGCACTCGGAGACGAGGCGGATGACGTACGGGAACTCCTCCTCGGACGGCAGGACGGGCAGGAGTGCCCGCTCGGCGAGGTGTCCGTGGCCGATCTCTCGACGGCCGGGGCCGCGCATCGGCTTGTTCTCGCCGGTGCTGTAGGGCGGCATGTTGTAGTGGTGGAGATACCGCTTCTCGGTCTCAGGGCTGATCGTGTCGATCCGCTGGACGTCCGAGTTGGGTCCGAGCGTGGCCACTGTCAGCGCCTGGGTCTGGCCGCGAGTGAAGAGACCGGAGCCGTGGGCGCGCGGCAGGACGCCGACTTCCACGGAGATCGGTCGAAGCTCGTCGACTCCGCGGCCGTCCATCCGGATCCCTTCGTCGAGGACCACGTTGCGGGTGGTCTTCTTCTGGACGAGCTGGAAGAGGCTCTTGCTGACGCGGGCCTGGCGGCGCGCCTCATCGAGCAGAGCAGCCCCGGCATCCGCGCCTTCATTGCGAGTGGCTCGGATGGAGATCCTGATGGCGTCCTGCAGGGTCTCGATGCGACCGGGCAGATCGGCGGCGATCTTCATGAGGACTTCGGCGGTTGCCTGCGCGTCGGCGAGGCCGCGGTGGGCGCTCTCCATCGATACGCCGAAGAACCGGGCCACGTCGCCGAGCTTGTAGGAGTCGAGATCCGGATAGCCGTCGCGCACGATGGCCAGCGTGTCGAAGCTGGCGGCGGTCGTGAACTTGCCGGGCTGCCCGGCGGCCTGGTCGAGGAACGAGAGATCGAAGCCGACGTTGTGGCCGACCAGCGGCGCGTCGCCGGCGAACTCCGCGAACTTCGCCACGGCCTCACTGGCAACGGGCGCGCCGGCCACGTCGGAGTCCGTGATGCCGTGCATCTGGACGCCGAAGATGGTGCGGGCGGGGTTCACCAGCGTCGAGAAAGTGTCGACGACCTGGCCGTCGCGAACCTTGACGGCACCGATCTCGATGAGGTCGGCAACCTTGGGGTCGCGGCCGGTGGTCTCGACGTCCACGATGACGAGCTCGGCGCCGGGCTGGCGAACCTTCTTCACGAACTCCAGGACGGAGCCGGTGCCGGGCTCGAGGTACGCGATCGACTTGGGCTTGCCAACGGCGGCGCGCATCTCTTCCTGGATGTCGATGAGCGGCTGAAGAGCGCGGTGGCCGAAGAGGATGGCGTCGGCCATCACGTCCTCGGGCACGATCGAGGCGCCCGCCTCGACCATCATGATCGCGTCCCGCGTGCCCGACACGACGAGGTCTATGTCCGAGTGCTCGAGATCGCCGACCGTGGGGTTGACCACGAATTCGCCGTCGATGCGACCGATCCGGACCGCGCCGATGGGGCCCAGGAACGGGATGGAGCTGATCGTCAGCGCGCACGACGCGGCGAACGTGCCCAGCACGTCGGTGTGGTTCTCCTGATCCGTCGAGAGGACGGTGATGACGATCTGGATGTCGTCCTTGTACCCCTCGGGGAAGAGCGGCCGGATCGGGCGGTCGGTCAGCCGGCAGGCCAGGATGGCCTGTTCGGACGGGCGCGACTCGCGCTTGATGAAGCCGCCCGGGATCTTGCCGGCGGCGTACATCCGCTCTTCGAACTCGACTGTGAGCGGGAAGAAGTCCAGGCCGGGCCGAGGATCGGACCGGTTGGCGGTTCCCAGGACCATGGTGTCGCCGAAACGGACGGTAACCGAGCCGCCGGCAAGCATTGCCAGCTTGCCGGTTTCGATGGTCAGCGTTCTACCGGCGAATTGCGTCTCGAATGTTTGAGACACGGGTTTACGTTCCTCCTGAGCCAGGAGGAGGGGCGTGTCCTTTGATCTCGCCTGGACTGGCCGGGCGCATTCTGTGACTGCACGGGCGCACCCGCGCGAAGCGATGCGCTAGCGGCGAAGTCCGAGCCGTGCGATGACGGCGCGATAGCGGGCGTTGTCCTTCTTGATCAGGTAGGCAAGAAGGCGTCGTCGCTGTCCGACGAGCTTGAGGAGGCCGCGGCGGGACTGACTGTCCTTCGGAAATGCTGTCAGGTGCTGGTTGAGCTCCTTGATCCTTGTGGTCAAGAGCGCAATCTGCACTTCTGCGGAGCCTGTATCGCCATCGTTGACGGCGTACTCCGATATCACCTGTTCTTTCGTCTCCCGCGCGAGCGGCACACGATCCTCCGAATAGCTCTCTATGACTGTCTTGCTTCTCTCTAAATGCCTGGCGGATGGTAGCAGGCTTGGACCGCGCGTGCCAAATCGCGAGGACGGCCTCCGCTGTGGAGAGGTGTCTCGCCCGATTACGCGGCCCCGCCGGCGAACACCACGCGAACGCATCCGGGGGAAAGAGCCGGTGCGGACTCGAGCGCCACGGAACCGGCCCAGACGACACCCAGGGCCGGCCGCGTGGCCGGGAGTGGACGGCGACCGATCGACCAGGGCGGACCCACGAGGACGTCGTACCGGCCGTCGGGTGGAAGCTGAACCGGCAGCTCGAACACGACCGGCAGCCCGCCGTCGGACGATTCGTCCATTGCCCGGACGACGCCGGTGAGCGACAGCGGCCGGCCGAGCAGCGTGCGAGCGCCCTCCAGGTCGCCGGCGGCGATGCGGCGGCGGATCTCCGAGCTGCGTACCTGCTCGCCGTTCGAGAGGAACGACGGCACGACCGTCACCGAGAAACCCTCGCGCAGGCCGAGCTCGGCCAGGGCCTCCGGCGTACCGCGACGCTCGAAGCCGAACGCGGCGTCCGGCGTCATCACGAAGCCGGCAATTTCGACGTGCTCGCGGAGCGCCGCGACGAACCGGTCGTACGTGGTCGTTCGGAGCGCATGGTCGAAGTGCTGGACGACCGTGACCTCGACCGCGGCCGCCTGGAGCCGTATCAGACGTTCGTCCGGGTCGCACAGCAAGGGCGGCGCGAGACCCTCGATCAGCTCCTCCGGATGGGCGTCGAAAGTGATGACCGCGGGCCGGGCGCCCGCCTTCTCTGCCGCGTGCCGCAGCTCGCGGAGCAGGTACTGGTGGCCCCGATGCAGGCCGTCGAAGACGCCCACTGCCACGTACAACCGGCCGAGGTCCGCGCTCAAGGCCTCGATGCCCGGCACGACTGCCATCCGATTGGCCGGCCGGACGATCCGCAGGGGCGGTTCTACCCGAGGCCGAGACGGGGCCACGGCGTCGGAGGCGTCCGGGCGAGAACCCGGCACGGCCACGAAGATCTTCTCCGGAACGATGCGGCCGGCCTTCCAGGTGCCTATGCCGACCAACGAGCGGTCCTCGGCGAGGAGCCGCACTCTCGCCCCCTGCTCGAGCGTCAGGTGCCGTTCGGGCTTGATCTGCTGGCCCTTGGCCACGGCCAGGACCTCAGCCGGAGACAGCACCGCGTTCGGCAGCCCGTCCAGGCCCGCGTCGATCGGCAGCATCAACGCCGCAACCGCAGCCGGTCCCTCGGCGGCCGCCCGCCGTACCTCGTCGAGCGAGTGCGCGGCCGCCAGGTCGAACGGACCAGAGGCGGTCCTGGTCAGGGCTCCAAGGTATGCGCCGCAACCCAGCTTCGCCCCGAGGTCTCTGGCGAGCGACCGGATGTAGGTCCCGGCGCCGCAGACCACCTCGACGACGGCGAGCGGCCGGGTCGGGTCCGTGTCGTCCCATTCCACCAGGTCCAATCGGTGGATCACGACGGCCCGGGGCGCGAGCTCGAGCGGAGTCCCCGCCCGGGCGAGCTGATAGGCCCGACGCCCGCCGACCTTCAGGGCGCTATAGGCCGGTGGACGCTGGAGAATCGGGCCGCGGAAATCGGCCAGCGCAGCCTCCACGGCGGCGCGCGACGGCGACGGCGCACCCGTCCAGACGAGCTCGGCGTCGCGATCGTCCGTCTCCGAGGTGGCACCGAAGCAGACCGTGGCGCGGTAGGCCTTGTCGTCGGCCATGTGGTACTCGACCAGGCGTGTCGCCATTCCGACGAATACAGGCAGCACTCCGGCGGCGAACGGATCGAGCGTGCCGCCGTGACCCACACGCTTGGTGCCGGTCAGACGCCGGACGAGCGCCACGACGTCGTGCGACGTGTGGCCGGGTTCCTTGGCGACAACGAGGATTCCGTCCACGCCGCGGCCCGGAGCTCTCTGTGTGGAAAGCGGGCGCAGCGCGGCAGGCGTAAGAGCGGCCTCGTCCACGGCTAACGCTTGACCACGGCCACGAGCTCGGCCGCCCGCGCCAGTACGGCTTGCCGGGCCTCGCCGAGCGGCAGATCCACCGTCGCGCCGGCCGCCCTGGCGTGCCCGCCGCCGCCGAACGCGCCGGTCAGCACGGTGGCGTCCACGCCGCCGTCGCGCGTTCGAACGCTGATCCGGGTCACACCGTTGGTCCCTTCCTTGAACAGGATCGCGGCCTCCGACGTGGACGATTGGGCGAGCAGGTCGATCAGGCCCTCCGACTCGGCCGAATCCGCGCCACTGGCGACGAGATCCGCGAGTTCGAGAGTGGACCAGACGAGGCGCCCGTCCAGCTGCGAGCCCATCCGGGCGAGGACGCGGCCGAACAGAACCAGCTGGGTGTTGGGCTTGGAACGGTAGAGCCGCCGCGCGATCTCACTGAGCGGCGCGCCGGCTTCCCTCAGAGCCGCAGCCACGACCATTGTTCGGGGCGTGACGTTGGGGTGCTGGAAGCTGCCCGTGTCCATGATCACCCCGCCCGCCAGGGCGCTGGCCAGCATCCCGCCGAAGGAATCCAGGGGCACGCCCAGGCGCCACGCCACCAGCGTCGCCATCTCGCACGTCGCCGAGCTGCGCGGGTCGATCCAGTCGAAGGCGCCGAAGCGGCGATTGGAGGCGTGATGGTCGATGTCGAGGATCGGCAGCCGCTCGAACAGTTCCTTGTGCGTCTCCAGGATCGGGCCGACGCGCTCCAGCTCGCCGCAGTCGACGACGACGAGGAGGTCGTAGTCGATCGAGGGGTCCGGCTCGCGACGGAATCGATCCATGCCGGGCAGGAACTTGTACATCTCCGGCATCGGATCGGCGCATACAGGCGTGGCGGTTCCGCCGAGGCTCTCCACGAGCAGCGCCGTTGCCAGCGCGGAGCCGAGCGCGTCTGCCTCGGGGTTTTCGTGGCAGACCGTCAGAACCCGCTTCGCGCTCCGCAGGCGCGCCAGGACTTCGTCGGGGACCGCGGCCGCGTACGCGCTCAGATCCACTCGGGCCGCGACCTCCGTCATCGACGCCTCCGCTGATCGGGCACGGATCGGGTCCGCTGTCGAGTCGGCCTCCGACGGCTACGTTCGGCCGGCGGCTGAGCGGACGGTTCGGCGGCCGATTGCGCGGCCACCGGATCCTCCGAGTCGCCGGCGTGCGGCAGGCGCGGCACCGGCGTGGGCAGCGATTCGGGCAGCGGGGTGACGTCGCCGGCGTCGTGGCCGGCGGCGAGCTCGTCGAGGAGGTGCATCACCCGCGTCCCGCGTTCGGCCGTCTCGTCCAGCCGTACCTCGAGCTCGGGGATGCGGCGTATCCGGATCTTGGAGCCGAGACCGTGCCTGATGAACGGCATCGCCTTGCGCAGCGCGGCCATGCTGGCTTTGCGCTGCTCGGCCGTCCCGATGATGCTCACCCAGACTCGCGCATGAGCTAGATCCGGACTGGTTTCGACGTCGGTCACGGTGACGAAGCCGATCCGAGGGTCGGTCACTTCGCGTTCCAGCGCCCGGCCGATCTCCTGGCGGAGAAGCTCGTCGATCCGATCGGTTCTTTGCGTCATCCGAGTTGGCCGCTCCCGCTGCGGGGGTCGGTAGGGCTCAACGGGCCGCCCGGCTCACCATCTGCTGGGTGAAGCACTCGATGATGTCACCTTCCACGATGTCGTTCGAGCCGGCAAGACTGATGCCACATTCGAAGTTCGTGGCCACTTCCCGCACATCGTCCCGGAAGCGGCGCAGACCCTCGATACGGTCCGTGAGCACGATCCGGCCGCCTCGCCAGATCCGCGCGCCGCCGCCGCGGACGATCCGGCCGTCCGTGACGTAGCAGCCCGCGATGACCGCCGACTTCCCGACGCGGAAGATCTGCCGGACCTCCGCCCGTCCTTCGACCGTCTCGACCATCTCCGGTTCGAGCATGCCGCGGAGAGCCGCGGAGATGTCGTCCGTGAGCTTGTAGATGATGTCGTAGAGGCGGACGTCCACCTTCTCGGATTCGGAGGCGCGGCGAGCCGTGTCCGTCACCTTGGTGTTGAAGCCGACCACGATCGCGTTCGACGCAGACGCCAGCATGATGTCGTTGTCCGTGATGTCGCCCGCGCCTTCGTGGATGACGTTGATGCGGACTTCCTCGGTCGAGAGCTGCTGGAGCGCGTGAACGATCGCGCCGAGAGAACCCGACACGTCGGCCTTGAGGATGATCCGAAGCTCCTTGGTCTGGCCGGCCTGGATCTGGGCGTAAAGGTCTTCGAGAGTGGTCTTGCCCGTGCCCTCGGAGCGCGCCGCCGTGGCGGCCTTTCGCTCTTCGACCATGGTTCGGGCCGTCTTCTCGTCATCCACGACGCGCAGAATGTCGCCCGCCTGGGGAACGTCCGCGAGACCGAGCACGACCGCCGGGCTCGACGGTCCGGCCTTCGTGATGCGCTTCCCGGCCGCGTTCTCGAGAGCGCGCACCTTGCCGTAGGTCTCCCCGACGACGATCACGTCGCCGACGCGCAGCGTTCCGGTCTGGACCAGCGCCGTGGCGACCGGGCCGCGGCCCTTGTCGAGCTCGGCTTCCACGATCGTGCCGATCGCGGGCCGCTTCGGGTTGGCCTTGAGCTCCTGGAGGTCCGCCACCAGGTTGATCATCTCGAGCAGCTCGTCGAGGCCCAATCGCGCCTTCGCGGACACGGGAACCATCGGCACGTCGCCGCCGTACTCCTCGACCACCACGCCCGCTTCGGCGAGCTCGTTCTTGACCTTGTCCGGGTTCGCGTCCGGCTTGTCGATCTTGTTGAGGGCGATGATGATCGGCACCTTGGCGGCGCGCGAATGGTCGATCGCCTCGAGCGTCTGGGGCATGACACCGTCGTCGGCCGCGACCACGACGATCGCGATGTCCGTCACCTTCGCGCCGCGAGCACGCATGGCGGTGAAGGCTTCGTGGCCCGGGGTATCCAGGAAGACGATGTGCCGGCCGTCCTTGACGACTTCGCTCGCGCCGATGTGCTGGGTTATGCCGCCGCGCTCGCCGGCCGCGACCTTGGTGGTCCGGATGGCGTCCAGGAGCGACGTCTTGCCGTGGTCGACGTGGCCCATGACGGTCACGATCGGGGCGCGCGGCTGGAGGAGGCTCGGATCGTCCTCCTCGTAGAGCTGCTCCTTGGTGGCGGCGCTGACGGGAGCGGTCTCGGCCGAGGAGCCGTCCGTATTCGCGGCAACGCCGACCGGAGCTGCCTCCGCGGTCTCGAAGCCGAGCTCTTCGGCGACGAGCGACGCAGTCTCACGGTCGATGCCCTGGTTGATGTTGGCGAAGATGCCGCTCTTGATCAGCTCGCGGATCACGTCCGCGGGGTTGACGTCCAGCAGATCCGCGAGGTCCTTGACGGTGATCGTCGAAGGAAGCTCGATCGCGCCGCGCTCACGCGGCTCGGCGACCTGAGCCGCGACGCCCTGGCCGTTGAGGTCGCGGCGGACGGGCTTTCGAGGGCCTCGTCTGCCCCTGGTACCGCTCCTACTCTTGGCCACGACTATCTCCTCCTTCGATCCTCAGAATCGCCTCCCCTGTCAGCTCGGCCCGGAGCTCCGCCGGGATTGGCACCTCCAGCGCTCGCTGGAGAGATCCCTTGTCGACAGCATTCTGCCGGCATTCTTCTCTATCACACAGGTATGCCCCGCGGCCGGCCATCCGGCCGCTGGGATCGACGACGATCCGCCCGTCGGGCGTGCGAACCACTCGCAGGAGCTCTCGCTTCTGCCGCGCCGTCCTGCAGACGACGCACGTCCGGGTCGGGAAGCGCCGCGGCGGCGCGCCCCGGACTACGGGGACACCTCCTCGTCGTCCGGTTTGGCCGTTCGAGCCGCTTTTCGCCTGCTCGGCCGCGCCGCGGCTGCCTCGACGGGCTCCTTATCAGGTTCCGGAGAGGCCGCCGCCACAGGCTGCGCGTCGCCCTCCGCCTCGACCGGGGCCGCCGTCGCTGCCGTCGCGCTTTCGGGCTCGGCGACTGGCTCCTGCTCGGGCTCGGGCTCGGACTCGGGTTCGGCGATGACCGTCCCGTTGCCCGATATCTCGTCGTGATGATCCGCCCGGGCGGCTTCCGCCACCGAGACGTCGCTTCGGATGTCGATGCGCCAGCCCGTCAGCTTGGCCGCGAGCCGTGCGTTCTGCCCCTCTCGCCCGATGGCCAGCGAAAGCATCCGCTCCGGGACGACCACATTGGCGATGCGGTGCTCTTCGTCTATCCGGACTTCGATGACCTGGGCCGGGCTCAACGCCTTGGCGACGAAGGCCGACGCGTCCTCGAACCATTCGATGACGTCTATCTTCTCGCCGCCGAGCTCGGCCACGACTGCCTGCACTCGGGCGCCGCGCTGGCCGACCGTGGCGCCGACCGGATCCAGGCCCGGCTGGCGGCTGGCCACAGCAACCTTGGACCGGCTGCCGGCTTCCCGGGCGATTGCCTTGATCTCGACCGTGCCGGCATGGATCTCCGGCACTTCGAGCTCAAAGAGGCGTCGCAGGAAGCCCTTGTGCGTTCGGCTGACGTAGATCTGCGGGCCCTTGGCGCTGCGCCGCACCTCGAGCACGTAGGCCTTCACGTTCTGGCCGATGCGGTAGTGCTCCAGGGGCGACTGCTCCGTGGTGGAGAGGATGGCTTCGGCCTTGCCGACGTCCAGGATGATGGCGCGGGGCTCGATTCGGGAGACGGTCCCGGTGATCAGCTCGCCCTCGCGGCTGGCGTACTGATCGAAGACGACGTTCCGCTCGGCCTCGTGGAGCCGCTGGAGAACCACCTGCTTGGCGGTCTGGGCGTGGATCCGGCCGAAAGCCTCCTGGTCGAGTTGCTCGGTTTCGATCAGATCGCCGAGCTCGGCGTCCGGCTGGACCTTGCGCGCTTCTTCGACCGTCATCTGCGTGGCCGGATCCTCGATCTCCTCGACCACGAAACGGGCTCGAAAGACGCGCACCTTGCCGGAGTCGCCGTCGATCCGGACCTGGACGTCCTCGTCGCCGGGCGTGCGCCGATAAGCCGACTGGATCGCTTCTTCAACGGTCCGAATCAGCTGCTCCCGAGAGACGCCCTTTTCAGCGTTTAGCTGCAGAAGGGCGCCGACGAAATCTCGACTCACTTCGCGCCTACCGTCCGCTTACGCCGGGCCCTGCGCGGGCGCCGGCTGGTTGGACCTCGACCGACGACTCGCCGCCGGTGCCACCAGCCGCTCAACAAAAGACGTGGGGGTCACCCACGTCAGAGCGGCCGGTAATTTGCGCAGAGTATACACGGCCCTACCGGACCATCCAAGGGACGGCCCTCGTGGAACCCGCACGTGAACCGGGTTGAGAGGCGAATTTCGGCGGAGTGAGCCGAAGCTCACGAGAACGCCTACGGACGGGCCGGAAGTCTACCCGCAGGGCGTGCGCCAGTCGGCAACGAGATAGCCGTCGTTGTTGTAGACGGCAAAGTGGTCGCCCTCGAACCTGGTCCCTCGCAGGGTCGGCCTCACGACCTGGCAGGCGACCTGGGCCCCCGCGGAATCCGGAACGTCCTGCGCAAGGTACACGGAGAACTCCCCCACGCCGTTGTACCAGCTGTAGCTCGTGTATCGGACCTGGCCGCCCGAGGCGTCGGTTATCTGCTGCGAGGTACTGATTGCCGGGAAGAGGATCGTCGCCATCAGGGCGATCACGCCGACCACGAACAACACAAAGGCGGCCATCGCGATGCCGCAGCCCAGCAGGCAGCCGTTGCGCCCGGCCTTCGAGATCGGCTGCGGCGGGGGCGGCCAGGCGGGCCAGTATGGCGAACCGGATTGCTGGGCCGGGTACTGAGAGTAGCCGGGGAACTGCGCGTAGCCGGGGTATTGGGGGTAGCCGGGGTACTGCGGGTAGCCCGGGTACTGGGGGTAGCCGGTGGGCGGCTGATCCGAGCGCTGAGGCTGCGCCTGGGGTGGAGCTGGCGGCTGTGACGGGCCTATGTTCGGACCCGGACCGGCGGCAGGCGAGGGCGGATCTGCGAGGCCCGGCGGATTCGGAGCCGGCGCGCCGCCTCGTCCCCAATCGAACCGATCGGCTTCCCTGGGATCGCCTCCCGAGCCCTCGGACATCGGACCCTCCCTCGTTTTCGTTCGGGCCGTAGAAGCCCGCCGCAGCGACTCCGGCTCTCGATGGGTTACATCGCGCCCGGATTGGTCGCGACTCGATGCGGCACCGGCACGCGACGGATATTCATCGCAACTCCTCAGTAGGCCCGGGCGAACAGAACCCGTCGCTCAGACTCGCGACCGCAGACCATGCACTTGCCCTTCTCGTCCGGGGAGTCGAAGGGGATGCACCGAATGGTTGCCCCGGTTTCGTCGTTGACCTGCTTCTCGCATTTCGCGTCGCCGCA
The DNA here is from genome assembly GCA_027364875.1 of Chloroflexota bacterium. Taxonomy (GTDB): domain Bacteria; phylum Chloroflexota; class Limnocylindria; order Limnocylindrales; family CSP1-4; genus Fen-1039. The sequence goes on from DAHXON010000001.1 coordinate 97,059, forward strand.
CCACGGAGCCATGAAGAAGCCGCCGGTGCCGTCCAACCCGTCTTTGAGCTGCTGGTACGTGTCGACGTGGAAGGTGTTGGATTCTCGGAACTCCAGGGCGCGCCCGAACAGCTCGGCCTGGTAGGCCTTGAGGCGAGCCGGCAGCTCGGCCGCCAGCCGGTCGAGCGGGACGGCCTCCTTGGATCGGTCCACGCGCTTGACGAGCATCGCCTGGTTGGCCGCCACGTCGCGAGGACCGACTTCCATCCGGAACGGCACCCCGCGCAGTTCCCAGTGGTTGTATTTGAAGCCTGGGGACTCGTCGCGCCAGTCCACCTTGACCCGAACGGCCTTGCCCTCGGGGGTGCCGGCAAGGGCCGCCTGGAAGCGATCGATCGCCTCGGCGACGGCCGCGCGCTCTTCGTCCTTGCGGAAGATGGGCACGATCACCACCTGGACCGGCGCGGCGTTGGGCGGCAGGACCAGGCCCGAGTCGTCGCCGTGGACCATCACAGTGGCGCCGACCATACGGGTTGTGTAGCCCCACGACGTTCCGAACGGATTCTTGCGGACGTTGTCCCGGTCCAGGAACTCGATCCCGGCGGCCCGGGCGAAGTTCTGGCCGAGCATGTGACTCGTTCCCGCCTGGAGCGCCTTCCGGTCTCTCATCATGGTTTCGATCGACCAGGTCCAGTCCGCGCCCGGGAACTTCTCGCTGTCGGTCTTGCGGCCTTTGATGACCGGGATGGCCAGCCAGTCCTCCGAGACCGCGCGGTAGCACTCCAGACCCGTGGCGACTTCTTCGGCCGCCTCTTCCTGAGTGGCGTGGAACGTGTGCGCTTCCTGCCAGAGAAACTCAGTAGTGCGCAGGAACAGCCGGGTCCGCATCTCCCAGCGGACCACGTTGTTCCACAGGTTCATGAGCAGCGGCAGATCGCGGTAGGACTGGATCCAGTCCTTCACGCTGTCGGCGATGATCGCTTCCGAAGTGGGACGAATTGCCAGCCACTCGTCGAGGGCTTTGCCGCCGGCGTGGGTCACCCAGGCGACCTGAGGGTTGAAGCCTTCGACGTGCTCCGCTTCCTTCTCCAGGAGCGAGCGCGGAACGAACAGCGGGAAGTAGACGTTCTCGTGCCCCGTCGCCTTGATGTGGCGATCCAGCTCGCCCTGCATCGATTCCCAGATGGCGTAGCCGTAGGGCCGGATGATCATGCAGCCGCGAACCGGTGAGTAGTCGGCCAGCTGAGCCTTGAGGACGACGTCGTTGTACCAGCCCGAGAAGTCTTCGGACTGGCGCGTAATGCTGGTGACGAAACCCTCTTTGGGCACGAATTCCTCCTCCTGGGCGATCCGAAGTCGCTGGCTGCCCAATCGTAGCGCCTGAACGTGCCAGGCGGACTTCAGGCGCGGAGATCGTGGCGCGCAGCACCGCGGAGATGGAAGCGCGCAGCCTTGTAGGATGTGCTCCGATGGGACTTCGACCTCGCCTGGGACGTCTGCTGACCTGGCTGTCGTCGGGTCTCCGCCCGGTGACGCTCGCGCCACGCGCCGAGCGCCGGCGAGTCGCGCGCGAGCGACACCGCGCCGGCGGTGAGGCCTGGGGCGCGAGCGACCGGCATCCAGCCGAGACGCCCGGGATGCCGATCTCGGAGTCCTCCCACGTCGATCCACGGATCCTCGGCGGCGGAGGTCGCTAGCTCCAACCGCCCGGGATCGATCGAAGCGGAGCCTTGCTCCGCGCCTCGGAGCGCGGACAGTGCCAGCGCGCCGCGTCCGGGGCGTCGATACTGCGCGCATGATCCGACGAGTGGCCGCCACCCGGTACGTGACCCCGCTGCGCGAAGGCGGCTCGCTGCCGGCCATCGTCGAAGCGGACGACGACGGGCTGTACGTCGCCAAGTTCCGCGGCGCCGGCCACGGTGAGAAGGCCCTCGTCGCGGAGCTGATCGCCGGTGAGATAGGCCGTGCTCTCGGGTTGCTCGTGCCCGAGATCGTGCTGCTCGACTTCGATCCGCAGCTGGCCGCCGCGGAACCCGACGCGGAGATACGCGAGCTGCTCCAGCGGAGCAGCGGCCTCAACGTCGGCCTGGACTTCCTGCCGGGCTCTCTCGGATTCGACCCGGCCACCGGGTTCCGCCCGCCGCCCGAGCTGTGCGCCGAAGTCGTCTGGTTCGACGGGCTCGTCACCAACGTCGATCGGGACGCCCGAAACACCAATCTGCTCGTCTGGCACAAGCGCCTCTGGCTCATCGACCATGGCTCCGCGCTCTACGTCCACCACACCTGGCGCGATCCGGAGGGCCACGCCCGTCGGCCGATGGTCGAGATCAGGTCGAACGTCCTGCTGCCGTACTCGAGCTCGATCCTGGCGGCAGACGAGAGGCTGGCGTCCAGGCTCACGCCCGCGTTGCTCGAGCAGATCGTGGCCCTCGTCCCCGACGAATGGCTGAGGCCGGAGACGGCCCGGCCGGATCGGCCCGAGAGGCCCGACCTCTCGACCCCGGCCGCCCACCGCACGGCTTACGTCGACTACCTGGTGCGCCGGCTCGAGGCGCCGCGCACGTTCGCGGAGGAGGCGGAACGTGTCCGAGTCGCGTAGCCCGTTCGCCTACACGGTGGTGAGGGCGGTGCCGCACGTCGAGCGCGGCGAGTTCATCAACGTCGGCGTGGTCCTGTTCTGCCGGGAGAAGAAGTTCCTCGGGGCGCGCGTCGGGCTGGACCGGGCCCGGCTCCTGGCACTAGATCCCAGCGCGGACGCGGATGAGATCGCCGCGCAGCTCGAGGCCATCGTCCGAGTCGCCGAGGGTGCGGCCGGGGCCGGCCCGATCGCCTGCATGTCGCAGTCGGAGAGATTTCACTGGCTGTCTTCGCCGCACAGCACGATCGTCCAGCGTTCCGAGCCGCACACGGGCATGACCGAGGATCCGGAGGCCATGCTCGATCACCTCTTCCGCAATCTGGTGCTGGCGCCAGCCTCGGCCTGAGACTTCGCCGCCCGAAGCCCACTTCCCGCGACCCAGCGCGCATGCAGCGCAACCCGGCGACCGGACGTGAACCGGATGGCCCCACGGCGGCGTAGCTGCTATGCCGGGTGGATGCCCGGCAGCAGCTGGAGTCTCTTTTGTTCCGTCGATTCGTCCACGATTGCGCGAGACAGTCTCGGCGCCTTTCCGCCCCAGGAAGGTCGCCCGCGTGCCGGTGGTCGTCCGCTCGCGAATCTGGTGGCTCGCCATCGCCGCTCTCCCGATCGTGCTCGCGGCCTGCAACAACGGCTCCGGGAGCAGCGGCTACTAGCCTCGCGGCGGGCGGCATGCCCTCGAGGAGCCGCGACCAGCTGCCCGACTGAGATCGCCCGGCGTCCCGCTCCCTAGAATGGACCGGCGCGCGACATCCGCGCGAACGCTCCGGAGGTGCCGGTTGAAGCTGCTCGAGCAGCTCGTCAAGGTTCGATTCTTCGTCGCGGCCACTCTCGCCATCTTCGTGGCGAGCTCGCTGGCGGGTTCAGCCGGAGGCCGGACCCTCGCCATTCTCACGCTGGCGCTGGAGCCCCTGCTGCTGCTCGGCTGGACGTGGGCCTGGCACGCCTATCGCAAAGGCACGCTCGCGGGCTTCGCGGCGCTCGAGCTCGAAGCCGTCGAGGCCGCCGACGGCGATCTGCCGCAAGACCTCGAACAGACTCGCGCCGAGCTGCGGAGCCTGGGCTTCCGGCTGGCTGGCCAGCTGCGACGGCGCTTTCCCTGGCAGGAGTGGCAGCCGGACTGGGCATTCCTGGAACGCGACGGAGTCTCGGCCGCTTTCCTGGCTCCGGACCGGGCGCTGACCTTCGCGACCTACTGGCCGGACGCCTCGCTCGTGGTGACTGCAGCCGGCGTCCGGCCGCTGCGCATCGACCTGCCGATGATCGAGCAGCGGAACGTTGCCGGCCGCCCCGCCGACGTCTACCGCCGCCACATGGACGCCTGCGAGCGGTTCGCCGAAGTCCACGGGCTGGCCGCCCCGCTTGCCTCCATCGACGACGTGGCGGCGCAGGAGCGAGCGGTCATTCCGAGCCGCCGCGCAGGCTTCGCCGTTCAGTCGACCGGCCGAGGAGCGATGATCACGGAGTACGCGGTCTGCGGCCTGGCCGTCGTGCTTCTGGTCTTCGAGCTGGCCGCGCTGGTCTAGGTTCACGAGCATGCCGTCTTCCCTGCGTCACCTTTCCGGGGACCGCCGAGGCCGACCATGAGCTCCTCCCAGTTCGACCTGGCGAACTGGCTCCGCTGCCCCGCAACGGACGAGGAGGGATATCGATGCGTCAAGGCGCCCTCGCATCCGGGTCCGCACGCCTGGGGCCGCTGCGAAGGCGAGCTGGACGGGCACCGGTGCATGCTTCCACCCAAACATCCGGGCGATCACCTGCTGTCGTGGTATGACCGGCCTGCCTCCACGGGCGACCGGCACACGGTCGAGTACGAGGGAACGGCGGCGCAGACGTCTGCCATCGCCGGCGCGGACGGTCATCTGTTGTCCGGGTATGGCTGGGTTGAGACGTCTCGCAGCTTCGAGCCCGGCCTTCTCTGGCGGCTTGGGCCGTTGGCGCGCCTGTTGAGTCTCGCGAGCGGCCCGAGTGGCCCGAGCGGCCGGTTGAAGGTCGCCTACGAGTTCCGCCACGTGGCCGCGCCGGCTCTGGGGAACCGCCGCTCGACGTAGCCGTCGAGAAGCGCCTTGAACTCGTCGGCGATGTGGTCTCCACGGAGCGTCCGGTCCAGGGCGCCGTCGACGAAGACGGGCGCCACCGGATCCTCGAACGTGCCCGGCAGGCTGATGCCGATGTCGGCGTGCTTCGATTCTCCGGGGCCGTTCACGACGCAGCCCATGACCGCCACGCGCAGCTCCTCCACGCCGGGATGGCCTTCGCGCCAGACGGGCATCTGGTCGCGAAGGTACGTCTGGATGTCCGAGGCGAGCTCCTGGAAATAGGTGCTTGTCGTGCGGCCGCAGCCCGGGCACGAGGAAACCTGGGGCAGGAACGATCGGATGCCCAGCGATTGAAGGACCTGCTGGGCGACGGCCACCTCTTCGGTGCGGTCGCCACCCGGCTGCGGCGTGATCGAAACCCGGATCGTGTCCCCGATCCCCTCGGCGAGCAGCAGCGACAGGCCGGCCGTCGAGGCGACGGTCCCCTTCATGCCCATGCCCGCCTCGGTCAGGCCCAGGTGGAGCGCGTAATCGCCGCGCGCCGCCAGGCGCCGGTAGACCTCGACCAGATCCCGGACGCCCGAAACCTTGGCCGAGAGGATGATCCGGTCGTGCGCCAGTCCGGTCGACTCGGCGAGCTCGGCCGATCGGATCGCCGATTCGACCATCGCCTCGATCATGACTTCGCGGGAGTCGCGAGGCTCCGCCAGACGAGCGTTGGCGTCCATCAGCTCGGCCAGGACCGCCTGATCGAGCGAGCCCCAGTTGACGCCGATGCGGACAGGCTTGCCGTTGTCGATGGCGATCCGCACGATCGTCGAGAAGTGGTCGTCGTGATGGCGGCCGGGGCCGACGTTGCCGGGATTGATCCGGTACTTCGCCAGCGCCCGAGCCGTCTCGGGATACTCGGCCAGGAGCTTGTGGCCGTTGTAGTGGAAATCGCCGACGATCGGGACGGCCACGCCAAGGCCGTGCACTTTTCGGACTATCTCCGGAACCGCGGCCGCGGCCGCCTCCGTGTTGACGGTGATCCGGACCAGCTCCGAGCCCGCGTTGGCCAGCCGGGCAACCTGCAGTGCCGTGGCGTCGGCGTCCGCGGTGTCCGTGTTGGTCATCGACTGGACCACGATCGGATGGCCGCCACCCACGAGTACGCCGTCTACGTCCACCGCGGCGGACGCGCGGCGCGGCCTGAACGTCTCCACGCTATCCGCCCGAGCCGATCCGGATCACGTCGAAGAAGCTGATCCAGAGCACGAAAGCCATGAGCAGGGCAAAGCCGATGAGGTTCGTGACGATCTCGTAATTGGTCACCGCACGGACCCCGAATGCCTTCTTGATGACCATGATGGCCATCTTGCCGCCGTCGAAGGGCGGGATCGGCAGCACGTTGATCAGAGCCAGGTTGGCCGACAGAAGGCCGGCGAGCAGCAGCAGGATGACGAAGCCGTAATCCTGGAGCACGACGCCGACGACCTGGGTGATGCCAACGGGGCCCGAGACGCCGGCCGGAGCCTGACCGGGATTGCTCGCGACCTGGCCCGCGATGTTGCCCACTGCGCCGGTGATCAGCCGGAGCGAGGTCCACGTCTGATCCGCGGCCGTCGATAGAGCCGCCGCGGGATTCGTCGGCGAGTAGGTCACCACCAGCTTGAAGCTGCAGCTGGTAGTCGAGGTGAGGACGGGTGCGCACTGGATGCCGAGCACGCCCTTTCCATCGGCGTTGGCGCCCAGCCGCAGCTGGACAGTCTTGTGACTGCCTGAAGCGTCGATGTAGCCGACGGTGACGACCTGGTTCGGATGCTCCTGGATCGCGCCGATGAGATCCTGGCTGCTCATGAAGCCGTAGCGCTGGCCGTCGAGAGACTCGATCGTGACGCCGTTCGCGAGGCCCGCGGTCTGGGCTGGACCGCCCGGGGTCATGTACACATTGCTGACCGACTCGCCGGGGCTGAACAGCCAGGCCACCACGAAGAACAGCAGGAACGCCGTGATCACGTTCATCGTGACTCCGGCGACCAGGACGAGCAGCTGGCGGAGCAGCCCGGCGTTGTTGAACGAGTGGGGGTCGTCCGAGTCCGCGTCTTCGCCTTCCATCCGGACGAAACCGCCGATCGGCAGGTAGTTCAGCGTGTATTCCGTCTCGCCGCGGCGGGCAAGCACCTTCGCCCGGGGCGGAAAGCCGATTCCGAATTCGAGCACCCGGATGCCGACGAGCCTCGCCGTCACGAAATGGCCCAGCTCGTGGACGAGCACCAGGATGAAGATGATCGCCAGCGTCGCCAGGATGGCCGTGGCCACGAACAAGAGCCCGTCAATCGTCACCGAATGGCCTCCGCGAAGGGTCTGACTTCCGCATCTAGATCGATGATCTCCTGGAGTGACGGCTCAGACGCCCCTCCGGTGCCGAACCTGGCTACCGATTCCGTAAGAACCCGGACGATGCCGGGATAGTCGAGGGTACCACCGAGGAACCGCGCCACGGCGACTTCGTCGGCGGAGATGAGCGCGGCGCTCGCTCGCGGACCGGATTCGCCGGCCTCGCGGGCCAGCCGCAGAGCCGGAAAACGGCGTTCATCGGGGGCGCGGAAGTCGAGGCGACCTGCCGCAATCAGATCCACCGGGGTGGCCGGCGATGGCCTCCGGCGCGGGTAAGTGAGCGCGTACTGGATTGGCAATCTCATGTCGGGCGTTCCGAGCTGGGCCTTGAGCGAGCCGTCCACGAACCGGACCGCCGAATGGACGACGCTCTGCGGGTGGATCACGACCGAGATCGCCGGCAGCGGAACGTCGTACAGCCAGCGAGCCTCGATGATCTCCAGACCCTTGTTGGCCATGGTCGCGGAATCGATCGTGATCTTGGCCCCCATCGTCCATGTGGGGTGGCGGAGGGCCTGCGCGGGCGTCACCGTCGCGAGATCCGCGACAGGAGTGTCAAGGAAGGGCCCACCGGCCGCGGTGCGAATCAGCTGACCGATGTCGGCGTGGTCCTCGCCCACCAGGCACTGCCAGATCGCCGAATGCTCCGAGTCGATGGGCCGGAGCCAGCCGAGTGGATGGGCCATCGGATCGCGGGGGCTTTGTTGAGCCACTCGCGCGGCCAGCTCTCGAACGAGGGGCATGACCAGATGGCCGCCGGCCACGAGCGTCTCCTTGTTGGCCGTGGCTACGACCTTGCCCGCTCCCAGCGCCGCGAGAACCGATCGCAGCGCGACCAGGCCGCTCGTGGCCACTACCACCATGTCGACGTCCGGACGAGTGGCCAGCGCTTCGAGGGCGTCTTCACCGCCGATGAGCTCGGCGCCGGCCGGCAGGTCGAGACGCGCCGCATTCGCGCCCGGCAGGGCGACGGCCGCGGGTCGCAGCAGGCGGGCCTGCTCTTCGAGCAATGAGGCCTGCGAGCCAGTCGCGAGTGCGACGACTCGAAACAGACCGGGGTTGCGGGTGACGACGTCGACCGTCTGGCGGCCGATCGAGCCGGCAGAACCGAGCAAGGCGATCCTGATGGGATCCAGGCCGGGCGAACCGCTCATCCCCTCCCCCGCCGCGACCCCGGGCGCAGTGGCCACGTCAGCGGACCAGCGCTGCCACGAAGACCGCCGCAACGGGCGCGGCAAAGATGAAGGAGTCCACGCGGTCCAGTATGCCCCCGTGCCCGGGGATGAGCGTGCCCGAGTCCTTCGCGCCCGCGGCGCGCTTCAGCATCGACTCGGCAAGGTCTCCGGCCTGGGCGAACGCGCCGATGAGCGGGCCCCAGGCGAGTCCCAGGAGCGGCTGCTGCCCGAGCGCCCACAGGCCCGCGACAGCCACCGCCGTCGAGGCTGCCAGACCGCCGGCGAGTCCCCAGTAGCTCTTCGACGGCGAGATGTGGGTTAGGAACTTGCGCTTGCCAAGGACGACGCCAACGCAATAGGCGCCGGTGTCGAAGGCCCAGACGAGCAGGATCACGAGCAGGATCCAGCCTCGTTCCGCTCCCAGCTGGGCAGCCGGGGCGTCGGCCGCCAGAGGCGGCGCCACCTGGCCGAGCCGCACCAGGCAGCCGAGGAGGCCGACGTACACACCCACGAACGCGGTCGCCATCCACGCCGCATAGCCGACCTTCGTGTCGCGGGTAGTGAAGGCGGCGATGCCCGCCGCCGCGACCACCAGGGCGATCCCCATGCCCGCGTACGGTCGGAACGGTTCCAGTGAGGCCACGTCGCCGGCCACGATGAGTCCACCGACCACGGCCGCGAGCGGCACGGCCGCGTACCCCGCGCCCCGGACGAGCCGCGCGGCCTCCCAGGCGGCCGCGGCCACGAAGACGGCGATCAGCGCGCCGAAAAACGGCTCGCCAAGGGCCACGACGATCAACAGCGGCGGCACGAAGATGGCCGCGCTCAGGGCCCTCTGGCGGAGCATCCGCGGCCCCCTAGCGCCCAAACCGGCGCTGCCGGCTCGCAAACTCGATCAGGGCGTCGTCGAACTCCTTCTGTCCGAAATCGGGCCAGAGGACGTCCGTGAAGTAGATCTCCGCGTAGGCGGCCTGCCAGATCAGGAAGTTCGAAAGCCGCTGTTCACCGCCGGTCCTGATGACCATGTCCGGGTCGGGCAGGCCCGCGGTATAGAGCGAGGCGGCCAGCGCCGCCTCATCGATCGCCTCCGGCTGCGACTGCTCGCAGACGAGCCTGCGCGCGGCATCCACCAGCTCCGTGCGGCCGGAGTAGTTGAAGGCGACGTTGAGCTGGAGGCGCCGGCCGCCCGCGGTCTCGGCGACGGCGCGAGAGATGGATTCGCGGGCGCCTTCGGGCAGCTCGTCCATCCGACCCAGGAGCCGGACCTGTGCCCCCTGCTCCTTGAGCTCGGCGGTCTCATTGCGGATGACCTTCTCGAGCAGGAAGAAGAGGCCGGCCACCTCGTCGTCGGAGCGGGCCCAGTTCTCGCGACTGAACGCATAGAGCGAGAGGACGGCGATGCCCCGCCGGACCGAGTGGCGAATGATTGCCCTGATGTTCTCCACGCCCGCGGAGTGGCCATCCATCTCGGACTGGCCGCGCGCCTTCGCCCAGCGTCGATTGCCATCCATGATGATTGCCACGTGGCGGGGCAGCTCCTCCGGCGGGACGACGAACGGTTCCGTGGGGGCCGCGTCCGGCGCGACGGCGGCGGGTGTCTGGTCATCGAGCCCGCGTGCGCCCCGGTGCACCAGCGCCGGAGCGTCCGTCGGGCGCGAGATCCTCTGGTCCACTAGACCTCCAGGATCTCCTGCTCCTTCACGGCGCCCACGTGGTCCACGTCGGCGATGTGCTTGTCCGTGACCTTCTGGAGCTGCTCGAGCTCGCGGCGACCTTCGTCGGCGCCGAGCTTGCCGTCGTGCTCGTCCTTCTTGAGCTGCTCCGCCGCCTCACGGCGCAGGCCGCGGATCTCCACGCGCGCTTCTTCCATGCGCTTGTGGACCTGCCTGACGAGGTCCTTGCGACGCTCTTCGGTGAGCGGCGGGATGTTGAGCCGCACCACGGAACCGTCGACGTTGGGAACGAGTCCGATGTCGCTCTTGATGATCGCCTTCTCGATGGCGGTCAGAGCGGTCCGGTCCCAAGGCTGGATCACGATCTGATGAGCTTCCGGGACGCTGACTCCGGCAATCTCCTTGAGGGAGGTCGGCGTGCCGTAGTACTCGACCAGGATCCGATCGACGATCGAAGTCGACGCGCGACCCGTTCGTACGCCTTGCAGGTCGCGTTCGAGCACCTCCACAGCCCGAACCATCTTGTGTTCGATGGCCGACAACGTCTCGCTGCTCATGCGGGGCTGCCTCCGGTTATCAGGGTGCCGACGGGTTCGCCGGCGGCGACACGCGTGATGTTCTCAGGCTCGTTCAGATCGAAGACGACGATCGGCATGTCGTTGTCCATGCACAGCGAAACCGCGGTCGCGTCGAGGACCTTGAGTCGCTGGGCCAGGACCTGCGAGTAGGTCAGCCGTTCGTAGCGTTTGGCTTCGGGGTTCTGGACAGGGTCTGCGTCGTAGACCCCGTCCACCTTGGTGGCCTTGAGGATGACCTGCGCCCCGATCTCCACCGCTCGCAGGGCGGCGGCCGTGTCCGTGGTGAAGTACGGGTTACCGGTTCCGGCGGCCAGGATGATGACCCGGCCCTTCTCCAGGTGGCGGACCGCCCGGCGCCGGATGTACGGCTCCGCGACTTCGTTCATGGCGATGGCGCTCATGACCCGGGTCTGGACGCCGGCTTTCTCGAGAGCGTCCTGGAGGGCCAGGGCGTTCATGACGGTTGCCAGCATGCCGATGTAGTCGCCGGTGGCGCGATCCATCCCGCGAGCGGCAGCGGCCAGCCCGCGAAAGATGTTCCCGCCACCGACCACGATCCCGATCTGGATGCCGGAGCGGTGGACCTTGGCTACCTGGGCGGCGATGAAGGCGCAGAAGTTGGGATCGACGCCGTACTGGCGACTGCCGAGGAGAGCCTCCCCGGACAGCTTCAGCAGGATCCGGTTGTAGACCGGACGATTCGATCCTTCCGCGGCCGGCTCGGGTTTGCCTGAGCCGGAGTCGTCATTCGCCGAGGTAGCCTCGCTCACGATTACTCCCCCAGTTCGAAGCGGACGAAGCGTCGCACCCGGATATTCTCGCCTGTCTTGGCGATGGCTTCAGTGATCAGAGCGCCGACGGTCCGATCTTCGTCGCGGAAGGGCTGCTCGGTCAACACGACCTCGCTGAACCACTTCTTGAGTTGGCCCTCGACGATCTGGGCTCGCACCGCTTCCGGCTTGGCAGCGACCGTATCGGACGCCAGCAGCTCCGCGCGCTTGGCCTCGAGCACGTCCGCCGGGATCGCCTCGACCGTCGTGTAGACGGGTCGAAGCCCGGCAACCTGGACCGCGAGCGATCGGACCAGCTTCTGGAACTCGTCGGTTCGAGCGACGAAGTCCGTCTCGCAGTTGACCTCGATGAGCACGCCGATGCGGCTCCCGGGGTGGATGTAGCTCGAGATCAGGCCGTCGCGAGCTTCGCGATCCGCCCGCTTTGCCGCGGCCGCCTGGCCGCGCTCCTTGAGAAGCGCCACGGCCTTCTCGAGGTCGCCGCCGGCCTCCTCGAGGGCTCGCTTGCACTCCATGACGCCCGCCCCGCTCTGCTCGCGGAGCGCTTTGACGGTCTCCGCAGTGATGGTCGCCATCTGTTCTGGTATCTCCTGTGGTCTGGCCGGACCCCTGATTCCGTGTGCCCGGCTCGTATCGGTTCGAAATGGCCGAGGCCGCGGGCCGGCGATCGACTCGCCGCGCCCCCGGCGGGCCAGCGTGTCTCAGTGGCTGCGAGGAGATTCGTCGGCCTCGGGCTCGGGCTGATGCACCGGCACGATCCTGGCACCGGGAAGAAGCATCTCATCCTCGGCATCCGGCTCGAACGTAAGAGCGGCGCCGCCCGCGAGGGCCGCGACCAGCTCGTCGGAGGCGGCCTCCTCGCCGACCGTTTCGGCCGCGACTTCGACCGATTCGGGCTCGGCGGTTCGGGCGCCGCGCTCGCGCTGGCCTTCGATGCAGGCGTCCGCGACGAGCTGGCAGAGCAGCCGAATGGCGCGGATCGCGTCGTCGTTGGCCGGGATGATGTAGTCGAGCTCGTCCGGATCGACGTTGGTATCGCCGGTGCCGATGATCGGCAGCTCGAGCTTGCGGGCTTCCGTGACGGCGATGCGCTCGCGGTGCGGGTCGACGATGAAGACCATGCCGGGCAGGCGCTTCATCTTGCGGATGCCGCCGAAGGCGCCGCGCAGATGCTCCATCTCCTCGACGAGCTGAGCGGTCTCCTTCTTGGTCAGTCTCTCGAAGTCGCCGGAAGCCTGGCGGGCCTCGAGCTGGTCGAGCAGGGCGATGCGCTTCTTGATCGTGACGAAGTTCGTCAGCATGCCGCCGAGCCAGCGCTTGTTGACGTACGGCTGGCCGGCCCGGGTCGCCTCCGCGGCGACGGGCTCCTGGGCCTGCTTCTTGGTGCCGATGAAGAGCACGGACTCGCCACGAGCGACGGTCTCACGCGCGGCCTCGAGGGCAAGGTCGAGCCGCTTGACGGTCTGGGCGAGGTCGATGATGTGGATCCCGTTGCGCTCGGCAAAGATGAAGGGCTTCATCTTGGGATTCCAGCGCCGGGTCTGGTGGCCGAAGTGGACGCCGGCCTCCAGGAGCTGTCGCATCGACGCGGACGGCATGAAAGAACCTCCTGCGGTTGTATCCTCCGCAGCGCTCGTGCCGGAACCGGGCCTCAGGGCTCGCCTTTGGCGCCGGCACCGCTCCGACGCGGTGTCGCTGCGTGTGGTCTCCGCCGCCCGGTGGAAGCCGGGCGCACGGGCGCGCCGCAATCGCGGCAGCGGCGGGAGTTTAGCACAGTGCAAGTTGAGGCCCCGGCGATTGCCGGGGCCTCAACGTAGCCGCGACTTGCCTCGATCAGATCGGAGCTTCGACCTTGTTAGCCGGGTCGTTGATGTTGGTGATATCCATGGTCATCTCGAAAACGTCCGAGCCGCCCGATGACTTGATGGAGACGCCCACCGGATAGCCGCCATCCTTGGCCACCCACGCGTCCGCCGACCAGGTTCCGCCGGTCACTCCGAGCATGCTGCCGTAGGTGCCGATGATGCTGGCATCAGCCTGGTAGTGGATCGTGGCCATGCCGTTCCGCTGTTCCTCACCAACGGCCTTGTAGCCGCTGGCCGCGCTACCCACGTACGAGCCGAAGAGCTTGTCCGGGGCAAAGCTGTCCGCCATCGCCGTGCTCGACGTGTCCTCGGACTGTATCCAGGAGGTGCCGAGCTTGGTGTAGGTCTTGCCGCCGACCTCGATGATCTCCATGCCCATGAACGACATGTAGGCTGCCTTGGTGGGCTTCATGACCACGGTGCCCTTGATCGGGTCGGGGCCGAGCATGGAGCCGTACGTCCCGCCCTTCATGACAAGGGTGAAGCGATAACTGGTGATGTCCGAGAGCTTGTTGACGGATCCCGCGAGATCGCCGCCGTTGTTGCCGGCAGGCGTGGCCTCGGAGCCGCCCCCTGCGGAAGAGGCCGTGACCTGGGGTGCGTTGGTCTTGTTGCCGTTGTTGGGAG